>JALYVS010000255.1 GCA_030853115.1 Actinomycetota bacterium
AGCCACGCAGCACAGCAAACACCCTCAGCAGACGCAAATCACGCACCACGCGCCAGCGTGTCGCAGCCAACGGCCCACGGCACCGTAGACGTCACAGACCCCCGTCACGCGACTTCCGAATACTTACTCCTGTACGGCTGTGGATGATTTCCGACTCGGTACAGCTCCTTATTCTGGTGTGGGATGCCAGCCGGCAGCCTCCGGTTCGCGTGGATGCCAGCGATGAGGCCGAGAACGGCCGCGGGCTGATGCTGGTGGAGGCCGTCAGCGAGCATTGGGGCTGGTGCCCTGGCGAGGACAGCGACGGGAAATTCGTCTGGGCCATCGTGCAGGCGTTACCGGGGCCATGGCTCGCGGAACTGGTGCCTGTCGAGGCGAGCAGCGGCAGGCTGTAATGCGCATACGACGGGCCACGCGCCGCTGCTGCTGGGCCATTGCTAAATCCGGTGACACACACGGGCTGAGAAGTTCCACACGCTCGGCCCCGCCGCACCATGACCGGGAAAGGCTCGCCGCCCCGCGCATACCGCGCCGCGTCTTCGCCATGGTGCGCCGCCTTGCAGGGATGGCTGCACGGGGACGAGTCAGCCGCTGGCGTCCGGCTCCGTTCCGGCCTTGACGCGTGCGCGGGCTGCGCTCACGATGGACGCGGGGCGGGCAACCATTGTCAACATCGCACCCGAGAGGCTGATCATGAAGCTAACCTTCCTTGGCAAGGACAGCACCCCGAATGACTCACCGACGCTGTACGCGACCGACCGGGACACCTACGTGGTCCAGGGCTACGTCATCACCGACCCGGAGGCCCTGGGGCAGATGCGGATACCGGACGGCGAGATGGCCGTGGAGATCCCGAAGCGCCTGATGAACTACCTGCCGCCAGAGGAGCCGCATGGAGACGGTCAGCCGTGAGCAGCGCGACGGCCTGATAGCCGGATTCAGCCGCCAGGCCCTGCACCTGGAGATGCGCGAGGTGTACGCCGCCGCCGACCACGGCAGGTTCCGGAAGTGGCTCGCGGGCGAGCCGCCGGACCCTGCGGCGGAGGCCGAGTGGTGGCGGCCGTGGCGCGAGATGATGCAAGCCCACCGGGCCGCCGGCCGCACCCTGCGCCGGCTGCGGGTGGTCTCCGAGCCGGTAACCGACTACATCCGGTTCGAATGGCGGGACGCAGACGAGCTGGTCAGGGCCGGGGAGGATGTCCGGTGGCTACCGCGCCAGCGGGCATCCGCGGTGCTCCTCCCCGTCAACGACCTGTGGAGCTTCGACGGCGAGACCGTCGTGTTCACCCACCTGTCCGGCGACGGCGAGGTCCAGGGTTACGAGCTGACCCGCGATCCGGCGCTGGTGGCCCGGTGCCTGGGCGCGTTCGAGGCGGCCTGGCGGGCCGCGGTCCCGCACGGCCAGTACACGCCGTCCTGAGTTGACTACGCCCGTTCAGCAGGCGCGTGAAGCGCTGGGTGCCCGCCTCCGCGAGATCCGCAAGGACGCGGCCCTGAGCGGGCGGGCGCTTGCCGCCGCCCTGGGCTGGCATTTCACGAAGGTCAGCAAGATCGAGAACGGGGCCCGCAGCCCGTCTGAGGACGACATCCGCACCTGGTGTCTGGCCTGCGGGGCCGCGGACCAGGTACCGGACCTGATCGCGACCGCCCGGCACATCGAGGCGATGTACCACGAGTACCGGCGGCAGATGCAGGCCGGGCTCAGGCACCTGCAAGAGTCATCGGTGCCGCTGTACCAGCAGACGTCGCTGTTCCGGATCTACGAGACCACCGTCATCCCGGGCCTGTTCACCACCGCCGGGTACGCCGCTGAGATCTTCAGGTTCTGGACCGGGTTCATGGGCCTGGCCGGGGACGTGGACTCGGCGGTCGAGGCGCGGATGGAACGCCAGCGCGTCCTGTACACGGGCGACCGGCAGGTCCGCGTCATCTTGGAGGAGCAGGTCCTGCGCACCCGCGTCGGCGGCGCCGGCGTGATGGCAGGCCAGCTTGACCGGCTGCTGGCCGTCATGTCACTGCCCAGGGTCCAGATCGGGATCATCCCCGCCGCGGGCGAACGGCACAGCCTCACCCAGGGAAGCTTCTGGATCTTCGACGACGCGCGGGTCCGCATCGAGACGGTCTCCGCCAGCTTGACCATCACCCAGCCGCGTGACATCGCCCTGTACGCCCGGGTCTTCGAGCGGCTCCAGCAGTCGGCCCGCTACGGCCGGGACGCCCGGCAGATCATCAGCCGCGCGGTCCAGCAGCTCGACGGCCACGCCCGATAATAGCCGTCAACTTCTGCCAACTTCCTTGCCGCCCGGCAGCCCCGCGCGCTTGGCTGTCGGTAAGACCACGACGGTGACACGATGGCAGGAGGCAGACCGGATGAGACGGGCGGCTGGAACCGGCACCAATCCCCTGGGCGGCCTCGAGTTCCGCTGGGGGCTGGCCTGCCACCTCGCCGTGACCGGCGGCGCGTGCACCGCGCGCCGCAAGGACGGCAAGGGTGGCACGCTCACCGATCCCCTCCCCGGGGGCTCGCGCCCGGGGACCGCAGCGGACTACCAGGCCGGCCCCGGGGACACCGCCGCTGCGCGGAACGCGGCCATCCGCGCCGGCCGGGTACGCCAGGGCACCCGGTGAGGTTCCGCGACGACAGGCCCGCAGACCTGAACCGGGCCCGCGGCGCCGTAGCAGCCTGGCGCGAGCAGAACCCGGCAGGGACCGCAGACCAGATGCTCACCGCGCTCGGCCGCTACTTCCACCACGACTACGGCCCCGTGCTCCGCGCCGTGCTGTTCGCGGCCGACCGGCACCGGGCGCACCAGATCACCGCAGCTCCCCCCGGCCCGGCAGAGACCGCCCGGTGACCGGGCATGCGGCGGCGGGAAACCCGGCAGCACCATCGCGGTACCCGGGGGCAAGGCTTCTGCCCGGGTACGACGGGTGCGGCAGCGCGCCGCCGCACCCGTGCCGCGAACGGTTCCCCCGGATCGCAGCCAGAGACGGCCGCACCTGTCCCCTTTCTCACCGGACAACGCACCCGCCCGCCTGCGTGAAGACGCTCAGATGTCCCGCCGGACGTCCTGCCCGGATACCCGACCCCAGCCAGAAAAGGACCCCGATGCCAGCCGACGCCCCTGGCCCAGCGCCGCGAGTTGACCCGCCCCGGCACCCCCTGCACGCGCTCACCACGTTCGAGCTGACCGCCTACCGCCGCCAGGTCGAGACCGCGATCGCGTTCTTCGACGCCCGGCATCCCGTCCCTGCGGTACGTGCTGACCTGCAAGCTAAGCTCAGCGCCGTCCTCGCCGAGCAGGAAGACCGTGCCAGGCTCGCCGCCCCGCGCGTAACCACGACGTGACCGCGCTGAGCTGCACCGGGCTGGGGCTCGCCCGCTTGAGGAACGGCTGGCAGGCTGGCATCGCAGGACCGCGCGGCCGGGGACCGCTGCGCACGGCGGCGGTGATAGCCATCCGCCGCGGCCTGGAGGGTACTGCCGCCGGATACCAGGACACGTTCCAGGAGCGGAGATCGCGCTGCCGCAGGCCCGGATCCCGGGCCCCGTGACCGCCGGCCGTGACGCCAGCGCGATGTCCTGCCAGCTGGCATGCGAGCAGTCGGCGGACATCACCGGCGCAGCCGTGGCAGTCGTGTCGCGGGCACCGGCGGCGGTCCTTGTGCGCGCCGTCGCTGCTGTGAGCAAGTGATGAGCAGGCCAGGACGGGGTATCTTGCCGGAGCTGCGGATCGCTGTGGCGAACTTCGGTCCCGGCGGCGCCGGCGCGGAACGTTGGGATGCCGCGATGTTCTGGGATGAGACGGTCAGCGTGCTGCGGGCGTGGCAGCCGCACATCGTGCTAGGCCAGGAGATCTCCGCTAGCGCTCCCGGGGGCCTGCGGGCTCATTTGTGGCTGACGGCGAACACGCTGGGCATGGTGCCGCTGCTCGGGCCGCCCGGTCCCGGCTCCGCCACGGTGAGCCACCCGGCTGTCCTGGTGGCCACCGGCGCCGGCCTGGTGATCGAGGATGCCAGCCCGGCCTGGGTTTCAGGCGGCGGTGCGCAGCCCGCCTGGTGCGAGGCGCTGGTGCGTGTTCCCGGCTGGCCGCAGCTGCTGCGCGCCTGCAGCGTGGACCTGCCCTGGCGGTCGGGCGTGGAGCAGCGGTCTCAGGCCGACCGGCTGGCTACCCGTGTAGCTGAGCTCGCCGGGCTCGGCGAACTGGCTCTGGCCGGCGGCAACTGGAATTCTTACGGCCGCTCCGGCCCGGTTACTGCCGCCGGGCTGGACGCCGTGCCGCTGCACCTGCGGCCGTCCCGGACGCGGTATTCACCCCAGGACCGGACCCTGACCCCGAATTACGAGGTGCACGACGTGCTGGCCTGCGTCGGGATGCAGGACGCCGCGGCCGTCCTGGCCCCCGCGCTGAGTGACCCTGATGACCGTGCGCCGGCTGCTGCCCAGGCGGTCCGCATCTACCTGATGCGGAATCTGGCCGGCACGGCGACCCGGTACGAGCGGCCAGGCCCGCGCGATAGCGGGCACCGGTCCTTGCTGCTCACGCTGGACGGTGCCGCGGCCGCAAGGACCGCGCCGTGAGGGCCCAGGTCAACGACGAGTATACCGCGCCTGAAATTTGCTGGTTAAGTCTGTAGCCTGGCTGGTATGTCGCAGACTGCTGCACTTTTAGTGCTGGCCGCTGAGGATCGTGCTGAGCTTGTGCGCTGGTCGCCAGGGCGGGCTGCCGTGGCTGGCGGAGCGGGCGCGGATCGTGCTGGCGTGCGCGGAGCCGGGGTCGGGCGTGGCGCGGGTGGCTGCGGAGCTGGCCTCGACGCGGATGACGGTGCGCAAGTGGCGGCGGCGGTTCGCTGAAGAGGGCCTGGCGGGGCTGGCTGATCATGACCGGCCGGGCCGGCCGGCGGCGCGGCTGGTGCTGACGAACGAGGAGCGTGATCAGCTGACCCGGTGGGTGCGGCGGGCCAGCACCGCGCAGGCGCTGGCGCTGCGGGCCAGGATCGTGCTGGCCTGCGCGGACGGGGCGACGAACAAGCAGGCCGCCGCGGACCTGCGGGTCGATCCGGCGACGGTAAGCAAATGGCGCAGCAGGTTCGCCGCGCGGCGGCTGGACGGGCTGGTCGATGAGCCGCGGCCGGGCCGGCCGCCGTCGGTCCTGCTGGACAAGGTCGAAGGGGTCATCACCGCCACGCTGGAGGAGATGCCGGCCGATGCCGCACTGGTCCCGGGCCTCGATGGCCGAGCGCAGCGGGCTGAGCAAGTCCACGATCGGGCGGATCTGGCGCAAGTTCGACATCAAGCCGCACTTAGCCGGCACCTTCAAGCTGTCCACCGACCCGCTGTTCGTGGAGAAGGTCGCCGATGTCGCCGGCCTGTACCACAATCCGCCGGACAACGCGGTGGTGCTGTGCGTGGATGAGAAGTCCGGCATCCAGGCGCTGGACCGCTCCCAGCCGGGCTGCCGATGATGCCCGGGGTCCCGAGCGGCGCAGCCACGACTATGTCCGGCACGGCACGACCGACCTGTTCGCCGCGTTCAATATCGCTGACGGCACCGTGATCTCCCAGCTGCGCCGCCACCACCGGGCCGCGGAGTTCAGGGAATTCCTGGCCCGGATCGACAAGAACGTGCCTGCCGGGCTCGAGGTGCACCTGGTCTGCGACAACCTCGCCACCCACAAGACCCCCGTCATCCAGGCCTGGCTGCCCCGCCACCCCCGGTTCCGCCTGCACTTCACGCCCACCGGATCATCGTGGATCAACCAGGTCGAGCGGTGGTTCGGCTTCTTGACCGGTCAGATGATCCGCCGCGGCGTGCACAAGAGCGTGCAGGCCCTTGAAGCTGACATCCGCGCCTGGATCCAGCACTGGAACCAGAACCCCCGGCCCTTCACCTGGAACAAGACCGCCGACGAGATCCTCGACTCACTGGCAAAGTATTTAGCCCGAATTTCAGGCGCGGAATAGTAGTTCGCTGCCGTCGCCCCGGTCACCCGGTTTACCTTGTACCTTTTCTGGGTGACTCCGATACCTGGCGTTTTCCGGCGCCCCGCAGCCATTGGCCTGTCCGCCGCCGCCCTGACCCTGCTGGCCGCGTGTTCCTCCGGCGGCAGCGGTTCCTCGACCGGCACGCCGGCCAGCACCGGCACCACCGCGGCCGCCACGGGTTCGGCGGCCACGGGTTCGGCGGCCACGGGTTCGGCGGGCAGTGCCCTGCTCACGGCGGCGACCCAGGCGCAGAACATCAACTCCGCCGCCACCACGCTGCACGTACAGGTAACCGGTTCCCAGGCGTCGTCCGAGACGGGCACCTTCCAGTACCAGCGGACGCCGACCCTCATGAGCGAGGACATGCACATCGCCGCGGAAGGGGGGAACACCGGTATCAAGATGATCCTCACCGGTACGGACATGTACTTCAGCGAGCCCGGCCTCCCGGCCGGCAAGGCGTGGATAAAGTTCAGCCTGGCCGCCCTGAAGGGCAAGTCCGCGAGCTTCGCCCGGCTGGTCCAGAGCATGCAGAGCAACAACTTCACCAACCAGGCCCAGTTGTTCGCCGTGGCCAAGAACGCGCATGAGGTGGGCACGGCGACGATCGACGGGGTGGCCACCACCGAATACGCCGGCTCCTTCCGCGCCTCCGACGCGATCAACGCGCTGTCCCCCGGCGTCCGCGGTGTCCTCGGCGCGCAGCTGAAGACGCTGGGCGACAGCGTCATCAGCTTCCACGAGTGGATCGACGGCCAGCACCACATGCGGCAGGTCATCGAGAACGAGACGGTCAAGGGCCAGGCCGTCACCACCACATTGAATGTCACCGCGATCAACCAGCCGGTCCAGATCCCGCTGCCGCCCGCGAGTCAGACGGCGAGCTCGTAGGCGCGCAGCCGCACCCGTTCGGCCGGAAAAAAGGACGGTCAGGGTACGGCGGCGCAATGCTGGAGGCCGCCAAGCCGGCCGCGGTCACCAAGCCGGCCGTACTGACCTGGGATAAGGTCCGGACCGGAGACTGCTGCCTGCAGGGTGAGCTGCTGGAGTTCGGCAACGGCGCCGGGCTGCCCGGTACGGTCACCTCGGTGCCGTGCCGGCGACCCCACCTGGGCGGAGCGCCGGTCAGCTATTCGATCAAGGGCGGCGGCCACTGACGATCGTGGTGGCCTGGGACCAGGCGACCTGCCAGGTCTCGTCGCGGAGGCGGTAGCAGTCGGTGTGCCAGCAGACGAAGCCCGGGCCGTCGTCGAAGCTGATGCGGGCCTGGTAGCGCAGGACGGCGAGATCCGTGCCGCCCAGTACCGCTATCTCCGAGACGGGCTCGAACACCTGGTATCTCAGCTGGCCCGACGCGATGGCCCCGAGGTAGTCGCCCCTGGTCATCTCCGCGCCGAGCGGGTTGATGAGCCAGTAATCCCCCGCGTGCAGCGGGCCGGCCGTGACCATATCGGCGCTGACCAGCGCACGGAGCCTCCGGCGTTCGAGATCGGGCAGGAACTCGGTCGCGTCGCTCACGTTGTTTCCTCCCGGAGTCGGCCGGCCTGGCATCCAGCGAGCGTAGTGCGCTTTGACGGTCCGCCGCCGGGGCAAACTGCTCCTACCGGAAATCCGGAGGTAGTGATTCATGACCAGCGAGACGATCAGCGACCTGCCCAAGCCTCTCATCAGGAAGAACGAGACGATTTTCATGCTGGTGAAGCGGACCGGCAGTCTGAGTCTGTGACATACAGCCAGGCTACAGACTTAACCCGTCAGTTTTCAGGCGCGGGATACTAGCCGCCGCGTTCATCGCTGCCTGAAGAACAACACTCAGCAAGTTCAGTCACATAGTTACTCCTCGTCACAGATTGTCTTACGGCTGTCTTACCCGCCGAACCCGCCGGGGGCAGCGGGCGTTCCACCGGTTGTGGACCCGCTGATCCCGGAACACCGGGGAAAGGACGGCTAGTCATGCCGAACGTCAACGTCACCTACGCGGAGATGCAGTCCGCTGCCCGGCAGCTGCAGGCAGGACAGCAGGCCATGGAGGCGGACCTGGGCAGGCTCAAGCACCTGGTGGACAACCTGGTCGCGGGCGGCTACGTGACTGACTCCTCCAGCAGGCACTTCGAGGCGTCCTACGCCCAGTTCCACACCGGGGCGACCCGGATGCTGCAGGGCCTGACCGGGATGGGCCAGTACCTGGACGCGGCAGTCAAGGCGTTCACCGACACCGATACCCAGCTGGCCGCCTCACTCAGGCAGTAAGCGCAGGGGAGGCGACCCCCGGGGGCGGGTGGCTGCCTCCGATGGGGGCCAGTCCGGGGGGCGGAGGGGACGGTCATGCGGCTGACGGCGACGGTGGTGGCCCCGGCGGCCGGGCGGCAGGCCGATGTGGCGATCGCCGCCGATCCGCAGGCGACGCTGGCGCAGGTCGCGGCGGAGCTTTACTGCCTGATGCACGGCGCCGCCCCGCCCGTACCCGGGCCCCGGGTCCCGGCGCTGTTCGTGGGCGGTCACCGGCTGCCCGCCGATATGAGCCTGGCTTGTAGGGTTCCAAAAAGGGACATGGGTGGCTGACCTGCGAGTTTGGCTGCGGAAGTGGCCGAGGGGCTGGCAGTATCGCGGGCTTGTGACAATACGGATGTTCTACCTGATGTTTGTCCGGATGACT
>JALYVS010000711.1 GCA_030853115.1 Actinomycetota bacterium
CTCGTTCCGCGTTCCCGCGTTCCCGCGTTCCCGCGTTCCCGCGTTCCCGCGTTCCCGCGTTCCCGCGTTCCCGCGTTCCCGCGTTCCCCGCGTCCCCGTTTCCCGCGTCCCCCGTTTCCCGCGTCCTCCGTTCCGCGCGTTCCCTGTAGGCCCGTGGGCTGGTTGAACCGCTGATGGCGGCGGGCTGAAATCACCGCGTGGCGGCGCGTAGCAGCCGGCAGGGATGGTTACCTTAGGTACACGATGAACGGAAATTCACAGCCGCATCGGCGGGTCCGGCGCCAGGGGCCCGTCACGCTGCGCGGCGATCAGATACCGGCGACAACCACTGATCAGCGATTGCTAGACCGGCGCGGGCCCGCCGACTGGGTGCACACCGACCCCTGGCGGGTGCTGCGGATCCAGGCCGAGTTCGTGGAGGGGTTCGGCCTGCTGGCCGAGCTCGGGCCCGCGGTCTCGGTCTTTGGCTCGGCGCGGACCGCCCGGGGCAGCCAGGAGTACCAGACCGCCGAGCGCATCGCCTCCGGCCTGGTCGAGGCCGGCTATGCGGTGATCACCGGTGGTGGTCCGGGGATTATGGAGGCCGCCAACCGGGGCGCGGTCAACAGTGGCGGGGTCTCGGTAGGCCTTGGCATCGAGCTGCCGACCGAGATGGGCTTGAACGACTACGTGGAGGTCGGGTTCGAGTTCCGTTACTTCTTCATCAGGAAGACGGTCTTCATCAAGTACTCGCAGGCGTTCGTGGTGCTGCCCGGCGGGTTCGGCACGATGGACGAGCTGTTCGAGGCGCTGACCCTGGTCGCCACCGGCAAGATCACCAAGTTCCCGATCGTGCTGGTCGGCCGCGACTACTGGTCCGGGCTGCTGTCCTGGCTCCAGGACACGATGCTCGCCCGGTCCAACATCGGCCCGGCGGAGTTCTCCCTGATCAGGGTGGCCGATGAGCCTGACGAGGTGGTAGCGATCATCCGCGAGGCGCACAACGGTCACCGCCTAGGCGCCTAAGCCAGCCCACGCAGCGTCCAGGCGGGAGGCCGGCGGCCGAGAATTGATTCGGTCATGTCGACGCAACGGCGGACTCCGGTGACGTGCCGGGTGCGGATCACGCTGGCGCCGAGCCAGGCGCATATCGCCGCGACCGCTTCCACCTCAGCGGGCGAACGGCCCGCCCAGTCCACGTCGGCCAGCGCCGCCCAGCCCGACCTGACCGCCGCTGGTATCCCGGGGGGCGGGGCCGGGACGACGATGGTGTCCGCGGCGATCCCGCGCTGGACCGCGCGGCTCGCGGTACCCGGGTCCGGGCACATCAAGCCAGCTCCGGTACGCGCCGCCAGAGCGGCATCGCGCACGATGTCTGCGCCCGCGACCCGCCCGCAGATATGCAGGCCACGGGCCGCGTCTCTGATCGCCGGGATCAGCTCGTCCTCGTCGCCCACGTCGACCAGGTCGGCCCCGGCCGCGGCGGCCGCCACCGCTTCGGTGACGGTCGAGACCGGGGTTAGCAGCAAGATTCGGCCGGAGACCCTCCATGGAAGCGACATCACGGGTCGAGCATGGCACGATTCGTATGTGCCCGTTGTCTTCCTTATCGCGGCCGTCGCCGTGCTCGGCGGCGTCTTCCTCGCTGCTACTGGCCGTGGCGGCGAGCTGGCCGCAGAGCATCCCGATCACGCGCCGCTTGATCTCGGCCCGGTCTCCGCGCCCGACATTGCCTTGCTGCGCCCGCCCACGGCTCTGTGGGGATACAACATCCAGGTGACGGACGAAGCCCTGGATCTCATCGCCCGCGCCATGCGCGACCGTGACGTCGCTATCGCCCAGCTGCAGCAGGAGCTCTCGACCCGCGACACCATCGATCCCGGCGCTGGGCACGTTGACGTCGGGAACCTCTACTACAGCGACCCCGACGCCAGCCGCCCCGACGCCACCCGCCCCGACGCCACCCGCCCCGAGTTCTCTCAGGTCCCCCAGGCCCTACAGCCCCCCCTGGACTCTGAGGCCTCTCAAGCCCTTCACGCCTCTGAGGCCCCTCGCTACCAAGCGCCTGGGGTCCTGGTCGCCCCGCTGCCTCACCGGGCACCTCCGCCCGCCGAGGCCATCCGGCCCGCTGACGCCGCCCAGCCCGCCGACACGACCCAGCCCGCCGACACGACCCAGGCCGCCGACACGACCCAGCCCGCCGACGC
>JALYVS010000712.1 GCA_030853115.1 Actinomycetota bacterium
AATCACTGCCTGGGCGAATCCGGCGCGCTACTGACGCTCGAACCGAAGAACTGGATCGGCGACAAGGGCTACGTCGGAAACGACATGATTACTCCTTTCAAGAAACCGGCTGCCGGTGAGCTAACCAGCTGGCAAAAGGAATTCAACACCCAGGTCAACAAGATCCGCTGGGTGATCGAGCAGGTAATCTCGCACTTCAGGGTCTTCGAACTTGAGCGGGGTTGTGTTGCCGTCTGGTGACTGAGTGTTGTCAGCGGGCGCTGGGGCTATGTCGTGCGCGGGCGGGGCTGGTATGCCGGCGTGCCGGTTGGTGAGTGCCCGCGGCTCTCAAGATCATGGTTTCCCCGTGGAAGCATGATCACTGGTGCCGCGGCAGGCAACCTCGGTATCACGGGCTGGTGATCGCTTGCGGGACCTGGACACTGGGGGCAGTGCCGGCTTGTTCCCAGCGCGGGAGCAGGCCAGGGATCGCAGGGCATGACGGCGGCTGTGCCGGGCTTGATCAGGGCTGTGCCGCTGGTACGGGCTTCACCGCGATTGCGCGTGTCCATGGCGGTGCCAGGGCCGGGTGCTGGCGGGTCAGTGCGGCCCGTCCTGCCAGATGCCGATGACGTTGCCAGCTGGATCGCGGATGGTTGCCACCAGCAGGTTTCCTTCCGGGTAAGGCGGCGTGCTGATCTCGGCACCGCGTTCGGTTGCTTTGCGCAGCGTGTCGCCGAGGTCGGTGACGTAGATGTAGGGAAGCACGCCTGCGTTCCCGGCGGCGGGCAGATCGGTGCGCCAGTGCCCGATGACGTGGCCGGTGCCGTCGCTGAAGCTGGGCTCTTGCGGGTCGCCGCGCAGCCGCCAGCCGAACACGGCCCGGTAGAACTCGGCGGACTGTGCGACGTCCCGTGAGGGTATCCGCAGGTAGGACACGCCACCGGGCCGGGCCACGGTGTCTTCGACGCCTGGTTCGGCAGGTGCGCTCTGATCGGTCATCACCGGTCGCCTCCTCATTTGGCTATGGCGGTACCATAGCCGATTATGGGCGCTCCGGACCCGGCTGCGGACGGCAGGGCGGCCCGCTGCTACCGCTCGCCGCGCCGCGAGCAGCAGGCCCGCCGTACCCGTGCCCGCATCACCGCTGCTGCGGCCCAGCGGTTCCTGGCCTGCGGGTACGCGGCGACCACGATGCGCGCAGTGGCAGCCGGCGCGGGAGTTGCGCGGCCCACCGTCGAGCTGGCCTTCGGGACTAAAGCGCGGTTGCTGAAGGCAGCGATCGATGTGGCGATCGCGGGCGATGACGAGCCGGTGCCGATGCTGGCGCGCGGGTGGGCCGCGCAGGCGGAGTCCATCGCGGGGCCAGCGGAGTTCGCCGCGGAGTTCGCCGCGGTGCTCGCACAGTCCGCTCAGCGCGCTGCCGGGCTGACGCTGGCGGCCCTGGAGGCCGCCCGGGTCGATGAGGACATCGCCGCCGTGGCCGCCCAGCTAATGACGCAGCGCCAGGTCATGGCCACCTGGCTGGTGGACGGCCTGCTCCGGCGATCACCGCTGCGCGATGGCGCAGACCGTGCCACCGCGATCGACACCGTCTGGGCACTGATGGACCCGGCCGTGTTCTGCCGCCTTACCGGTGACCGGGGCTGGAGTGCCGCCCGGTTCGGCGACTGGTTCGCCGACAGCAGCCTCCGCCTGCTGCTACCCGTCCGCGACCGGCAGGGCACCGCCGCGGACCACTCCCAGGATTTCCGGTGACCAGCATTCAGCCCCGGAGTCGCGGGCCGGCCGCCCGGGCAAACGTAACCTGACACGGCACCAGAAAGCCACGGGCACGTGCTTCAGGATATGGCGACGCGGCTGTTCGCGCTGGATGGCGTGCAGGTCGCGGAGGTGGATGCCGAGGCCGGCGGCGGCCGGACGGTATGGGTGGTGACGGCGGATCCGGGGGCGGCAGCGTGTCCTGGCTGCGGGACCGTATCGGCCCGGGTAAAGGAGCATGTCACGACGCGCCCGGCGGATCTGCGGCATGGCCAGGACCCGATCGCGGTGCGGTGGGTGAAGCGGCGCTGGGAGTGCCGGGAGCCGTCGTGCCCGCGTCAGACGTTCACCGAGTCGGTCGCGGCCGTCCCGCCGCGGTGCCGGGTCACCGCCCGGCTGCGCGGGCACGCGGCGGCCCTGGTCGCCGACGGGGGACGGAC
>JALYVS010000256.1 GCA_030853115.1 Actinomycetota bacterium
GCCCGTACCTGGTCACCAACGTCCCGGCCGTGCGGACGCCCCTCGGGCAGACGCGGCCGGGGCCGCCGCAGCTCGCGCTGTGCCGGTGCGGCGGCTCCGCGCTGAAGCCGTTCTGCGACGGCACGCACGCCCAGAATGGCTTCACCGAGATCAAGGACCCGCACCGGGTGCCCGACCAGCGCGATACCTACGAGGGCCAGCAGGTCACCGTCTTCGACAACCGGGGCATCTGCCAGCACTCCGGCCTGTGCACCGACCGGCTGGCCGCGGTGTTCCGCACCAGCTCCGAGCCGTTCGTCGCGCCCAGCGGCGGCCGGATGGACGAGATCGTCCGGGCCGTCCGCGATTGCCCGTCCGGTGCGCTGGGCCTGGCCTTCGACGGCGAGGAGGCGCGCCGCCTAGCCGACTGGCACGGTCGGCGCGAGGCCGCGATCGAGGTCACCCAGGACGGTCCCTACCGGGTCACCGGCGGCGTCCCGCTGGCCGACTCGACCGGAGCCGACGTGCCCCGGGCCGCGGGGGCGTCAGCTGAGCACTACGCGCTCTGCCGTTGCGGCCACTCGCAGAACAAGCCGTTCTGCAGCGGCATGCACTGGTACGTCGGGTTCCGTGATCCCGTCCGGGCACCCGGCGCGGAGCCGACCCTGTTCGAATGGGCCGGCGGCCTGCCCGCGCTGACCCGGATGACCCGCCTGCTGTACGAGAAGCACGTCCCCGCCGACGACCTGCTGGCCCCGCTGTTCGCCGGCATGACCCCCGAGCACCCGCGGCGTGAAGCCGCCCTCCTAGCCGAGGTCTTCGGCGCCCCCGCCCAGCTCCACCCCGCGCAGGACACCGCCGCCGCGAGCCGGCCAGCCCCCGCCGCGACGGCTTTCACCGAGGGACAGCGAGCCCGCTGGGTCACGCTGGCCACCTTGGCCGCCGACGAGGCCGGCCTGCCCGCCGACCCGCAGTTCCGTGCCGCCCTGACCTCTTACCTGGACTGGAGCTCCCGGGTCGCCCCTCACGCCAGCGCCGACGCCGACACCAGCGCCGATGCCGACAGCAGCGGTCCGCCGGTCCGCTGGGACTGGGGCCCGGCCGGCCCTCCTGACCCCACACCTGCCCCGGCCACTACCGCCGGCGAGCCGCCCGTGGCCCTGCCCGCTCCGGGCGAGACCGTGAGCTTCGAAGCGCACATCAAGCCGCTGTTCCGCGCCCGGGACCGCCAGTCCATGACGTTCGCGTTCGACCTGTGGTCCTACGCCGACGTCCAGGCCCACGCGGCCGGCATCCTCGAACGCCTCGTGAACGGCACCATGCCCTGCGACGGCGCCTGG
The DNA here is from genome assembly GCA_030853115.1 of Actinomycetota bacterium. Taxonomy (GTDB): domain Bacteria; phylum Actinomycetota; class Actinomycetes; order Streptosporangiales; family Streptosporangiaceae; genus Palsa-504. The sequence continues at coordinate 1,320 of JALYVS010000256.1, forward strand.
CCACCGGAGAGAACCGCCGTGTTCCAGCGCTGGACCGACTCCGGCTCCCAGCCGTAAGGCCCGCCGCCTGCCGTCTGCCGTCTGCCGTCTGCCGTCGGCTGTCAGCGGCCGTCTGCCTGCCGCCGCCCTGGACTCCCGCCCGCACCTTGCCGCGCGCGGGCGTTCGGTAGTACTGTTTAACTATGCACATAGATAAGCAGGAGGAACAAGCGGGGAACGCGGCGGACGCGCCGTCGCGGATCGTCTTCCGGCTGGACCCGGCGTCGGGGGTGCCGACGTACCTCCAGCTGGTGCACCAGGTAGAGCAGGCGCTTCGGCTGGGTTACCTAGTCCGGGGCGATCAGCTCCCGCGGGTCAAGGACGTGGTGGGCTCGCTGGCCATCAACCCCAATACGGTGCTGAAGGCCTACCGGGAGCTGGAGCACCGGGGAATCGCGGCCGGGCGGCCCGGACAGGGGACGTTCGTCGAGGCGGCGCCCGCGGTGGTGCCGCTCGCGGAAATGACCGGGTTGCGGAAGAGCTTGCTCGGCTGGCTGCGGACCGCGGATTCGGCCGGCCTGGACGCTGACGCGATGACCGCCTTGTTCGCGATGGCCCTGCGGGATTTCCATGAGCGCCGCGCGGTCACCGGGGCGCCGCGCGGCGCTGTGCGGGCACGGCCCGGTGCGCAGGGCAGGTCGGCATGAACGTCATCGAGGCCACCGGGCTCGGCAAACGATACTGGGCCACGTGGGCGCTGCGGGACTGCACGCTGGCGATCCCGCCGGGCCGGGTGGCCGCCCTAGTCGGACCCAACGGCGCCGGCAAGACGACGCTGATGCACCTGGCCGTCGGCCTGACCGCCCCCAGCCAGGGCCAGGTGACGGTGCTCGGCGGCCGGCCGGCCGGGTCGCCCGGGGCGCTGAGCCGGGTGGCCTTCGTGGCCCAGGACGTGCCGCTGTACCGGCACCTGCGGGTCAAAGACATGGTGCACCTGGCCAGGAACCTGAACGGTCCCCGCTGGGATCAGCCGCGGGCCGACCAGCGCCTCGCCGCCCTGAACATCCCGCCCCGCCGCAAGGTCGGCAAGCTCTCCGGAGGCCAGCAGGCCCAGGTCGCGCTGACGATCGCGCTCGCGCGGCGGCCGGAGTTCCTGGTCCTTGACGAGCCGCTCGCGCCGCTGGATCCGCTGGCCCGGCACGAGTTCCTGGCCTCGGTGATGGAGTCGGTGGCCGAGGACGGCACGTCGGTCCTGTTCTCCTCGCATGTCCTCGCCGAGCTGGAACGGATCGCGGACTACCTGGTCGTGCTGGCCGGCGGCCGGGTGCAGGTCGCCGGGGACGTGGACACCCTGCTGGCCGGTCACCAGATCCTGACCGGCCCCGCCGCCGTGCCCCCCGGCGCCCAGTTTGACGTGGTGTACGCGCAGCAGGGATCGGCCCAGGCCCACCTGCTCGTCCGGCAGCGTGCCGCCGCCGCCCAGCCGCCGGGCAGCTGGCAGGCTCATCCGGTGACGCTGGAGGAACTCGTGCTCGCTTACCTGCGCGAACCGGGGGCATCCGCGTTGCCCGGTCCCGAGCCCCTGGCCGCGGGCGCCGTCACGGGGGCGACGACATGACCACGCTCACGTCCGAGGCCCAGGAGACCCGCGAGCCGCGGAAACCGCGACTAATTGCGCTGACCTCGATGGCATGGGTCCTGTGGCGGCAGCATCGCGCCAGCCTGGCCGGGCTCGGGGCTCTGCTGCTCGCGTTCGGCGTCACGCTGCTGGTCGCCGGGATCAAGCTGCACCAGATCTACGCCGCCGAAATCCGGCACGGCTGCTTCGGCCCGGCCGCCTGGTCGGGGGTATGCCGGCCGTTGCAGACCCCGTTCACCATCGGCTGGGCCGAGAGCTACTCGAACCTGGTCGTGCTGGCCATGCAGGCGGTCCCGGTGATCATCGGCGTCTTTCTCGGGGCGCCCCTGCTGGCGCGGGAGTACCGCGACGGTACCGTCCGGTTCGCCTGGACCCAGGGCATCGGCCGGACCCGCTGGGCCGCGGCGACCGTCGGGCTGCTCGGCGCGGCGGTAGCCGCGGTGGGCTGCCTGCTGGGCCTGGTGACCCAGTGGTCCATGCAGCCAATCGCCATCCAGACGACCTTCGACACCGACCGCTGGGAACCCGGATTCTTCGGCAACACCCCACTGACCGCGGCCACCGCCGCCCTGCTGGCGTTCGCGATCGGCGTCCTGGCCGGTGCGCTGCTCAGGCGGGTGGTGGCCGCGATGGCCGTCACCGCCGCCCTCGCCATCACGGTCGCCGACCTCACCTACAACTGGCTGCACTACTGGCTGCTGAGCCGGGGTATCCGGCTGACCCGTGACCTGGCCCTCGGCGCTGACCCCAACCTCGGGATACCGTCCAGCGGCGCGATCAACATCCACGAACCGGTGGGTCCGGGCCGCCCTGGACCCTCCGGAGCCTGGCTGGATCAGGGCTGGTATACCGGCGCCAACGGGCACCGGCTCAGCGGCGACACCGTAACCGGGCTCCTTAGCAGGTACACCGGCACCGGCACGGCGTGGCTGACCAGCCGGCACGACATGTTCTGGGTCACCTACCAGCCGGGGGGCCGGTTCTGGGTCTTTCAGTCCGTCCTGGCCGGCGGCACTCTCCTGGCCGCCCTGCTGCTCGGCGGGGCCGTCATCGCGCTGATCCGGTACCGCCGGGCGTGACCCGTGACCCATGACCCGTGCCCTGTGACCCATGACCTGGCCGAACGGACCCTCGGCCAGCCCGTAGTTACCCGATAGCAACCCACTGATCTGCGGAAGCGTTCTAGGCAACCCTGGGCAAACTGTCATAATTTTGAGGATCCACGGCTAACCGCGGCTAACCGTGACAAGAACCCTTACAGGACGGTGCACAGGGACATGATCCTTACGAGAAAAACGCGTCTATCGGCAGGGATAGTGCTCGGGGTGGCAGCTCTTATGGCTCCCCTGACCGCGCTATCCGGTCCGGCCTCCGCCTCGACTCCGAATCCGAACACGCCAGAAGCGGTGTCGTCGGGCATCAACGCGGCTAACCTGCCGGGCGCGACTGTTTTCGGTACCACCCCCGCCAGCACGCCGGAAAACGTATCTTTCATCCTGCGTGAGCGGAATATGGGTTTCCTGCAGGCCGAGACCACCCTGGGGGTCAGGAACTTCCTCTCGGTCAGCCAGTTCGCGCACGTCTACGGTCAGTCCTCGCGCAACATTTCCGCGCTGACGGCCTACCTGGCGCACTACGGCATCAAGACCACCGTCTACGCGGACAACGTCGATGTCGCGGCCACCGGCACGGCCGGTGAGTTCGACGCCGCGCTGTCGGTGACGCAGAACCAGTACCACGTGCCCGCGATGGCGGGACGCAGCGGGCTGAACCCGATCCCGGCGCAGAATGTGCACGCCGCGGCCAAGTCGCCGCTGCTGCCGTACCGGCTGTCGAACTTTGTGCTGGCCATCTTGGGGCTGAGCAACTACGGCCCTTACGTCAGCCAGGTCGCGCACGTGAACACCAAGTACGTCAAGCCGGAGGCGGGCAGCTCAAGTGCCTGCCTTGCGCTGAGCGGCTTGCCCAACGCGTGCCACCTGCCGTCGGACTTCGCCACGAACTACGGGCTTAACGGCCTGTACAAAAAGGGTGCCGACGGGTCGGGCCAGACGCTCGCCATTGTCACCCTGGCCGCGGTAGACCCGGGTGCGCCGCAGTATTTCTGGAGCAACGTCGCGCACATCCCGAGCACCGGCCGCAGCTTCACCGTGCAGAACATCGACGGTGGCCCGGGTGCGCCTAGCGACGCCGCCGGGACGGGTGAGACCGACCTGGACCTCGAGCAGTCCGGATCGCTGGCTCCCGGCGCGAACGTGATCGACTACCAGGCGCCCAACACCGACCCGGGCTTCGCCGACGCGTTCTTCGCCGCCGCCAGCCAGAACACCGCCAGTACCGTCTCCTCGAGCTGGGGAGAATCTGAGACGTTCCTGCAGGCCGCGATCCTGGCGGGCCAGGAGACCTCGACCTACCTGGCCGCGTTCAACGAGGCCTTCCTCGAGTACGCCGCGCAAGGGCAGTCCGGCTTCCTGTCGTCCGGCGACCAGGGCGCTTACGATGCCATCAACGACCTCGGTACCACCAACCTGGCGGTCGACACCGCGGCGGACAGCCCGTATATCACCGCGGCGGGCGGCACCACGCTTCCCTGGAGCGGTACCCTGACCGGCCCGGATGGTACGGCTACCGTGACGGTGCCCAAGCAGCGCGCCTGGGGCTGGGACTACCTGTGGCCGGCCATCGCCAAGGTCAGCGGCGAGACCGAAGCCGCCGCGGCGGAGTCAAATATCGGCGGCGACGGCGGCGGTTTCAGCACGGACTTTGCCAGCCCGTTTTACCAGGAACTCGTGTCGGGTACGCACAACTACACCGCGGTGGAGTACCTGACGCCGACTGATTACAAGACCATCGTCGCCGGGCTGGTCGAGCCGACGGCGTGGAGCTTCAACCCCGCCCCGGGTATCAGCAGCGGTTTCGGTTTCGGCCGGGCCCTTCCTGACGTGTCGGCGGACGCGGACCCGTACACCGGCTACCTGCTGTACGAGCCGTCTTTCGCCAGCGTCGGCCAGCCGGTGCTGCAAGGCGGCTGGGGCGGCACCAGTTTCGTGGCGCCGCAGCTGAACGGCTCGGCCGCGGTCATCGACTCGGCCGTGGGACACCGGGTCGGGTTCTGGAACCCGTCGATCTACGCGGCTGTGCTCTTCAACTCGCCGTTCACCCAGCTGACCGCGGTGGGTACCAGCAACGACAACCTCTACTTCACCGCTAACCCGGGGAAGAAGTACAACCAGGCTGTCGGTCTCGGCATCCCGGACCTCACCGCGCTGGCCGGCGACTTCCGTCGCTAACGGGAGCTAGGAAAACCAGCTAGTACTCTCAGGCCCGGGCCGCGCCACGTATGGCGCGGCCCGGGCTTGTTGTCGGGCATGGCCACGGGTGCGGGTTTGTACCCTGATGCCCGCGCAAACGCGATGCCAAGCCCGGCCGGGGTGCTTGTACGCTGATGCCTGCGGAAAACGATGGAGGTGGCCCTGGTGGCTCCGGCCGAGGACTGGGTGGTGCGGACGGCCGATCTGGTGCGCGCCGAAGGGGAACGCAGGCATCCGGGCCAGGCGCCGACCTGTGCGTCCGGAATCAGCCCGTCTGGGCCGGTGCACCTGGGGAACCTGCGTGAGCTGATGGTCCCGCACCTGGTCGCCGACGAGGTCCGGCGCCACGGTGCGCCCTGCCGCCACATCTTGTCCTGGGACGACTATGACCGGCTGCGCCGGGTCCCGGCCGGTTTCCCCGCCTCGTTCGCCGAGTACATCGGGCGCCCGCTCACGGCGGTGCCCGACCCCTGCGGCCAGCACCCGAGCTGGGCCGAGCACTTCAAAGAGCCACTGCGCGAATCGCTGGCCCGCCTCGGCGTCCGGGTCACCGAGATCAGCCAGACCCAGATGTACACCTCCGGCGCGTACGCGGCGCAGATCCTGACCGCGATGCGGCGCCGGGCCGACATCGCCGCGGTCCTGGCCAGGTACCGGACCAGACGTGCCGCCGAACCCGGCGAAACGGAGTCTGACGACAGCCCCGGCGGCGGCGCCCCGCAGCCGGGCGTCTACTACCCGTTCCGGCCGTACTGCGCGGTGTGCGGCCGCGACGACACCACGGTGACCGCCTTCGACGACGAGACCACCGAGATCTCCTACACCTGCGCGTGCGGTGCGCAACGGGGGCCAGTGCCGATCGCGCAGGTGGGCGGGAAGCTGGCCTGGAAGGTCGACTGGCCGATGCGCTGGGCGTACGAGCGGGTGACGTTCGAGCCCGCGGGCGTGGATCACTCCTCACCCGGGTCCAGTTTCACGGTCGGCGGGCAGCTGGTGTCGGAGATCTTCGACGGCGAGATGCCGCTGCATTTCGGCTACTCCTTCGTCGGCACCAGCGGCTCGGCGAAAATGAGCGGCTCGGCCGGCGGCGCGCCGACCCCGGCTGACGCGCTGGAGATCTTCGAGGCCCCGCTAGTGCGCTGGCTTTACGCCAGGCGGCGGCCTGAGCAGGCCATTACCCTGGCCTTCGACGCCGAGGTGGGCCGGGTCTACGACGAGTGGGACGCGCTGAGCCGCCGGGTCGCGGACGGCAAGGCCGACGCCGCGACCCAGGCGTCGTACGCCCGTGCGGCCGGCCCCTCGGACGGCCCGCTGCCGGTCACCCCCCGGCCGATGCCGTTCCGGACGCTGGCCTCAGTGGCCGACATCACGGCCGGCGACGAGGCGCAGATCCTGCGGATCCTGCGGGACCTGACCGCCCCGGATCCGGTCACGGCGCTGGCGGAGGTCCGCCCGCGGCTGGACTGCGCACAGGCCTGGGTAGCCGGCTACGTCGCGCCCGCCGAGCGGACCCAGGTCCGGGACACCCCCGACACGGCCCGGCTCGCGACTCTGTCCGATTCCGAACGCGACGCCTTGAAGCTGCTGACCGCGGGCATGACGGCGGACTGGTCCCTGGAGGGCATGACCACCCTGCTGTACGGGATCCCGAAGCTTCAGCTCGGCCTGCCCGTCACCGCGCCGCCGACGCCCGAGCTCAAGGTGCGCCAGCGGGCTTTGTTCATCCTGCTCTACCAGCTGCTGACCGGCAAGGACACCGGCCCCCGGCTGCCCACGCTGCTGCTGGCGCTAGGCCAGGACCAGGTGCGTTCGCTCCTCAGTCCCTGAGGAAACGGTCCATGATCCGCACGCCGGAGGCCAGGGCGGACAGCGGGATGCGCTCGTCGGTACCGTGGAACATGGCGTAGTAGTCGTAACCCTCCGGGAGCACCAGCGGCGTGAAGCCGTAACAGGTCATCCCGAGCCGGGCGAACTGCTTGGCGTCGGTGCCGCCGCTCATGCAGTAGGGCACGACCGTCGAGCCCGGGTCCTCGGCCAGTAGCGCGCGGGCCATGCCGGCCATGACCCCGGCGTCGAGCGGGGCCTCCAGCGGTATCTCCTGGTGCGCGTACTCCCAGCTCACATCGGGCCCGGTCAGGTCGTCGAGGGTGCTGCGGAATTCGTCCTCGAAGCCTGGCAGGATCCGGCCGTCCACGTAGCCGACCGCCTCGCCGGGGATGACGTTCAGCTTGTAGCCCGCCTGGAGCATGGTCGGGTTGGCGCTGTTGCGTACGGTTCCCGCGACCAGGGCAGCGCCCGGGCCAAGCGCGGCCAGCAGCTCCTCCGCGGTCAGCGGGCCGGCCGGCACCTGCAGGCC
>JALYVS010000257.1 GCA_030853115.1 Actinomycetota bacterium
GCCGCGGCCCACGCCGCCGGCGATGCGGCCGACGGCTCGCCGAGGCGGCCCAGTGCCGTCCCGCCGACGACGGCGAGGGCGAGCACGGGCGGCTTGCGCCACAGGACCTCCGGGGTCGGGACCGGCGCCATGGCCATCGCCTCGACCTCGACGTCGGTGCGCATCTGATCAGCGTCGATCTTCAGGAACACGTCGCCGACGCGCAGGGTCGCGCGCTCGTTATGGGCGACCACGACCTCGACTTCATCCACGCCGGCCATTATGGCGGGATGACCACCGACGTCGCATCGGCTTATTTCTGGCCGGCCCGGGCGGCAACCGGATAGGAGCGGCCGGCCTGGCCCAGGCACTCACCTCCTGTCGGCGCCGATTGTCCTCAGCCTGTTGATTACGGCCACTGCCGCTCGTCGATCACCCACTCGTCAAAAATGGCCGGTCTCGCGGAACATGTCGGTTTAGTCCTGCGGATCGTGCGTCCCTGAGAGGTGCAAGCCGCCTGCTGTCTCAGCCATCATGTCGATTCCCAAGGACGCGCCCTGCCTTAGCCACGTCCTGCCAGAACTCCCAGGACCTGGCCAATCCAGCCAGGATGCGGGATCTCCCAGGAGCAAGGTTGGCTCCGCGTGCCTCAAAGTACTGTGGCTTCGCATGACCGAATCTGAGATTGAGATCAGCGAAGATCTGGTCCGCGACCTGCTGCGGGAACAGCATCCGGACCTGGCTGGGCTGCCCATCCGCGAGGTGGCGGGCGGCTGGGGCAACCAGATGTGGCGCCTCGGGGACGAGCTGGCCGTCCGGATGCAGCGGATGGACAAGGGCCCCGATCTGCAGCTCAAGGAGCGCCGCTGGCTGCCGGTCCTGGCCCCGCGCCTGCCGCTTCCGGTCCCGACCCCGGTGCGGAGCGGTGCACCGTCGGAGCGCTTCCCCAAGATGTGGACCGTCATGACATGGGTTGAAGGGACGCCGCTTGATCACGGCTTCATCACCCGCAGCGACGACGCGGCCGCCAGACTGGCGGCCTTCCTCAGGGCGCTGCATGTGGAGGCGCCCGCTGACGCGCCGGACGCCTCGGATCGCGGCGGCCACCCTAGGGAATGCACGGGCGACTTCGAGAGGTTCCTGCAGGCAGTGGACCTCGGCCGCTTCGCCGAGGACGACATTTGGGCCGTGTGGGACGACGCGGTCGCGGCTCCCCGGTGGGAGGGCCCGCGGGTATGGGCGCACGGCGACCTGCATCCCGCGAACGTCGTCGTCACCGACGGCACGCTGGCGGGCGTCCTCGATTTCGGCGACATCTTCGCTGGCGACCCGGCATGGGACCTTGCTGCTGCCTGGGTGCTGCTCCCTGCAGACGGCGCTTCGCGGTTCTTCGATAGCTATGCGCAGGCGGATGAGGCGGCGATCCGACGGGCGCGAGGGCTGGCCGCGATGAAGAGCCTGTTCCTGATGCTGATGGGTCAGAACGGGGACCATGGCCTTCCCGGTGGCAAGCCGAGATGGGGGCCTGCAGGCCGTTCGGCACTTGATCGTGTGCTGACGGGCATTTGACGTCCGCTGATGTCCGGCCACGCGCTCTCTGTCGCGCTGGCACCCTGAGCGTCACCGCCGGGATGTTAGATCGAAAATTAGTTCGACACACCGCGCCGGGGTAAACAGATCATTACGAGCAGATATACAAGGACCTCGCGAGGCTGGCCGAGAGGCGGCACGCAACGCAGCGCGTGCCCGGGAACAGGGTCCTGCTGCGGCCCCCGCCGTCTCAGTTCATGTCGAACGGACTCCCGGCCGATATGGGTACCGGCAGGATGAGTGAGATTTGACATCTTCCGTGAGACCGGACAAACGAGTTCCTGGACCTGGCCGCGGCATTGAGCGCCGATAATCTGCATTATGTAAAGTAGCTGTCCTGGACCACACAGGCCAGCCACGCTCGCCGACGCCGGCAGGCTGGTAGTTACAAGATCACCGTCCCGCGTCGTCGATGCCGCCCCGCGCTCGCGCGCGACGTTCACCTTCGCCACGCTGGCCCACAGCCCGCCCGGCTTGCTGTACTGCCACTTCCCACGTATATTGCGAATATACGTGGGAAGTGGAGGCTGGCGATGTCACCGAACAAGACGCTCTATGTCCGCGACCACGAGATGCCCGTCTGGGACCGGGCCGAGCAGGCGGCCGCCGCCGCCGGGCAGAGCGTCTCCCAGCTCGTCGCGGCCGCGCTGCGGGACTACCTGCCCGCCGCACGGGCCGATGGGATGGACAACATCCGCGTCAAGGTTGGCGACCGCGTGCCGCCGCTGCACGATCAGCCGGCATCGCCAGCGGATTACAGTCATACCGAGGCCTTCACCGGCAGGTGGCTCATCCCCCCCGGCGAGCAAGCCCGCAGCCGTCACACCCGCCAGACCACCGGATATTGCCACGCCGTCGCGCTTACCCAGCGCGGCCAGATAGCCGTCTGGCGCTATCACCCCGAAGCCCTGCGCGAAGCCACCCTGGAGGTTTACGCCTCCCTCCCGGACGCGGACCTGCCTGCCGACATCCGCGACAAAGCCGCCGCCGCCCTCGGCGGCGAGACCATCACCTGGCACGACATCTGACCGGCAACGCCCACCGTCCGGGCCAGAACCGGGCCCCGGACCACGGCTATCAACCTGTACCTCATGCTTTACCCATCGGTTTCATGGCCGACTACCTGAAGAAAATCCAGCGGCGATAACCACAGTCCACTAAGCGCTCCTATTGCTCAGCGCCGAAGACCTTCGCCAAGGCCGGACCGCGTATACGGCGGCGGACTCCACAAGATGGAGCCTAAGGAACTAGCTGCACTCACCGCAACAGTGATTATCGATATCGACCCGGCAAGCTCGCGCGTCAAGCACCCACTCAGCTTGGTCTGTTCGAGTGATCCTTTTTTACAACACAGCCTCCCCTTATGCTGACGTCAGCTGCCTTTGGTTTCGGCCAGTACCCGCCGGGCGATCGTCTCGACCTGCTCTTCGGTGAGCACCGGCGCGTCGGACTCACGCAAGGCCTGCCGCAGCAGGCGCCGCACCAGCGCCGAGGTGGGGATCTGCGCGGCAGCCGCCCGCTGCCTGAGCTGAGCGTCGAGTTTCTTGTCGATCCGGAGGTTCAACGGGATTTCCAGCGCCGCAGCCCGCTCGGCGGCCTCGGCTTCGGCCGCTTCGGCTTCTTCATCTGCGTACTCGGCACGGATGTCCCGGACTTCCCTATCCACCCGCGCATCGCGGTCTTGCTCAGTCATTGCCGCTCCTGACTTTCATAAGCGCGGAGATCCGCACCGCTGGTTTCCATGCGGTGATCCCGGCATGGTCGGACGGCGTCGCGATCACGGTGATGACAAACCCGGCGCTCGGCGAATAGCCGATAATCCGGATCGCGCTCCGGCGGCTCCTCGGATCGGGATCGCGCACCACCCGGCCGGGATCGCTGGCGGCTTGTAGCGTCCATTCAGGCTCGATCCGGGACGCTCCGGGGTAACGCTCCCCGCGACGCCGGATGTAGTCGGCGTCTTGGTCATGCCACCACAAGTCGTTGGCCACGCATTACAGCGTATCACAATGTGTGACAACCGGTGGCTTTGCCGTTCCGGCGGGCTGGTGTCCGGAGTAGATCGAAGACCCCCCGCACGCAGGACATACACCGCCAGCACACTGCGCATGCGTAAACAAGCCCGGAAGCGTATGCACGGTGTCACATTCACGACAATGCCGCAGGGTGGTGCGACTCAAGGACTCGGTATCGCTCTTCGGTCGCGACGACTTGCCACAAGGAGAATGATCTGGACCTTCGATCGTAGCGTCGCGGCGCTGGACTATGGATCTAGCTGGCTAGCGCCGGGCGTGACCAGCCCGGTCTCGTATCCGTAGATTATGACCTGAGCCCGGTCACGCAGCCCGAGCTTGCTGAGAACCCTGGCGACGTGCGTTTTGACCGTGCTCTCGCCAACGAAAAGCTTACGGGCGATCTCGGCGTTGGACTGGCCGCGGATGAGCAGATCCAGCACCTCGCGTTCCCGTTCGGTGAGCCGGTCCAGTTCCGGCGCGGCGCGCGGCCGGCGACGGGCGAAGTGCTCGATCAGGCGGCGCGTGAGCGCGGGTGCGACGAGGGCGTGCCCGGCGGCCGCGGCCCTGATCCCGGACAGCAGCTCCTCCGGGCGAGCATGCTTCAGCAGGAATCCGGTGGCCCCAGCGCTCAGGGCGTCGAAGACGTACTCGTCAACGTCGAAGGTGGTGAGCATCACCACCTTCGCCACGCCCGGCCCGAGCGCCATGATCCGCCTGGCCGCCTCGATGCCATCGAGGTGAGGCATCCGGACATCCATGAGTACGACGTCCGGGTGTGACCTGGTCACTTCACTGACTGCTGCCATCCCGTCCGCGGCTTCACCGACCACTTCCAGGTCGGGCTGGGTATCGATGAGCATGCGGATCCCGGCCCGCACGAGCGCCTGGTCATCTGCTAGCAGAACCCGGATCGTCACTGGCTCGCCGGGAGCCAGGCGTGCACCGTAAATCCCCCGCCGGGACAGGAACCTGCTCGAAGGCTGCCGCCGAGCAGCTGAGCGCGCTCGGTCAGTCCCTCCAGTCCCCGCGTCCCCCCTTGGACGGAGCTGATCCCGGCCGATGGCCCCGGGATCACCCGTCCCGCCGCCGGAGCCTCGTTCTCCACCCGTAGGTCAAGCCCGTCATCGAGATAGCTGAGTGCCACACTCGTCGGCGCGTATCGTGCGTACCGCAGAGCATTGGTCAAAGACTCCTGGACGATCCGGTAGGCGGCCAGCTCGACGGCGGCCGGGAGAGACTGGGGCTGTCCGGCGATAGCCAGGCGGACGGGCAGGCCAGCTGCCCGCGCGCCATCTACCAGGTCCGGCAGGTCGTTCAGGCGCGGCTGCGGACGGCGGTCCAAGTGCTCCTGCTCATCCCGCCTCAGCGCGCCCACGATGCTGTTGAGTTCGATCAGGCCCTGACGTGCGACGTCCTCGATGCCGCGGATGGCCAACACAGCCACCATGGGGTCATCCTGGCTGGCCAGCCGGGCCGCGCCCGCTTGCACGGCGATAGCGCTGAGCTGGTGTGAGATGACATCATGCAGCTCGCGGGCGATGCGCGACCGCTCCGCGTCTTGCGCCTGCCGGGCCGAGGCCGCGGCCGCATCATGATTGGCCGCCGTGACCTCACCAAGGCCGAGCGCAGTCGCCAGCAATGCGAGCGGCAAAGCCTGCTCCCGAAAGCCGTGGGATGTCAACAGCACCACCACGGCTCCGGTCACGGCAGCAGCAGTCAGGGTCCGCGCGGCCAGGCGGGTACGCCGCCCGCCCCACGCGCCCAGCCCGAATGCGCCCGCCGCGGTAGCCGCCGCGGCGGAGTAAAGGTTCCGGTCAAGCCCGGCTCTAATAGCCAGCACAGCCACGGCCAGCCCGGCCGCCAGCAGCGGGATACGGCGCCACCACGCGAATGGCAGGGACTGGGCCAGCATCAGGGTCACGTAGCCAAGCACGGCCGGTGTCGCGGCGCCGTGCCCAGGGGGCCGCCACCACCAGGGCACGTCCGGAACCGCCCAGGCTAGCAAGCCGACGGCGACGAGCCGGTCGGTCATCCGGGCCCGCCCGGCGCCACCTATCCGGTTCCATCGGCCGAGTTGCCATCGCCTGGGCCTCGCGTACTGCGATGCCTCCATAACTGACTAGCCTAGGCAACTCCGGCCGCCGCGGAGTCCGCCTGCAGGAGGATCCGCCGTCAGCCTACAGACGACCCTAACCGGCATCTTGACCACGCAAGATCAGTCTCCATCCTGACGACACCGGCTAGGAGCGCGGGCAAGCTCGCTTCTGTGGCCAACCATTTCGGTAACCGGCTGTCAGCCGGCCGGGCTCCTCGGTCCGGGCAGGCGGCACCCGATGCGTCCAGGCGACCGGTGCTGAGATGGCTCGTCCACCTAGGCCTGATGGTGACCGTCATCGTGTCCCTGGTGTTCGAGCCGCTGGTGCTGACGATCCACATCGCCGTCGGCTTGATCTTTGCCGTGCTGGTGGGCGTGCACCTTGCTCAGCGCCACCGGGTATCGGTCAGTCTCATGGCCCGGCTGGTCAGGGTGCGTGCTCTAGCTCAGCCCGCAGGTCGGTTGGCCCTCGCCGACGCGTTGCTGGCCATGATCACCGCGGGCATGCTGATCTCGGGCTTCTGGGACTGGTTCACCAGGCATCCGACCCGGATCGCATGGCACGCCCTGACCGGCGTCGCGCTGGCGATCCTTCTCCTGATCCACACTGTCAGGCGATGGTCGCGACTGCGACGCTCAAAGGTGCGCTAGCGCGTCCCTTGCCTGGCTGCACGGCCGCCGGCGCCCGACGGCTGGCAGCACACCCCGCTTTGGCGTTAGGCGGTCGCGGCGGCGCCTAGCGGGGGAACGGCTCGGCGGAAAAGATTACCTCGACCGGGACCTCGAAGTGCGCGGCGATCCGCAGCGCGAGGTGCAGGCTCGGACTGTATTCACCGCGCTTCAGGTAGCCGACTGTCTGGTAGTGCACGCCGAGCGCGTCAGCCAGCTCGCGCCGGGAGATCCCGCGCTCGGCCCGCAGCATCGCAATCCGGTTATAGATGGCCTCGCTGCTCATCTTCGCATCACCTTCTCGCGTCGGGCCGCGACGGCGGAGCCGGATTCACGGCGCGCCGCAGGACTACCGGCGCCAGTACGAGGCCAGCGAGCGCCCACACGGACAGGACACCGAACGTGGCCAGGTGGCGCCACGAGTGGCCGATTTCCACCGCCGCCACCGCGTTTGACAGTAGCGCCGAACGCATCCCCAGCCCCAGCCAGTACAGCGGGAACACCTGCCCGGCCCATTGCAGGAACACGGGCAGGTGCGTGATCGGGTAGAAGATGCTGGAGATCGCGGCAAGACCGGACAGCATCAGCACCCACCAGGGACCGGCGCTGCGCTGGCTGGGAAACAGCGATCCGAGCATGGCGCCCACCGGCAGCGTGGCGAGCAGCCCGAGCGCGAGCACCCAGGGAAACCTGGTCACAGCCGGTGCTATGGGTCGGCGAGCTCCGCCATCTCGGCCGGCCTGGTCAGGCGGCCGGCCGGGGCAACGAGCTCAGGCGGCGGGCCGGGCTGGTAGCTGAGCAGCTCGCCGGGCTGGCAATCCAGCGCTTCGCACAACCTGGCCAGGGTGCTGAACCGGATCGCCCGGGCCCTGCCGTTCTTGAGGATGGACAAGTTGACAATCGTGATGCCCACCCGGGCCGATAGCTCGGTGAGTGTCAGCCCGCGCCGGGTCAGCAATTCGTCGAGGTGCAGCTGAATCGCGGCCGCATCGTCCTCCCCCGCCGGCTCGTGGCCGACGCTGGCGGCGGCATCGGGCCGCGGTCCGGTCACACCGTTGCCTTGATCTCGTCGTCCATCTCCGTACCGAGCCTGATAATCCGCGCAAAGGTCAGCAGCGCCGCGCCTGCCAGGGCCGAGAAGGGCAGCAGGGCCTGGAACGGCAGGGTGATCAGGTTGTAGAAGCCGGGCGGCGATGCGAGCAAGGTGTTGACCAGCTGGTCCTGTGCCCATCCTTGAATCAAGGCCGCGGCCGCGCTGCCTGCGATGATCAGCCAGCCAAGCCGCCGCATGATCGCGGCGACGCGGGCCGTGAACGGGCCGGTCCGGCGGGCGGCCCTGAGAAGGCGCCAGATCAAGAACAGCGTGCCTGCCCATACCAGCAGGCTGGGCGCACTGGTCAAGGTGTACAGGACCCGCTGGCTGACTCCGGGGTGGGTGGTACACGCCTGAAGAGTGCCGTTGACGTTGATCGTCGCGCCGGGGCGGGCTGCGACGCCGAAGCCGGCCGCCGTCCAGTGGCCGGATCCGTAGGTACCTGGATGGTTCTCGCAAATCATCACCGTGTGTCCGAAGCCCCAGAGGGAACCTCGGCCGGACAGGATGGATATGGCGCCGAGTAGCGCTGCGAACAGCAGCAGGTAGCCGCAGATGGCCGTGACGATCCCTAGCGGCTCGGTCAGCTTCTGGCGCTCTTTCGTCATCGTCGGCTCCGTTCCTTCGCCGTGCCCGTCCCGCCCCGTGGCCGTCTTCCGGGTAGCCATGGTTTATTGATAGTCGATAATAACGATAAGCGATATGGTGTTGTCAACGGTGAACGCAGCAAGATCAGGAGGATGCCTTCATGGTCCGTCGCAGTGTCCTGTCCCCCGCTGTCGTCCTGTCCGGTATCGCGGCCGTGACGCTTGGGCTGACCGGATGCAAGGTCCAGGTTCCGGCCGCGGCGGCCAGCGGCCCGGCCGCAGTCCAGGCCGCGCCGGGGCCCTCAGGCGTGACCAGGGCCGGTTCGCTGATCGTGGAGCCGGGTGCCGGGTTCTCCCCCGTGTACCACCTCATCAGCGACGCCCGGCACAGCATCGACGTGACTATGTATGAGTTCGCCGACACCACGGCGCAGACGGATCTAGCCCTGTCTTTTCATCGGGGTGTTGGGCTTGAGCGGCGTGCCTGAATAGAAAAGTGCTCCTGAACTGGGACGATAAGGGTTGTCGAGGTCCTTGCCGGTACCAGATCGAGGAGCACTTCAGGAG
>JALYVS010000258.1 GCA_030853115.1 Actinomycetota bacterium
GCCCCGCCAGGCCGCTCTCGCAGTACCGGCGGCGCCACTTGCGGGCGGTGTCGTCGCAGGTGCCCAGGCGGGCGGCGATCGCGCAGTTCGCTAAGCCGTCCGCGGCCATCAGCACGATCCGCGCCCGCTGCACCAGCCGGAACGGCGCGGTGGCGCGCCGGGAGAGCGACTCCAGCTCCGCGCGGGCGGCACCGCTAAGCGTTACGACATCAAGACTGGCAGGCACATCAGCCTCCTCAAAAAGCGATGGGCCCGGGGTCCGCGGCCGGATCGGGCAGGTCCTCTCTATGGTGCCGCGCTGTCGGGCACGATAGTGCTATGGCCAAGCCACCTGAGTCGACCAAGACCTCGCTCCGCCAGCGCCTGGCCGCCAGGGCCAGCGAGCGGTGGCCGCAGCTCGCCGGCGTTGATGTCCGCTGGCGCGGCCAGTTCGCCTACGTCGCCGGCCAGCTCCCCGACGGCACCGTGCTGCCGCTGTGCCGGCTCCGCTACGCCGGCTCGGCCAGCACCTGGGGATTCGCCATCTACCGGGCCAGCCATGACGACTACGAGAAATCCATCCTGCCCAGCGGCTGGGCCGCCGGGAGCCCGCAGGAAGCCCTCGACTGCGCCTGCGGCCTCTACCTCGGCGACCACACCGCCTGGCTCACCCAGCTACCCCCGACGAATTAACCGGCGCACCCACTAGTGGTTCAGGCCGACCCGCTATCGGCTGAACCGCCGACTTGGCGTGAGACAGCCGGACCGGTAGAGGGGCCTTTGGCCTTTCCCGCACGCCGCCAGGTCATGGATCGTCGGGTATCTCATCGCCGCCAGGTTCCGTAGTGAGGCGGCGGCCAAGGTCGTCATACCAGCCTGTGACCCAGTTGCGCAGATCCGCGATCTCCGGCTCCTCGAGTCCGTATTCGGCGAAGTCCTCATCGGCGAAGACGCTGACTCCGGCAAGATGATCCCGGATTACCTCCAGGTCGAGGTCCGGATCATGGCGGCGGGCAAGGTTCTCAAGATCGGCATAGGAGAAGGTACCGGCGACAGCATGGAGATCTATGATGTCGCGGATCACGAACCGGTCATGCCAGGCGCGCCCCTTCAAGCCCACGGTGTCGTCAAGCGACACAGCTCGCAGGCTTGCCGCAGGCGCTACCTGAACTGTTATCCACCTCGGCTCCAGCGCCTCCTTGAGGAGATCTGTCTCCAGTTCCTCACCGGAACCGGGAAGCTGCAGCACCAGGCGGGCGTACCTGAAGCTGGCCGACTCGATGAGCCGCACGCCGTATCCCGCGCGCTGGAACGCGAGCTGGACCTGCGCGGCGATCTCCGGCAGCGGGGTGTCGTCCCTGGTGGCAAAGTCCAGGTCCTTAGACGGGCGATGCAGGATCTCAGGGCCCTGAACGCGTACCCTCCGGCCAGCAGCAAGCCGTACCGTTCAAAGACAGGCATTCCATCCAGCAGGACCCGCAGGTGAGCGGGAGGCAGCCCGTCCAGGCTCACCGGGTGGCCGACGTGATTAGCTGCCGCTCCCACTCCCGGCGGGCGTGCGGGCCCAGCAGCCGCCGCAACCGGGGCCAGATGCGGACCAGCGACTCCCGGTGTACGAACCGCTCAAGATCCTCCCGCTGCGCCTCCGCAAGGAGCAGCGCATACAGGACCAGGCGTTGATCCTCCTCGCCCACGTCGTACACACGGCGTCCTGACCAGGCCACATGCAGCGGCAACTCAACTTCGCCCGCCGCAGGTCCGCGCAGGTCTTCCAGCGAGAATGGCAGGCGCCGCGCATACGCGTCCCAGCGCGGTGGCAGCGCACCAGCTTCCATGACGTCATTATTCCGCATCCCGCATGCCATCGGCCGTAGGCACGCCAGGCCGAACCCGCCGGCGAAAGAGTCCCCGGTGCCTGTAATCACATGTGCAGGCCGTTCCCCCCGGTGAGCCCGTTACTACGGGAGCACGATGAGCAGGACCGGGACGCCGGCCACGGTGAGGACGCCGGCGGCGCGCAGGACGACCCGGAGGGCGGGTACCGAAGTAGCCTGGGCGCGGGGAAAATCCGCGGCCGGCTCGGCTGACACCGCCATCATGGCCAGGGCAACCGCGGCCCAGGCGAGCACGGCCCGCCGCCAGTGACGTGCCCGCCAGCTCGCTACCCGGGCCCGCACCGGGACCCGCGGCGGGTGCTGGTGCCATGCGTAGATCCCCATGCTGGTCACGCTACGGGGCCGGCGACCGGGTGCCGATGGGACTAGCTCCCAGGTTCTGGGTGGTGCTACCCCCCTGTCCCGGGTGGAGCGGCGGGATAGCCCGGTCCGCTCGGCCCGGAATTGGCGGGGAACGGGCGGGGTACGCTGGGATGGACGTTGCGCCATCGCGCGCTCGCGGAGACGGCGGCCTCGGCTTGCCGTTAGGTGTATCGCGATATATCGTGGTGGCTAGTGGGATTCGCCGTTCTGGCTACGGAGGGCACGATGGCTACCGGATACAACATGCGCGTCGGGGACGCCGATCGTGACGTAACCGCCGCCCAGCTGCGCGAGCACTACGCCGATGGCCGGCTGACGCTCGATGAGCTGAACGAGCGCCTCGACCAGACGTTCGCGGCCAAGACCAAGGCCGACCTGAATACGGTGCTGCGCGACCTTCCGCACGCCGTGCCGACGTGGCCGCAGGCTCCGGCCTGGCCGACGCCCGTGGCGACCCGGTCGAGCTGGGACTACAGCCACGGACACGGCGACCAGGGACAGCGGCAGAGCTCTCGGCGCCCGTTTGCCGCCGCCGCGACGCTGATGAGCCTGGTCTGGTTCTTCGTTATTCTCGGCGCCTTCTCCCTGTTCGGTCTGGGCGGCGGAGACCGGCCGCTGACGATCGTACTGTTCATCGCGGCGCTCGGGCTGTTCAGAAGGCTGCTCGGGTTTGGCAGGCGGCGCGGGATGGGCCGTCCGCCGGGTCCCGGGGGCCCGCGGGGCCCGCGGGGACCGCGCCGCTGGTGATTCTCGTGACGGAGGCTTCCGCCCCGGCGTCGGCCGACTTATCGTTGAGAGATGAGGTAGTCGTCCTGGCGAGTTCTGGGAGCCGATCACGAGGCGATACGACGTCCGAACCGGAATGGTGAACGAGGACCCTGACGCGGACCAGCCGCGCGAAGAGCTAGTACCCGGATGGCACGTGCCCGGCCGGACCCGGTACGACTACGACGTCCGGATCGGCGACGCGGAACGCGACCTCACCATGATCCAGCTGCGGGAACATTTCGTCGCGGGGCGGCTGACGTTCGACGAGCTGACCGAGCGGATCGACCATGCTCTGATCGCCAGGACGCAGCGCCAGATCGACGCCCTGATCGCTGATCTCCCCCGGCCGCCCCGGATTCCCCGCGCTGTGCGCGAGGACCGCGCGGTGGCGATGCCGCCTCCGGACCCTGCTCGCTTTCTCGTGTTCGCCATGCTGCTTTTCGCGCTGGCCACCTGGATCCTGATCATGGCCTGGATGTCCCGGCATGCCTTCAGCGGGCCATATCCGCCGATGCCGGGACGGTTAGCCGGCCAGCGCGCGCAACGGGACTACCAGGTAGCGGTAGTCCGGGTCTGACTGGTCGCCCGCCCGGGCAATACCGGTGATCAGGGCCGGTTTAGTCGGGCTGGTGAACTGCAGCTGGATCCGCGCCTCGTCCGGTGAGGGGCTTGTATCCTGGCCCTCTTTAGGCGGCTTTTCCTGGCCCGATGCTCCGGTCGCGGCCGTCAGCGCCGCGCCCAGGCCGTCCATCAGGTAGTGCGGGCTGAACGCGATCGCGGTCTCGTGGCCGGAGAAATCAGCCGGAACCGTCTCCCGGGCCCGCGCCTGGCCTTCGGTGCCAGCCTCGATGGTGACCTTCCCGTGGCCGAACGACAACCGCACCGAGCTTCCGCGTTCCGCGACCAGCGCCACCCGCTTGACCGCCTCGGCGAGCGGGATGGCCGGCATGTCCCCGCGGCTGCCGAAATCGTCGGGGAACCTAGACATGTACTTGATGTACTCCCCCGCGATCAGGCGGGTGGTGAGCCGCCGCCCGGCGGACTCGAATCCGATCACCGCATCGGCCGCGCGCAGCGAGTTCGTGTCAGCTGAAGCCGGACCCGGGGTCCCCTCCGCGGACCAGGCACCGCCCTGGTCGCCGCCCATCATGACCCGGACGGGAACGCCAGGCGTCATCATCCGGGCGGCATCGGCCAGCGTCTTGGCCGGCACCAGGAGCGTGCCCCGGGATCCCGGCTGGGCCGGATTCCAGCCAAGCTCCCGGACGGCCAGCCGGTACCTGTCGGTAGCCACCAGCTTGATCACGTCCGCGTCGATCTCGACGTTCACGCCGGTGATAACCGGCAGCGTGTCGTCGCGGCTGGCCGCGGGCACCACCTGGCCGATAGCCGTGGCCAGCACGCCGCCGTCGACGAGGCCGGCCAGCCGGGGCAACTCGGGCAGTCGCGGATATTCCCTGACCGGCAGGGTCACGAGCGTGAAGGATGCCGGACCGCAGGTCAAGGTGACGTCATCGGCGCCGTGATCGAATTCGACCTCTAGCGGCGGCAGGCTCCGGGTGATCTCAGCCAGCAGGCGCCCCGGCACCAGCACGGTACCCGGGTCGGCCACCTCCGCCTCGACCCGGACCCGGGCCGAGACCTCGTAGTCGAAGCAGGACAAGGTCAGGCCGTCAGCGTCCGCCTCGAGCAGCAGGCCGGACAAGATCGGGAGCACGGGCCGCGACGGCAGCGAGCGCGCGACCCAGGCGACCGCCTCCGCCAGGGCGTCTCGCTTTAGGCTAAACCGCATCGCTGCCGCCTCCCGTCTGCATGCGCCGCCCGCCGTGGCAGCCCACATGCATACTGGCACGCGGTACCGACATTCCTGAACTGATCGTGATCAGGCGCCGGGTGATCAGGCTCCCCGTGATGCGGCTTCGGTGATCAGGCCGGGCGGGGCGGAGTCCAGGGTGGACAGGATCGACGCGGCCAGGGCCCGCGCCGATTCCGCGGTGAGCTCGACCGCGACCCGCGCCGACGGGCCCGCGGCCGGATCCAGGAAGTCGATGTTGAGCGTGTGCTCGGCCTGGGCGTGCACCGGGTGGTCGAAGTACACGCTGGCGTCGGTCACCCGGATCCAGCCGGGCGTACCCTTTCCGCTGCCGCTGACCGAGACCTTTTCTGTCAGGTAAGTGCACATAGACGACTCCTTTCGCACCAAGGACGACTACAGGTAGCGGCCGAACCAGGCCCAGATGTGCGCCCAGGCGTCCACGGCGGCCTCCGGCCGGTAGCTGGCCCGGTCGACCTGCATGAAGGCGTGACCCGCGCCCTCGAAGGAGTGGAATTCATAGGTCTTGCCGTGGGCCTTGAGCGCGTCTTGGAGCTCGGCGACGTGCTCAGGCGAGGGGTGCTGATCCTCGGCGCCGAACAGGCCGAGCAGCGGGCAGGACAAGTCCGCCGTCCGCTCGGCCAGGGCCGGGGAGCCGTGCAGCGGGTGGCCCTCGGGCGGGGTCTCGACGACGAAGCCGCCGTAGCAGTCAACCGCCGCGTCGAGCGGCAGGCTGACCGCGGCGAGGAACGACTGGCGGCCGCCGGAGCAGTGGCCGATCACGCCGACCTTGCCGTTGGAATTGCTCAGCCCGCGCAGGTACGCCGCCGCGCCTGCCACCTCACCGACGATCCGCTCGTCCGGGACAGGGATGGCACCTGATGCCCGCGCCGCCGCCATCGCGTCGTCCGGGGCAGCCCCGGGGGCCTCGCGATGGTAGAGGTTCGGCATCACCGCGTTGAGGCCGCCCGCGGCGAATGCCCGGGTGAACTCCGCGGTCTGCCGGTCGTAGCCGGGCAGGTGGTGCAGGACCACGACCCCGCCCACGGGGCCGGCCTGCAGCGTGCGAGCCGAGTAGGCCTCGATCTCGTCGCCGGCGTGCCCGGTGATCGTGATGGTCTCGGCCAGTATGGTGTCGTACACGTAACCGTCCCTTCGCCTCGTTGCCCGAGGTAGTGAAAGACTTCTGCCATGACCTATGTTGCTGCCGGTGACCGTTATAGCAGCCTTCCCTACCGCCGTTGCGGGCGCAGTGGGATTAACCTGCCCGAGGTTTCGCTCGGGCTATGGCAGAACTTCGGCGACGGCAAACCGCTCTCGGACCAGCGGGCGATCTTGCGCCGGGCCTTCGATCTGGGCGTGACGCACTTCGACCTGGCGAATAACTACGGACCACCGTACGGCTCGGCGGAGATCAACTTCGGCCGGATCCTGCGGGAGGACCTGCGCCCGTACCGGGACGAGCTGATCATCTCCACCAAGGCCGGCTACGACATGTGGCCCGGCCCGTACGGCGACCACGGCTCCCGTAAGTACCTGCTGGCCAGCCTGGATCAGTCCCTGCAGCGGATGGGCCTGGATTACGTCGATATCTTCTACTCCCACCGCTTCGACCCGGACACTCCGCTCGAGGAGACGATGGGGGCCCTGGACTCCGCCGTCCGGTCGGGTAAAGCGCTGTATGCGGGCATCTCCTCCTATTCGGCCGAACGGACGGCGGAGGCCGCATCTATCCTCCGACGCCTGGGCACCCCGTTGCTGATCCACCAGCCGTCGTACTCGATGCTGAACCGCTGGATCGAAGGCGGCCTCCTCGACGTGCTCGACCGCGAGGGCGTCGGCTGCATCGCCTTCTCACCGCTGGCCCAGGGCGTGCTGACCGGCAAGTACCTCGGCGGGGTGCCGTCGGGCTCGCGGGCGAGCCTGGACGGCTCGCTGTCTTCTGATCAGATCTCGGAGCAGACGCTGGCGCACGTCCGGGCGCTGAATAAGATCGCCGAGGCCCGCGGCCAGAAGCTGGCCCAGCTCGCGCTGTCCTGGGCGCTGCGCGACCCGCGGGTGACCTCGGTGCTCATCGGCGCTAGCAGCGTCGAGCAGCTGGAGGAAAACCTCGCCGCGGCCGGCCGCAGCGATTTCGCTGACGACGAGCTGGCCGCCATCGAACGCGACGCCGTCGACGCCGGCCTCAACATCTGGGCCGCCTCCAGCGCCCACTAAGCCCGCATATGCGACGATCGTGGACGATGGCAGGGCGCTTCCGGCTACGGTTCGGTCAGTTCTCGCTCTCTATGACCAGACGGCTAGATCGCCTGCGGGAAGGTGAACACACGGCCAGGATCATAGGTGCCTTTGACCTGGGTAAGCCGGTGGTAGTTAGCACCGTAGTAGGCCTGCCGCCAGTTGGTCAGGGCAGGGTCGATGTAGTTCTGGTAGGCCTGGCCGCTCGCGTACGGGCGCATCGACTGCCAGTACGACTGCTGCCACGCGTGCTGGCGGGCTACCCCGGCGGGCGCCGCACCCACCGGCCAGGTGGTCGTGTACTGGGCCTGGAACAGCGCGTCGCGGTGCACGAACGCGGTGGCGCCCGGCGCGACGCGGTTGACCGCGCCGCCGAGCGCGTCCAGCGCTATCCCGCCGGCCCCGCCGGGCGCGCCGCTGACCCGCTGCAGGCTCTCCACGCCGGATAGCAGGGTGCCGATCCCCTGGCTGCTCAGCGGCCTGGTGAAGAAGTCGGACTTAGCGTATTCGGAGGCCCGGGACAGCTGGCCGGCCGGGTGCTGAGTGGGCAGGTGACACTCGTTCACCGTCAGGCTCGCGCAGCCCGCCTCGACCAGCATCGCGTGCAGCCACGACGGGCTTACTTCCATGAACGGCGAGGACGGATCCGAGCCGACGGCGGCATACAGCTTCTCCAGCTGCGCGGACGCGGCGCTCAGGTTGCCCAGGTAGGTGCCGCCCACTTCGATGGACGGGATCGACCCGCCCGGCGCCGCGGCCAGGTGCAGGTTCGACCAGAGCTCGTCCGGGACGTGCGGGGCCCACGACTGCCAGGCCGCGATCACCCGGGCAGCCTCAGACCAGGGCCAGGACAAGAAGAACAGGATGATCTCGCTCGCGGGATGGGTGCGATAGGTAAACGAGGTAACCACGCCGAAGTTGCCGCCACCGCCGCCGCGGCAGGCCCAGAACAGGTCGGGATTGCTGCTCCCGCTGCACGTCCTGACCTGGCCGTCGGCGGTGACGATTTGCATGGAGGTCACGTTGTCGCTGGTCAGGCCATAGGCACGGGACACCACTCCGACCCCGCCGCCCAGCGTGAGCCCGGCGATGCCGACCGTCGGGCAGGACCCGCCGGGAACCACGCGACCGTGCGCAGACAGCCCGCTGTAGAAGTCGACTAGGTGCGTGCCGGCCCCGACAGTCGCGGTCGTGCCGCTGACGTTCACCCCGGCCATCCGCGTCACGTCCACGATCAGGCCGCTGCTCGACGACCAGCCCGCGTAGCTGTGCCCGCCGGACCTGGCCGCCACCGGGACCCCGTACTTGCGTACGAACGCCAGGCAGGTCGATACGTCGTGAGGGTTACCGCAGTAGGCGATCCCGGCTGGGTGCCGGGAATCGAAGCGCGGGTCGAATTGCCGTTTGGCGACGGTGTACGCGGCTTCGCCCGGCCGCACCAGGGTCCCCGACAGGTCCCGGGCCAGCGCCGTCCAGTCGGCCGCCGTCGGAGGGCCTGAGGACGACGCGGCCCCGACGGCCCGGGGTACGC
>JALYVS010000259.1 GCA_030853115.1 Actinomycetota bacterium
GGCCGGACCGCCGCTGATCGCGGCCTGGGGGCACCGCAAACCCGCCCCGGCCGCCAGCCCGGCCCGGATCACCAGTGCCGAAACGGCCCGGCCCCGGATCGCGTGGCGCCGCCCGGTAGCCGAGATCACGGCCTGTGCCGCGGCGGTGGGCGCCCTCGTGGTCCTGCGCGACCAGGGCCTGCCCGCCGCGGGCAGCGCCGACCTATATCTCGCGGCCACGCCGGTGCTGATCGCCATCCCCGTCGTCCTGGTTATGCTGCGGCTGTATCCGCTGGTCATGCGCGGCCTGCTGGCCGCCGCCGCCCGCGGTGCGGGAGCCACCGGCTTCGTCGCGCTGTCCCGGGCGACCCGGTCCTCGTTGACCGGGGTACTGCCCGCGTTCGGACTCGTGCTGGCGCTCAGCCTGGCCACCTTCGCCGGCATGGTCACCGGTGGCATCGACCGCGGCGAGACCGCCGCGTCCTGGCAGGCCACCGGTGCGGACGCGGTCATCAAGCCCGGTTCGGACGCCGCCCCGGTCAGCTCCGCCGCGGTCCGGGCGATCGCGGCCGTCCGTGGCGTCAAGGAGGCCACCGCGGTATGGAACACGAGCTGGGTCACCCCGGACGGCCAGCCGCTGACGGTGACCGCCGTCGACCCGGCCAGCTACGCGGCGCTGGTCGCGGGCACCCCGTTCCCCGCGATCCCGGCGGGCAGGCTGCACGTCGCGACGGGCGGCGGCGGGGCTCTGGTCCCCACGGTGCCGGTGCTCGCCTCGCCGCAGGCCGCCGCCCTGCTCGCGGCCGGGACGACCCAGCTGAACTCGCAGTCCGCGATGGGTCCCGTCAACGTCCGGGTGGCCGGCCTGGTGAGCAGCATCCCGGCCGAGACCACGGGCGGCGCCTTCGTCGTCATGGCCCTGCAGCCGCTGCCCGGGCCGAGCGGCCAGCCGGCCCCCAACATGGTCCTGGTCACCGGCTCCGCGATCGACGACGCCGAGCTGACCGCCGTGGCCGGGAAGGTGATGCCCGGCAGCCTCCCCGTCTTCCGCAGCGCCGTGCTCGCCGCGCTGGCCGACTCGCCCCTGCAGCACGGCGCGCTGCTCATCGTCGTGCTCACCATCGTGGCGGCGGCCGCGTTCGGCTTGTTCATCGTGATCCTCGGCCTGGCGCTCGGATCCGCCGAACGTGAGCTGACCCTGGCCCGGCTGACCATCATGGGCCACGAGCGGGCGACCCGGCTGGTCATGACCGAAGCCATGCCCGCCGTCCTGGCCGCCGTCCTGGCCGGCGCGCTGTGCGCCGTGCTGCTGCCGCACCTGATCGGCTCGTCTATCGACCTGTCCGCGTTCACCGGCACGGGGGCCCAGGTCGGGTTCACCCCGGACCTGATCACGCTCGGCCTGCCCGCCGTCGTCACCTGCATGCTCGCGGCGGCCGCGCTGGCCGGGGAAGCCCGGGCGCTGCGCGGCCGGAATACCACTGGCATGCTCCGGGCAAACTAAGACATAAGGAGGAACATGGCCACCAGCATCACCGACCTAGGCGTCGAATCGGCGCGGCAGCACCGCGACTTCGGCGCGGACTCGCTGATCGTCTGCGACCGGCTGGTGCGGATCTACATCGCGGCCGGGATCGAGGTTCAGGCCCTGCAGGGGCTGGACCTGCTGGTCGCCGAGGGTGAGATCGTCGCACTGGTGGGGGCTTCGGGCAGCGGCAAGTCCACCCTGATGAACATCCTGGCCGGCCTGGACACGCCGACCGCGGGCTCGGTCCGGGTGGCAGGCAACGATCTCGCCGCGGTAAACGCCCGGCAGCGGCTGGCCTACCGGCGGCGGGTGGTGGGTTTCATCTGGCAGCAGACCGCCCGCAACCTGCTGCCGTACCTGACCGCGCAGCAGAACGTGGAGCTGCCGATGCGGCTGGCCGGAAGCCGGCCGGCGGACCGCCGCTCGCGCGCGGCCGGCCTGCTCAGCCTGCTCGGCCTGGGCGACTGCCTGAACCGCAGGCCGGATCAGATGTCCGGCGGTGAGCAGCAGCGGGCGGCGATCGCGGTGGCGCTGGTCAACCAGCCCAAGGTGCTGCTCGCCGACGAGCCCACCGGCGAGCTCGACCGGGCCACCGCGGCCGAGGTGTTCGGTGCGCTGCAGACGGCGAACTCAGAACTCGGCGTGACCGTGCTGATCGTCACGCACGACCCGGCGGTGTCCTCGGTGGTGCGCCGGGTCGTCGCGATCGGGGACGGCCGGACCAGCACGGAGATCCACCGGCACGCGACGACCAGCGACGACGGTGAGGTGGCACAGCATGCGGTGGAGTACGCGGTGCTCGACCGGGCCGGGCGCCTGCAGCTGCCCAAGGAGATGACCGAGCCGCTCGGCATGAGTGACCTGGTGCGGCTGGAAGCCGAACCCGACCACATCGGCATCTGGCCCGACCAGCGCAGCCCCGGAGAACCCGGGACCCCCGGAGCACCCGGGACCCCCGGTGAGCACCGGGATGCCCGGTGAGCACCGCGAACCCCGTGCTCGCCCGGGATATGGTCGCCGTCACCGAGGTCACCCGGACCTTCGGCCGCGGGCGCATCGCCACCCCGGCCCTGCGCGGGGTGTCCTTCACCGTGCCAGCCGGCCAGCTGGTCGCCCTGCGCGGCCGGTCCGGGTCGGGCAAGACCACGCTGCTCAACATCGTCGGCGGCCTGGACCGGCCGGACAGCGGTCACGTGCGGGTGGCCGAGCACGACGTGACCGCGATGTCGGACCGCGAGCGGCTGCGGCTGCGTCGTACCTCGGTGGCGTTCATCTTCCAGTCGTTCGGCCTGATCCCGATCCTGTCCGCGGCGGAGAACGTCGGCGTCCCGCTGCGGATCGCCGGGCTGGCCGCGCGGGACCGGGAGGAACGGGTCCGGCTGATGCTGGACATCGTCGGCCTCGGCGATCACGCCCGGCAGCGGCCGGGCGAGCTGTCCGGCGGCCAGCAGCAGCGGGTCGCGATCGCCCGGGCGCTGGCGGGGAGCCCCGAAGTCCTGCTCGCGGATGAGCCCACCGGCCAGCTCGATTCCGAGACCGCCAAGCAGATCATGCGACTGCTGCGCACCGTCGTGCAGTCCGAGGGCGTGACGGCCCTGGTCTCCACCCACGACCCGAACCTCATCAGCATCGCCGACTCCGTCCTGGACCTCGAAGACGGGAAAATCAAAGCCCCCTAATTCCGAACGGCCGTGGTGTCACCCCCCAGCCCGGCTGGTCCCAGCACGGCGACCCGCCCGGCATGCTGCTCCGCCGAGGGACCGGAGCGCCAGCACCGCGAGGTCGCTTCATGATCGTGGCCAGAAACTGTCACATAGAGCCCAAAACTGGCCACGATCATGAAACCGGCCTGTTCGGGTCGAGGCGGTTAGGTGACGGGGGTGCCGGTGGTGGTGGTGAGGTCGGTGAACAGGGCGGTCAGGCGCTGGGTGAGCGGGCCGGGGGCGCCGTCGCCGATGACCCGGCCGTCGACGGCCAGGATCGGGACCAGGCCGCCCATGGTGCCGGTCACGAACGCCTCAGTGGCCGTATAGAGCTGCGGCAGCGTGTAGTCACCGGGCTGGCAGGTGATCCCGGCCGCGGCGGCCAGCTCCAGGACGGCGGCCCGGGTGATGCCCGCCGGGCACGAGGCGGTCGTCGGCGTGGCCAGCGTCCCGCCGGTCACCAGGAAGATGTGGGTGGCGTTGGTCTCCGCGATGAAGCCGCGGTGATCGAGCATGACCGCGTCGTCAGCCCCGGCCACGTTCGCCTCGATCTTGGCCATGATCGACGGCAGCAGGTTGTTGTGGTGGATCTTCGGGTCCAGGCAGTCCGGCGCGGGGCGGCGCACGCTCGCGGTGATCAGCGTGATCCCGGCGGGGTCGTACACCGGGTCCTTGTATTCGGCCAGCACGATCAGCGTCGGCCCGGCCTGGTTGAGCCGCGGATCCATGCCGGAGGTGAGCTTGACCCCGCGGCTGAGGGTCAGCCGCAGGTGCACGCCGTCCCGCATGCCGTTCGCCGCCAGGGTGCGCCTGATCTGCTCGGTGATCTCCTCGTCCGGCGGGACCGGCCCGAACGCCAGGGCCTGGGCCGAGGCGCGCAGCCGGGCCAGGTGCTCGGCCAGCCGGAAGATCTTCCCGTGGTAGAGCCGCAGGCCTTCCCAGACCGCGTCGCCGCCCTGCACGGCCGAGTCGAACGGGCTTACCCGGGCCTGGTCGCGGTGGCTGAGCGTGCCGCCGACGTTGACGACGAGATCGCGGTTACGCTCATCGAAGACCTGACGCAAGGTGCCTCCCCGTTCACCTGCGGGGCGCCTTGAGACGCCCCGTCGGCTCACTCCTTTTAACCCTGGCTGGTGATGCGGTACTCGTGCAGCCGCGAGAAGTATGGCAGGCAGCGTTCGGCGAGGGGCTCGAGGCGGGCGGGCAGGGGCTCCGATGGCGGGTGGTAGGCGGTGAAGCCGGTAGAGGCGCGCACCCGCTCATACCAGTAGGGCGCCCAGACGCCGTCACTTTCCCGGGGGCCGGCGGGCCAGGCCAGCATCCGGCCGTCGAAGGGCACCTCGAGGGCCCGGCATAGCGCGCGCAAGATCCCTTCGGGGTCGGCGAGCAGGTCGCGGGAATCCACGACCGGCCCGCCGAACGCCTCGAAGATCTCCGCCTGCTGCCTGACGCCGAGATCGTCGACAGAGGGCTCGGCGCGCACCCGGGCGTACGAGGCGAGCAACTCCCGCGGGTCCCTGATCAGGTGCGCGTGCCGCAGCGGCGCGAACGCGACCCGGTCGATCTCGGGCAGCAGGTGATGCGTCATGTGCTTGGCGTAGCTGATGCCGATACCGTCCTGCAGGGGGCCGCGGGTCAGCCGGTCAAGCACCACCCGCCAGTCGGCGGGCTGGCTCGCGATCACCTCATCGCGGCCGGGGTGATCCAGGCCGGTGCGATCCAGGTAGAAGGCGTAGAGCGGCTCGTCCGCGACCACGGTGTCCGGCCGGTTCTCCCAAGCCCGCATCAGGGCCGTGGACACCGTCCGCGGCCCCGACCACATCGCGATGCGGATCCCGGCGCCCGGCGGAGCGCCCCGGCCGGCCTGCGTCACAGCGTGACGACGCTGCGCAGCACCTCGCCGCGGCCCATCCGGGCGAAGGCCTCCTCCACCTCGTCCAGGTTGATCGTTTCGGACACGAACTTCTCCAACGGCAGACGCCCCGCCAGGTGCAGGTCGACCAGCATCGGGAAGTCACGGCTGGGCAGGCAGTCCCCGTACCACGAAGACTTCAGCGCACCACCGCGGCCGAACACGTCGAGCAACGGCAGCTCGAGCTTCATCTCCGGGGTCGGCACACCCACCAGCACCACGGTGCCGGCCAGATCCCGGGCGTGGAACGCCTGCAGGTAGGTCTCCGGCCGGCCGATCGCCTCGATCACCACGTCGGCGCCGAACCCGCCGGTCAGCTCCCTGATCCGGGCTACCGGGTCCGCGCCCCGCGAGTTGACCACGTCGGTGGCGCCGAATTCGCGGGCCCACTCCAGCTTCGCGTCGTCCACGTCCACCGCGATGATCGTCCGCGCGCCGGCCAGCCGGGCGCCGAGAATCGCGCCGTCGCCGACGCCACCGCAGCCGATCACCGCGACGCTGTCGCCCCGGGTGACGCCGCCGGTGTTGATCGCGGCGCCCAGGCCGGCCATCACCCCGCAGCCCAGCAGCCCCGCGGTGGCCGGGCTGATAGCCGGATCGACCTTGGTGCACTGGCCTGCGGCGACCAGCGTCTTCTCGGCGAACGCGCCGATGCCGAGCGCCGGGGACAGCGCAGTGCCGTCCTCCAGCGTCATCTTCTGGGTCGCGTTGTGGGTGTCGAAGCAGTACCACGGCCGGCCCCGGCGGCAGGCGCGGCAGCGCCCGCAGACAGCACGCCAGTTGAGGATGACGAAATCGCCGGGCGCGACGTCGGCGACATCGGGTCCCACGGCCTCGACCACCCCGGCCGCCTCATGCCCGAGCAGGTAAGGGAAGTCATCCCCGATGCCGCCCTGCTTATAGTGCAGATCGGTGTGGCACACCCCGCACGCCTGCACGCGCACCAGGGCCTCGCCAGGTCCGGGCTCGGGCACCAGGATGGTCGTCACCTCGACCGGCTCACCCTTACCCCGGGCCACCACACCCTGAACGCTGATCGTCACCGGATCACCTCTCGATTCGTTCTTGCCAGGCCGCTGGATGAGCCCCGGCAGCTAGCGTAACCGGGTGCGGTTCGTCCGTCCCCGCCACTGCGCGCCTCCTCCGTCGTAGTGCCGCCGCGCCGAGTCCGCGGTCATCGCGGCGTACAGCAGGGCGATCAGCGGCAGGCCGGGCGCGCGCAGCGGCGACAGCCGGTACAGCCTCAGCATGGGCAGGTAGCTCAGCGACATCAGCGCCCAGCCCGCCAGGCCCGCCGCGGCCGCGAGCGCCGCCACCGCCGGGCTCGCCGAGGCCGCGAGAGTCAGGCCGGCCACCAGGCCGGTGATAGCCGCGGCGGGCGGCAGCGCGTAGAGGAACAGCAGCCCGGCGAGCGTCCCGGCGAGCAGCAGCGGGGAATAGTTCAGCTGGGTGTAGGCCGACCGGGCGACCATCTGCCACAGGTCGGCGAGCTCGGGGTACGGCCGCACGCTCACCACCTGCCGGGACAGCCCGAGCCAGCATCGTCCCCGCTGGGCCTTGATCATCCGGCCCATGGCCACGTCATCGATGAGGGCACCGCTGATCGGCGCCACCCCGCCGGACCGCTCCAGCGCGCCGCGGCGCACCAGCATGCAGCCGCCGGCCGCCGCCGCGGTACGCGAGCCCGGCACGTTCACCCGCCGGAACGGATAGAGCTGGGCGAAGAAATACACGAACGCGGGGACCACCACCCGCTCCCAGCGGGTAGCCGTCCGCAGCAGTGCCATCTGCGAGACCAGATCCCGGTCATCGGATTCGGCCGCGGCCACCAGCCCGCGCAGCGTGCCCGCGGCCCAGGCGATGTCGGCGTCGGTGAATAGCACGTAGCCAGCCCCCGGTCCCGCCGCGGCCAGGCCCTGGGCCATCGCCCACACCTTGCCCGCCCAGCGCCTGGAACCGGGGGCCGGGGTGGCGGGAGGGACTGGGGGGTCCAGGGCTGGGGGCGGGGTCCCGGGCACTACGCGCAGCGGCCGGGCGAAGGTCCGGCCCAGCCTGGTCGCGACCTCGGCGGTGCCGTCGGAGCTACCGTCGTCGACCAGGACGACGCTCAGCGCGCCCGGATAGTCCTGGCCGAGCAGGGCGGGCAGGGTGACCGGCAGCATCTCGGCCTCGTTCCTGGCCGGGACGATGGCCACGACGTCCGGCCACAGGTCTGGCTCGCGGGTTACCGGCGGCAGCCACTGGCTGGTCCGCCAGTACCCGCCGTGCCCGGCGACCAGGTACGCCCACACGACCGCGGCCGCGATGGCCGCGATGCTCAACGCCAGCATCCCGGCAGCCTTTCACACCACCGGGCCGCCTCGCCCGCGACGGTGCCGCCACGCACGGCGGGCCGGAAGCCAGGGAGGCTTCCGGCCCGTGATCGCCGATCCGCACCAGCACTGCGGTCTTTTAGGGGCTCCCGCGGGACGACAACACCGCGGTCAACTGGGCCGCCATGGCGGCTACGCCACCCGCTGGTAGCCGGCGTCCTCGCGGCTCAGCTCGGGTCGACGGGGCAGGTTCCTGACGACGGGCACCACGGCGGGCACCGGCCTGCGGTCCGGGCGCTTTAGCACCAGCCAGGTGGGGATGCCCACCCACAGGCCAAGGAAGACGATCATCAGCGGCACGTTGATCATGAGCCAAGTCATTGTTCACTCCTGTTATGGATTCTGTTATCTGCTCACTCACTACGATGCCCGGCGTTGCTCTGGGTAACTGTCGGCCGTCCTCTGCCGTCACTCTGAATAAGCGGCCGCGCTATGAATCACGTCTGAAAGGTCCGCAGGAGGTTTCCGTGCGCGCTGAATTGACTACCGGGCGGCACGGCGAGCCCGGATGAACAAGCCTGCGGGGGTCAGGTGCGCCAGGCGAGAACGTCGCCCGCGGCCGCGGCGGGTGGCCCGAGCAAGACGGTGAGGTACCGGCCGAGCAGCGAATTCCTGGTGACCACCGCGACCACCACCGTCACCCGCCAGGCCGCGATCTGCGCCCGTACCTTGGCGTCGGTCACGGCCTTGACCGGCAGGGACGCGTCGCTCGGCACCCCCGCGGCCAGCGTCTTGGGCAGATCCTGACCGGATTTGAGCCACAGGGCGTTCAGGTACAGACCCGCGGGCGGCGTGCCGTTGCCGTCGATGTAGGAGTGCCCGTTCCAGGCCGGCCCGATGAAGTAGCCGCCGACCAGCGTGCCGGGATCGCCGGTATCGGCCTGCCAGCGCAGCGGCTCGGTGAAGGTGGACATCGGCAGCGGCAGCACGAGCACCGTCGCCGAGGCGGGCAGCCGCAGCGAGGCGAACACCGCCGACCAGCCGGGCGGCAGCGGGGTCGCGGCGGCGGCAGGCAACGGCCTGGGCGCGATCGGCAGGACGGCCAGGATGGCGCAGCCCATGACC
>JALYVS010000260.1 GCA_030853115.1 Actinomycetota bacterium
CGGCCGGCCCGGCCGTGCCTGGACCCGTTCCGTCCCCGGCATGGCGTCATCGCGTGCCAGCCGCGTGAAGAACGCGAACTGCGAGGCCAGGCGGTCATCGTCGGCCAGTAGTGTCTTCTCGACCTGGTCCAGCGCGCGCTGCCCGGCCAGCCAGCTCATGCCGGGCCTGTCTCGCGCAGCGGGCCCGGCGCGGACCGCCCCGCAGGCATACCCGGCCCGCGGGGGCCGTTGGGTTCGTCTTCCCTTCGAGCCGTCGGGCTAAGCGCGCGGCGGCTCCTGGCGCGCATCGCGGCGCGTTCCTCTCCTGTCGTCCCGCCCCAGATACCGTGCTGCATGGTCTCCAGCGCGTAGGACAAGCAGTCCGCATGGACCGTGCAGCGGCCGCAGACCGCCTTGGCGGAGTTAACCTGCTTCAGCGCGCGGCCCGCCGTGGCGATGGGGAAGAAAAGCTCGGTGTCCGCGCCGTGACAGGCACCACACGACATCCAGTTACGGGAACCCTCGCGCGTTCCTGCGGAC
Source organism: Actinomycetota bacterium (assembly GCA_030853115.1). Lineage (GTDB taxonomy): Bacteria > Actinomycetota > Actinomycetes > Streptosporangiales > Streptosporangiaceae > Palsa-504. The sequence continues at coordinate 520 of JALYVS010000260.1, forward strand.
ATGGTGACGTGCTGCTGGTTGTCCGGTGCGGGGACCAGTGAGCCGGTGCCGGTCACAGAATTGCGCCCACGGGAAAAGGAGCGGAGCCGGAACCCCGCGGGAGTGCGGCGCCGGGTCGCTGCAATACCATGATTCGGGACATTCGACGCCTCCGGTGGGACGGATGATCACCACCGGGGTCTAGGGCAATGAGACGGGAAAACCATCCCCCGCCAATGCGGACGGCTTCGCGGCTGTCCCGCCAGCATAACCAGCGTCCTGGCCTGGACCAAGCAACCGTTCGGTGAACAAGCAGCTTGTATGTCAGCAGTCGGGCACCACAGCTCCCCGTTGCTGATCGTGCCCTCTCAAGGGTCTGTTGTGCGCGTTCTGGTGAACGTGGCTGCCGCGTCAGCGGCGAGGACGAGGACGGTGATTCCACGTTCTGGGTCGGTGCCGTGCCGCCCTGACCTGATGGTGCTGCGCTGGCTTGCCAGCTGGGGCGGCGGAGCCGGTGGATGAGGAGCGGGAGCCCGGTGAAGAGGATCGTTCCGGCCGCGACGTAACTGGCGGAATTGCCGATATGTAGCTGGGATGGCTGGACGAGGGCGGCGAAGCCGGTCCCGGCGACGGCCCATATGCCTGCGGTGCCGCCGGGGATGCGGAAGGTGCGCGCGAGGTTCGGGTGGGTTGCCGGGCCCTGCCGCGAGTGCGGGCGGTGCAGACCCGGTGGCGCTGGTCTGCGGTTGCGGAAGGAATATGCCTAGCGGGCCTCGTCGCCGAGGACAGCGTCACGGTATTTCTCCTCCTAGCTGAGGAGACGTCGAGCCCGTGGGGGGCGACGAACAGCATGCGGCCGTCCTGCCCGAACCAGGCGTCCCATGGATCAAATTGTCGTACCGGTCAAGGGACCGACCGACGCGCGCAGCTGGCGGCCCCTTACCGTTACGCATTCATCCGCCGCGGCAAGTCCGGCGGCAGCGGACCCGTAAGCTCCGTCGTCGTCGCGAGCGTAGTCGTCATGAGCTGCCTCTTTCGAATCAGCGAACCGCGAGCCGTTGCGTCAGCTCGCCGGCACCGGGGCGGGTGGCGGAGATGTCACGGGCGTGATCATGCGAGGACCGGGATGGAGCTGGTTGCGTATCATCGGGAGGGCGAGCCGGTCCAGTCCGAGGTAGCCGGCGTTGCGCCAGGCCAGGATCAGGAGCACCGCGACGATGGCGTAGGCCGGGTTCACCCCGGATGATCCGGAGAACATGTAGATCACGTTCAGGGCCAGGCCGGCGACGGCGGCGACCCCGGTGAACAGGCCCAGGATCAGCAGCGCGCCGATGACCAGCTCGCCCAGCGTCACGGCCCTGGCGATCCATGATGCGTTCGGGATGACGAAGCCGTGCAGGAACCCCGCGAACCAGCCGTAGGACGCCCCGCCGGTCCCGGCCTTCGACCCGGCCACCCCGGCAGTGGCGAATCCCTTGACCCCGGCGCCACCGCCGTTCCAGAAGGCGGCTTTCTCGCTGCCCCATAGCTTCTGGTACCCGGCGTTGAGCCACCCGTAGCCGAGCCAGAGCCGGGCCACGAGCCACAGCACGCCGGCGGCCTTGGAGCGGTAGAGCCAGTCAGCGGCGGGCAGGTTCCGCCGTTCGGCCGGCGGTGTTACGGCCGGGCTGACCTCCGCGGTCAGTGCATGGCGCGGTGCTTGCGTGGTCACGTCATTTCCTTTTTTGTCACTAGTTCTTCGGGGGCCCGGCCGCGGTGCGGCGCTGCTCAGGCGCGATCCGGGCCGCGGACCACGACGACGGGGCAGATCGCGTGCTGGACGCAGTGCTGGCTCACCGAGCCGAGCAGTGCCTCGGTGAACCCGCCGTGCCCGCGGCTGCCCACCACCAGCAGGTCGGCGCCGGCCGCTGCGTCAAGGAGTACCTGGGCGGCATGACCCTGGGCGACGCGGGCTTGGACCGGTACGTCACTAGCGGGGTCGAGGGTGTTGCTGATCGCCTCAGCGACGATCTTCCCGGCGCTCTCCCGGAAGTCGTAGGCCGGCTGGATGGCCCCGGCGCCCATGCCGTAGCCGCTGGCGGCGGCCAGATCGGGGTAGTGCCAGGCGATCACGGCGTCCACGGCGGCGCCGGTGAGCCCGGCCTGCCGGATGGCCCAGCGCAGGGCGCTGATCGATGACTCGGAGCCGTCGATGCCGGCGACTATCCGCGGACCGCTGGGGCTTTCCTGGGATGGCATCTGCGTCTCCTCGATCGTCTGCTGTCATGGGTCCCTGGCGGGCGCCGCTGCCTCGTCGCCCTGCGCTAGCTGGGCTCGGCCGCCGGCCCGGTCATGGCCGACCCGTTAGCGGGACCTCCGTTGACGGCCGGGACCAGGACGGGCAGGCTGGCCACGGGCGGCGCGGCGGGCAGGCCGGCCGCGGCTTTCTCACCCGCCAGGAAGGAGCCGAGCTCGGCGATGGTGGTCATGAGGGGGGCGGGGAACACCACGGTGGTGTTCTTGTCCACGCCGATCTCGACCAGGCTCTGCAGGTTGCGCAGCTGCAGGGCGAGCGGGTGGGCCATCATGATGTCGGAGGCGTCGCCGAGCGCGGCCGCGGCCAGGGACTCGCCCTCGGCGTTGATGATCTTGGCTCGCTTCTCCCGCTCGGCCTCGGCCTGCTTGGCCATGGCGCGCTTCATGGTGTCGGGCAGCTGGATGTCCTTGAGCTCGACCAGGGTGACTTCCACCCCCCACTCGACAGTGGAGACGTCCAGGATCTTGCGGATGTCCAGGTTGATCTTGTCGGTCTCGGACAGCGTCTGGTCCAGGCTGTGCTGCCCGACCACCTTGCGCAAGGTGGTCTGGGCGATCTGGTCGATCGCGGAGTAGACATTCTCGATCGCCACGACCGACTTGACCGCGTCCACGACCCGGAAGTAGGCGACCGCGGAGACGTCCACGCTGACGTTGTCCTGGGTGATGATGCCCTGAGACTGGATCGGCATCGTGACGATCCGCAGCGACACCCGGTGCAGCACGTCCACGAACGGGATGATGATCCGCAGCCCGGGTACCCGCGCGCCGAGCACCTTCCCGAGCCGGAACAGCACCCCCTGCTCGTACTGCTTCACCACCCGCACCGACATCGCCGCGCCGATCAGCAGCAGCACCACCACGATCACGAGCACAATGATCAGGACTTTCATCACGAGCCTCAATTCCAGAAAACGATGACACGACACGGACCGGGCGTTAGAGCCCGGATACAGCAACTACCGCGGCTCTCGAGGCCGGCGGACCGGCACGGTGACGGCTTGCGGGCCCGGCTCCCTGGGCCGGCCGGTCAGGAGCCAGCGGGCGGCCAGGAGGGCAGCGGCTCCGGCGACGGCGGCGGGCCAGGTGGCCGGGCTTCCGTACCCGTCCGCGAACTGCCGGACGATCAGAATGCTGGCCGTCCAGCCGCCGGTCACTGCCCCGGCCATGCCGATGATGGCCAGCAGTGCGGGTGGTTCTCCGGTCCGGGATCCAGGGACCAGCCTGCCGGCGAGCAGCCCTACGGTGAGGCCGAGAATGATCCAGGCGGTAATGCTCATGACCGGCTCCTTCGTCAGCGGATGGCTGACGCGCGTTGGTCGGTCATGCTGGGAGCTCGCGGTGGGAGAATAAATTCCTCCCAGAGTCCACGCCGTCCTCTGGCCGTCATACTCAGCGTGCATTGTCGTTTTAGGCAAAAAAATGAACCCTGCCGTGCCACCGCGAATTTCGCGAGGCACCTTGCCAGGGTCCGGAGCAACTATCTTCACGATACGCGCCTTTTGCTTGCTTGGGAAATTGCGCAGCTAATGCTCACAGCATTTATTCGCTGACGGGGCGGGGCTAGCCGGCTGATAGCGAGTCGGCTAGGTCTGCTTGTTCCCGGGTCCGTTGGCTGTCGCCTCCCATCTGCCCTCACCCAGACGATGCCCCTAACCGAAGGAGGATCCTATGGGCCGCGGGAATAACGTACAGGTGCCGGTGGCGGATGAATTCGAACGCCGTTGACAACAAGCAGTGCGGCTGTCGCGACGGCAACGGCAAACGGCTTGGGAAGCAATGCCTGAAGCTGCGCCGCGGCGGGTTCGCCGCCAGGGCGCCGCTGAGCAGGATGCGGCGCTGCTGCCGCCATCGCTTCCAGGCGGGGACTGTGGGCACTCGGTCCGGTGTTCGCGGGACCACAGATCATGCCCGGTGACGCGGACCTCAGGCAACCCGGCTACGTCCTGACCACTGAGCCCGGCCGCAGGCGCCCACCGCACAAACCCGGCCGGAACAGTAAGAGATCTTCTCCCCCGCAAGTTGCGGAAGTTCAGCTATCCAGGAGTTCCGGTGCCCGCGGACTGTGCGCGGTAACTGTCCCTCGAATGCGGTGATGAGTCTTCCGTGCAGGCCCGGGCCGGCCAGGACCAGGACTTCATCACCGGGCAGCAGCCGCATGTCCGGCGTGATGGGGACGAGCTGGCCGTCTCGTACGACGAAGCTGACCCATGCGTCTCCGGGCAGGCCGGTGATCTCGCCGACGGTGCGGCCGTCGGCGGCCGAGCCCGCCTTGATGGTGAGATGGTGGACGCCGCTGGGCTCGTCCCGCAGCCGTACCCCCAGGGCCCAGGGCTGCGGTTCGACCGAGCGCATCTGCACCCGCAGCAGCCGGGCTGCGGCGGGAATCAGGCTGCCCTGCACCACGACGGAGAACACCACGACGACGGCAATGATGCCGTACAGGCGCCCGGCGTCCGGGACGCGGGCCTCCACCAGCATGATGCCCAGCAGGATCGGCACGGCACCCTTGAGCCCGGCGAACACGACAAAGGCGCGCTCGTTGGCTGCCAGCCGGGCCGGGATCAGCGACAGCCCGGCCAGCGCGGGCCGGATGACGAAGGCGAGCACGGCGCCGAGGATGACGCCCGGGACCCACACATCCGCGCGGGCGATCACGTGGAGGTCGATGGTGAGCCCGAGCGCGACGAAGGCGACGATCTCGGCGAGGCTGGCCAGCGCGGTGTGGAACCGCTCGATCTCGCGCTTGTATGGGGCGCGCCCGTCGCCGAGCGCGATCCCGGCGGCGAAGACGGCCAGGAACCCGGACCCGCGGGCCAGGGTGGCGACCGCGAAGATCAGCAGGGCGCAGGCCAGGGTGCGCAGCGGGTACAGTCCCTCGCTGGGCAGCGGCACCCGCCGGGTGAACCACAGCAGCGCCCAGCCGCCTGCCGCCCCGATCGCCGCGCCGACAGCCATCTGCAGCAGGAACTCGCCGCCGACCTGCGCGAATGCGCTCGCGCTCGGGCTGCCTGCGGTGATGAGGCTGGCCATCAGGGCGATCCCGACCGGGTCGTTCGCGCCGGACTCCCCTTCCAAGATGGTGCCGCTGCGCCCGGAGATTTCCTGCTGGCCCAGGACGGAGAACACCACGGCGGGGTCGGTCGGGGCGATAGCCGTGGCCACGAGCAGGGACAGGTACCAGGCCAGGCCGAATGCGATGTGCGCGAACACCGCGGCGGCGGCCACCGTCAGGAACGTGCCGATCACGCCGGCGGTGGCGATCGGGGCAGCGGCGGACCGGAACCGGGACCAGCCGATGTGCATGCCGCCGTCGAACAAGATGCACACCAGCGCGACCGTCACCACGCGTTCCACCGCCTGCCTCGGCGGCGCATGCAAGGCCGGGATGACATTCACCGCGATCGCCGCACCCGCCAGGACAAGGGCGGGCGAGGGGACCTTGACCCAGTCAGTGAGGCGGTTCGACAGCACCGCCACCAGCCCGACCGCAGCTGCCAGCAGGACGATCAGGGCAAATGGCTGCGGGTCCGTCACGGTGCTCCCCAGGTCTGGGCATACCTAAGCAACTCCCGACCCGGCTTCCCGGGACACCAGTCCCCAGCTTAGACGGCTCGGCAGCACAGTCATCGCTGGGGTGAACATCGCGGCGGGCAGCCAGGCGGTGCAGGGGTTTGCGTCGCTGCGGGAATGACAGCCGCCCGTTCACGTCGCTCACCACCATCCCGGCGTCCGGCAACGGCGTGGGCCCGATGTCCGGCCGTTCCGGGACGCGGGCGGGCCGGCCTGACAGCCATCCGTCAAGCTCACCGGCATCGTCCCTGCCTACCCGGGTGGTGGGTTTCCTCCTGCCCGGGCGGTGCCTGGCCGGCCGGCGGGTCGCGGGGCTGGTGTCACGGTACCGGAGGGTGGCGTGGTAGGGGGGTGAGAAGGTTGACGCGGTCGCCGAGGGCCAGGATGATGGCGGGTTCAGGATCGCCGACGGTGCCGTTGTGCAGGACGGAGACGGGGATGCTGCCTGGAGGCCAGGGGGTGGCGCCGAGGGCCTGGCCGGCGGCGGGGGAACCGGGGGAGATGGTGATCTCCAGGAGCTGGTAGCCGGCCAGCGGGTCGGGGGCCTCGCGCAGGGCCGCCTCCGGGTCGGGATAGGCCCATTCGGCGGCGAGCTCGGCCCGGGCGGTGGCGGCCGGGGCGGAGCTGACGCGCCGTTGCACCGCGTGCAGGACGTTCTGGGTGGTGAGCCATCCGTCCAGGTGCTGACCGTCGGCGGCCAGGACGGGCAGCCCGTCCTGGCCGTAGAGTGCGAGCTGGCGCAGGGCCTGGGTGAGGGACTCGCCGGCGAACAGGACCTGGGGGGCGCGGTGACCGGTGACGGGTCCGGGCAGGGGGACCGGGCTGCCCTCGGGGGAGGCGCCTGGGCCGCTGGCGGCGGGGGCGGCCGGCAGCGGCGGCTGGAAGGGCCGCATGGCGGCGGCGGCGGTGAGTTCCTCGAACGGGTCGCCGGCCGGAGGGTGGTCGATGTCGATGCCGCGGCGCAGCAGCTTGGTGGTGTAGATCGTGCCGTAGCTCACGGCGCGGGAGGTCAGGGTGGCGATCGCGACGGCGAGCATGACCGGGAGGGTGAGGGTGAAGTCGCCGGTCAGTTCCACGACGCTGGCCAGCGAGGTGAGCGGTGCCCGGGCTGCGGAGGCGAACACCGCGCCCATCGCGATGACCGCGTACAGGGCGGGCTGCCCGGCGGCCGGGCCGATGAGGTGGCCGGCGATCTCGCCGAAGGCCATGCCGGAGGTCGCGCCGATGAACAGCGACGGCGCGAATACCCCGCCGGACCCGCCGATCCCGATGGTCAGGCTGGCGGCGATCATCTTGCCCGCTGCCAGGATGATCAGGAACCAGATCGCGTAGCTGCCGCCGACGGCCTTGTACATGACCGGGTAGCCGACCCCGTACAGCTGCGGGACGGCCAGCAGCAGCAGCCCCAGCAGGATCCCGCCGGCGGCGGGGCGGGCCCACTCCGGGCGGTTCTTCCAGGCCCGGTCGCAGATGTCCTCGGTCTTGTACAAGATGGCCTTGAACGCGAGCCCGAGCAGCGCCGCGATCACCGCCAGCAGGGCCACCAGCAGGTAGCTGCCGAGATGGTGGAGCGCGATGCCGGAGGGGAACCCGGACAGGAACGGGGCGCTGCCGGCGAACTGCTCGCCGATCAGGTCCGCGACCATCGCCGAGAGCATCACGGTGAAGATCGCCTCGATCGAGAACTCGCGCAAGATGATCTCCACGCCGAAGAACACCCCGGTGATGGGCGCGTTGAACGTCGCGGCGATGCCGCCGGCGGCGCCGCAGGCGACCAGGATCTTCAGCCGGCTCTCCGGCATGCGGATCCGCTGGCCGAGGCTGGAGGCCAGCGCGGAGCCGATCTGCACGATGGGGCCCTCCCGGCCGACCGAGCCGCCGACCCCGATGCACAGCGCGGAGGCCAGCGACTTGACCGCGGCGACCTGCGGGCGGATCCGGCCGCCGTCCTCAGCGACCGCGATCATCACCTCGGGCACGCCGTGACCGCGGGCCTCCCGGGCGTACCGGTAGATCAGCGGCCCGTAGACCAGGCCGCCGATGACCGGGATCACCACGAGGAACCCCGGGCCGAGGAAGGCCAGGTGCGGGCTGCCGGTGCGGCCCTGCTGGCCGAACTGGCCGTGCCCGGTGGCCAGCCAGGTGAAGAAGTAGATCAGGTACCGGAACGCCACGGCGCCCAGCCCTGAGC
>JALYVS010000713.1 GCA_030853115.1 Actinomycetota bacterium
GGCCCTGGCCGACCTGAAGGCGGGCCGTTTCGACGGCGCCGCCGTGCTGGTTCCCTGACCCCCGGGTTCCCCGGTTCCCCGGCTCCCGGGTTCCCCCGCCGCCGGCTCCATGACGGCTGCGAGTTTGCTGACCTTTTGCTGAACGAGGCCGGTTGCCGATCATCGCACCAGTGCGCGCCGGGCATACTTGGCAGCACAAGGAGCTGACATGAGTAAGCAAGTGACACCGCCGCCGCGTGGCGACAAGCCCGTCCCGACGAAGCCGCCGCCGCCGCCGCCCGCCTGGCGGCACTGGCTCTGGCCGGTCGCGATCGCGGTCATGTTCGCCCTGTACCTGTTCCTGCCGACCCGGACGGCCTCGACCAGCCTCACCTACTCCCAGTTCCTGGCCGACACGTCGGCGCACCAGGTGAAGACGCTCGTGCTCGCCTCGACGCCAGGCGGCACGAGCACCGGCACGCTGACCAACGGCAAGAGCTACACGGTGGTCGTCCCGTTGCAGGCCGGGCCGGACTTCCTGGCCCAGCTGACCGCGGACAAGGTGCAGTATTCCGCGGCTCCGTCCGGCCAGGGGTTCGGCACCGAGGTGCTCATCTACCTGATCGTCTTCGGGCTGCCGATCGTCTTGGCCATCTGGCTCTTCCGCCGGGTATCGAAGGGCGCGGGCGGCCAGCTTCAGGGCATGCTCGGCGTCGGCCGGTCCAAGGCCAAGGTGTTCGACGAGGAACGGCCTAAGACCAAGTTCACCGACGTGGCAGGCTACGAGGGCGCCAAGTCCGAGATCGCCGAAGTGGTGGACTTCCTGCGCAAGCCCGAGCGCTACACCCGGGCGGGCGCGATGGTGCCCCGCGGCGTGCTGATGGTCGGCCCGCCCGGTACCGGTAAGACGCTGCTGGCCCGCGCGGTGGCCGGCGAGGCGGAGGTGCCGTTCTTCTCCGTGACGGGTTCCAGCTTCGTGGAGATGTTCGTGGGGGTCGGCGCGGCCCGGGTCCGTGACCTGTTCGCCGAGGCGCGCAAGCGCGCCCCCGCCATCATCTTCATCGACGAGATCGACGCGATCGGCCAGCGCCGTTCGGGCGGCGCGGGCGGGTACGTGGCCAACGACGAGCGGGAGCAGACGCTCAACCAGATGCTCGCCGAGCTCGACGGCTTCGAGCCCGCCACCGGCATCGTGGTGCTCGCGGCGACGAACCGGCCCGAGATCCTCGACCCGGCCCTGCTCCGTCCCGGCCGGTTCGACCGCCAGGTCACGATCCCGCTGCCGAACGTTCATGAGCGGAAGGCGATCCTGGCCGTACACTGCCGCGGCAAGAAGCTGGCCGGCGACGTGGACCTGTCCGCGGTGGCCCGCGGTACCCCCGGCTTCTCCGGCGCCGACCTGGCCAACCTGGTCAACGAGGCCGCCATCTTCGCGGTCCGCGACGGCCGTGACGTGCTGACCGACGCCGACTTCGACGCGGCCAGGGACCGGATCATCCTGGGCCGCCGGGAAGGCTCCAATGTGCTGCTGCCCGAGGAGAAGCACGCGGTGGCCGTGCACGAGTCCGGGCACGCCCTGGTGGCGGCGCTGGCCGAGCATGCCGATCCGGTGGCCAAGGTGACGATCCTGCCCGCCGGGCAGACGCTCGGCGTGACCGAGCAGCTGCCGCTGGTCGAGCGGCACATGTACGGCGAGGATTACCTGCTCGACTCGCTCGCGGTCCGGCTCGGCGGCCGGGCAGCCGAGCTGGTGGTGATCGGCCAGGGTTCCACCGGCGCCGCCAACGACCTGGCCGGGGCGACCGACCTGGCCACCAAGATGGTCAGGGAGTTCGGGCTGTCGCCGGCTCTCGGCCCGGTCGGCTATCCCGAGGGCGGTTCGGTGTTCCTCGGCGGCGGCGGTCCCGGCATGTCCAGCCGTCCGTTCGCCGAGGCCACCCAGGCGGCCATCGACGGCGAGGTCGCCCGGCTGCTGCGCCAGGCCGAGGAACGGGCGATCGAGACGCTCACGACTCATCGCGCCGAGCTCGACGCGCTGGTCGGCCTGCTGCTCGAGATGGAAACGGTGAACGGATCCGACGTATACCGGATGGCGAGGCGGCCTGACCGCTCGTTGACGGCCCCGCCAGTGCCCGTCCCGGCCGTCGTGGCGCCCCGCGCGGTCGTCCCCGCCGACGCCGGTGC
>JALYVS010000261.1 GCA_030853115.1 Actinomycetota bacterium
CCGCGACGGCGGTCATCACCATGGCCAACAAGCCCGTCCCGGCAGCCGAAATCCCGCCCGCAGCACCGGAATCACGGCAGAGCAACACAACACACCCAGCTACGCAGCGGAAACCGGGCCGCCACAGTCACGCCAGCCCAGCCACAGCCGCCCCCGGCAACCGGCGGCCACGGAACGTCACCAAGAAGGAAACCGCCCATCAGGGCATCAATGCCTAAACCCTCAGGCATTGGGGCGGTTCCTGCCCTGGCGCCCGGGTTCGGCGTACGCCTATTTGAAGTTGTGCTCTTGCTTGACCGCGACCCGTGACTGGTGGATCATGCTGTGGGAGGTGCAACGGCGCCTCATCCTGGCGAGCGCATGAGGCGCTCTGCAAGTCGAGTGCGTGGGCACTCGGAGAGAAGGTTCTTATGGCCGCGCGTGTACTTTACGTGTCCGTGGCTCAGAGCTTTGACCCCGGCTTCTCCCTGGCCGAACTTGAGCCGTGGGTGGAGCGCGCCTGGGCAATATCTGTCGCGAAAGCATCGGCCTGCGACAGAGTGGTGGCAGTCCACGAAAACGCGCCGGTCGGTGCGTGGCGGATTCGTGGCGCATACCCCACCAGCGAGACCTACCGGGTCTCTAACGGGGATGAGCGGCCCCGAGCGGGACTGTCCCTTGGCGATCCGCTGCCCATTCTTCCGGCATACTGCGACATTCCCGTTCTTCGCCGTGGGGCCGCTGATGTCGAGCGGCCCGTGCCGGAACTTCCCGAAGAGCGCTGAACCGGCCTGCGCTGCGGATGTCCTCGCCGGCTATGGCGAGGACATCCGCAGCGATTGATGGTCCTGACGGGTGGGTGTCCCACCTGAGTTAGGTCATCTGCTTTAGTGCCTTGGGTTTGGGTCCTGCAGGGCGTTGATGATGGTGGTTTCGTCGGGGCGGAGTGCGGGCGGGAACGTGTGGATGGCGCCGTTGATCTCGATGGTCGCCGAGCGCAGCGGCCGTAGGGTCCGAAGGACCCGGCGGATCGACCGTAGGGTCCGAAGGACCCGGCGGATCGACCGGCCGGTGCGGTTCTGCACGGTGCGGGAGATGGCGAGCGCGGTGAACACGATGGTCAGGTGCGCTTCGATGGCGTCGCGGGTGCGGGCGGACATGGGCCTGGCGGCGAGGTCTGTCTTGGACATGCGGAACGACTGCTCGATGGTCTAATCACAAATGACAAGTTCTGCTGTGTGCGGCGGCTGCAGCTGAGCTTGACCTGGTGGCGCCGGCCGCTGCGGTTGCGGGCATCTGTTCTGCAGAGTGATGTTGCCCTGTCAGGAGAGCCCGATGACCCGAACCCGGATATGGACCGTCTGCCGTCAGCCCAGCCCGCGTCGCGACACGGAGCGCCGCTGGGATCAGGCCTATCAGCTGCTGGTGCGCTGGGCGTGCCAGGACGGCGGGTCTTTCCTGACGCTGATCGCCGAGGAGGTGCCTGATGCAGGCAGCGGTGTATGCGCGGGTGTCAACCACCCGCCAGGTCCAGGCGCAGACCATCGAACAGCAGCTTGACCGGCTGCGCGCGGCAGTTGCCGGTCGCGGCTGGGAGCTGGATGACCAGCATGTCTACCGCGATGACGGCTATAGCGGCGCAAGCCTGGGACGGCCGGGGCTGGACCGGCTCCGCGATCATGCGGCGCTGGCCGAGCTGGACGTGGTCCTGGTGGCCGCGCCGGACCGGCTGGCCCGCAATTACGTCCATCAGGTGCTGCTTATCGATGAGCTGGCCAGCCGCGGCTGCAGGGTGGAGTTCCTGGACCGGCCGATGAGCGATGATCCGCACGATCAGCTGCTGCTGCAGATCCGCGGGGCGGTGGCCGAGTACGAGCGGGCGCTGATCACCGAGCGGATGCGGCGCGGCCGGCACGCCAGGCTGCGGGCGGGCACGCTGCTGCCGTGGACCCGGCCTCCGTTCGGCTACCGCCTGGACACTGACCGGCCCCGGGACGCGGCCGCGGTCCGGGTGGATCCCGGCGAGGCGGTGCTGGTCGCGCAGCTGTTCGACTGGTACCTGGAACCGCAGGCCACCTTGTACCGGCTCACGGTGCGGCTGGCCGATCTGAGCATAGTGACCCCGACGGGCAGACCGCGCTGGACCGTGGCCAGCATCCGGGGCATCTTGCGTAACCCGGCCTATGCCGGCCGGGCGCTGACCAACCGCACCCGGGTAGCGCCTGCCCGCGGCCGCAAGTCCGCGATGCTCCCGGCCGGGCCGGGCCACAGCCATTCCCCGCGGCCGGAACAGGACTGGATCGAGGTGCCCGTCCCGCCGGTCGTGAGCGAGGAGATCTTCGCCCAGGTGCAGGCCAAGCTGGATACCAGCCAGCGAAGCGCGGCCCGCAACACCCGCCACGAGTACCTTCTGCGCGCGCTGGTCAGCTGCGGCGCGTGCCAGCTGGCGTGCACCGGCCGCCAGGCCGGCGCCGGCTACTGCTACTACCTGTGCCGCGGGCGCACCGACCCGCTGCGCGCCGCGGAGGGCCGGCGCTGCACCGCCCGCTACATTCCTGCCGGACAGCTTGACGAGCTTGCCTGGGCTGACCTGTGCGCGCTGATGACCGACCCCGCCCAGGTCACCCGCGCATTGGCGCGGGCACAAGGCGGCGCCTGGCTCCCCCAGGAACTCCAGGCTAGGAAAGCCACCGTCGGTCAGGCCCTGGGCCAGCTAGAACGCCAGCAGTAGCGACTGCTGGATGCCTACCTGGCCGAGGTCATCGCCCTGGCCGAGCTGGAGCGCAAGCGCCAGGATCTTGACCGCAGGCAAGCCGCGCTGCTAGGTCAGCAGCACCAGCTGGATGCCGCCGCGAGGCAGCGGCTGGAACTGCACGCCGTCGCCAGCGGCATCGAGGCGTTCTGCCAGGCCATCCGCGCCGGGCTCGCCACTGCCACCTTCGAGCAGCGGCGCCAGCTCACCGAGCTGCTCATCGACCGCGTGATCGTCACCGACGACCAGGTCGAGATCCGCTACGTCCTCCCCACCTCCCCCGAGGGACCGCACCGCCCTTTTTGCCAGTTGCGTAAAGACCATCTCGGCGTGCCGCAGGTCGTGGTAGCTGGTGATCACCTCGGTGGCGGGCATCACGGTTGCCGGGATGTTGGTGACGTAGCCTTTGAGGCCGGCAGGCGCCGTGCTCGGGCGAGCGCGGTCTCGTCGAGCGCGAACCCGTTCTTGGCGGTCTTGACGAACCGGGGCGTGCGGGCGGCGTTGCTGCCGGTGATGACGTCGTGGGCGCGGTTCTCCTGAGCGGTCAGGGTCTTGGCGTCCCGGGCGGCGCGGCTGCGGGAGTATGCCCAGACGGCCCGCCACGATATGGGGTGCGCCTGGGGGTCCTGCACCGGTTCGGCGAGCAGGGCCGGGTCGTTGTCGTCGTTGCGGCCGGTCTTGGGGGTGAGGGTGCCGGTGACCTGCCCGTCGCCGAAGTAGTCTCCGTGCCAGCGGAAGTGTGACTTCAGGCCGGTCGGTGCCGTGGTGAGCCGTGACCCGACGATGAACTTGCAGCCCGCGGTGTCGGGCGCGGCCAGGTTCGCGGCTGAGAGCATCCCGGCGTCGGCGACGACGGCGAAGTCCCCGGTGCCGTGCCGGGCGCGGAACTGGCTGATGATCGGCAGGATTGTGTGCTTCTCGGCTTTGTTTCCCTCGAAGCAGCCGATCTCGAGCGGGAAGCCCTGCCGGTCCACTAGCAGGCCGACTACGATCTGCGGATCGACCCGGCGTTCCTTGGAGTTATGCCGACGTCGGCGTAATTGGAGTAGCCGACCTTGCGCAGCTCGTCCTCGTGTTCGGCCTCGAAGTAAAGCGTCTATGCCGACGTCGGCATAAGAGCGTCGTTACGTCGTAGAGGACGAGCGAGATGTCCCCGCAGGCCAGCACGTGGGTGAAGCACAGCTCGGCGAGACGGTCACGGTAGTTTCCGTCGAAGCAGCGGCGAAGCGTGCGCTTGCGCGTGGACAGGCTCGCCGGGACCCGGCCCGTCTCTGCCAGCACCCGGTCCGCGTCCAGCAAGCTGGTGGGCTCGGCCACCCTGGCGATCACCAGGTCTCGGAACACCTCATCACCCAGCGCGTCGAACCCGAGATCCGCGTACACCCCGGCCAGCACGTCATACAGCAAGCCCGAGGCCGTCTTCAGCGTCCGCGCCCGCGGCACCACCGGCCGGGGACCAGGTGCCGGCCCGCCTCCGAACAGCACCGGCTGTCCCGGGGCCGGGACCATCTCGGCCCGTCTGGCCTGCGGGGTGATCCCGAGGTCGAGCGCGCCCTGCTGGTCGTCCTCGAGCAGGCGCCGGGCTTCCTCCACGAGGAGCCCGAGCTCAGCCTCGTCGCGGGCCGAGCCCACATGCGGCACGATCCTGCGCCGGCCCGCCACCGACTCCGCGATCTGCACAGCCGTCGACCCCGATGCCGTACGCACCCGCCGGACCCAAGCAGAGTCTACGAGCCGGATTAGTGCCTTAAAAACACACTAAGCCTGCACATCACTCCAGGTCAGCGCGCTCCATCCCGCCGAAACTGGCCCAAGTGAGCTAACTCAGGTCGGATGACCACCAGCGGTTATTGGAGCTGTCAGTTATAAAGCGTGCCCTCCAAAAGGAGCAGCCCGTCCCTGTCGTGCCTAGATAGAAGCATTGTTCGGCGCGCTCTAGGCCGCACGTGAGCCGTCGCTTAGCCGCTGCGTTACCGGCCATGGCGCCGACAACCCCGACTTCATCGCGGGATGGGCGTCACTGCTGCGGTGCATCGGCGACGGCCTGCGCCCGTAATCCCGGCTTGGCCGTCAGGTACACGTACGGCTGGCGGGTACCGGGGAACACCGCGCTGAAGATACGCGGTGGCAGTGCCAGTGCTCGGTGCCGCTGGCTGGCTAGCGCAGGCCGGCCTGGCGGGCCTGCTGGACAGCAGCGTGCGGGCCGCCGGTGACGGGCTGGCCGTGGCCGGGCAGGAGCATGGCCGCGTCCAGGCCGTCGAGGCGGTCAAGGGCGGACAGGGCGGCGGGGCTGTCGTGGGTGAAGCCGCGGCAGACCAGGGTGGGCCCCCGGTACCCGGTCAGCCCGTCGTACGTGACGAGCGCGTCGCCGGTGAACAGCAGGCCGCGGCCGGCGAACAGGTAAGCCGTGCTGCCCGGGGTATGCCCGGGCAGGGCAATCGCTTGCGGGCTCCCGGGCACTTCCGCCAGGCGCTGATCGGCGCTGAAGGTGCGAACGTGGGGCACTTTGGGGGCGGTGAAGGCTCCTTGGCGGGCCAGGTGCAGCGGGGTGGCGATCGCTGCGGGCCTGCGCAGCAGGTAGGGCAGCATGGAGCGCTCCGGCTTGGCCAGGCGCAGCGCGCTGCGCGGGCCGCGGGCCAGGATCGCGGCGTCCTGCTGGTTGACCCAGATCTCGGCGCCGGCTTCCTGGAGCCGGCTGGCCAGGCCGGTGTGGTCGGGATGGGCATGGGTCAGCAGCACGGCGCGGATGTCGCTCAGCGAGTGGCCGGCCGCGGCCAGCTGCACGCGCAGCTGGGCGAGGTGGCCAGGCAGGCCGGCGTCGACGAGCACGAGGCCGCCCGGGTCGTCGATCAGGTAGAAATTGACGACGTCGTCGCCCAGACAATGAACACCAGGAGCGACTTCCCAGCCGGGTCCGGGTCCGGGGCCGAGAGGAGCGGGACGGGACACGGTACCTCCAGTGACGGGGCGACGACGCAACTTAGATACAGTCTACTGTAATAGAATGAGGGAGCGTGTCCGTGCCAGCCGCCCGCAGGCCGTACGACGCCAGCCGCCGACAGGATGCGGCACAGCGCAACCGCGCCGCCATACTGGACGCTTTCCGCGACCTGCTGGCGGGTGACGGCTACCAGCCCACCACGATCCGGGCGGTGGCCGAGCACGCCGGTGTCTCCCCTGAGACGGTTTACAAGACGTTCGGCGGCAAGCCGGGACTGGCCAAGGCGCTGTGGGACGTCACCCTGGCCGGCGATGACGAGTCCCTGCCCATGGCCGAGCGACCCGTTCTCCTGGAGGTCTGGCGCACCCGTGACCCGCGTGCCAAGCTGCGCCTCTACGCCGCGTTCGTCCGCGGCGTGCATGAACGGCTGGCCTTCCTGCTCACCTTGCTCAGCCAGGCGGGCCCCGAGGCCGCGACGGTCCTAGCCGCCAGCGAGGCCGAGCGGCTGGCCGGCGTCACCGCTTTCGTCACCCACCTCGGCGCGCAGGGCGTCCTGCGCTCCGGTACCAGCACCGCGCAGGCAGCCGACGCCTGCTGGGCCCTGACCGGCCCGCAGCTGTTCACCCAGCTCACCGCCGGCCGCGGCTGGCCGCCCGGCACTTACCAGGACTGGCTGGCCGGCATCCTTGCCGCCACCCTGCTGGACACCCTGTGAGAACTGTGCCGGGGGGCGGTCACTGTCCTCGTGACTTCATTCAGTCCCGGGCGGGAGTAGCTTCCTCGAAGATCAGCACTGTCTGGGTCGACCAGACCTCAGGGATGACCTGGAGTCGCGTCAGCCCCACGTCGCGCAGAGCCACCGCGTGCCGGGCACGGACCCGCAGCAGGATGTCATGCTCGCCGGAGACGGGTGCGACGTGGTCGATCTCGGGCATGCTGAGCAGCTGGCCGCGCACTGACTTCCACGATCGCTGGGCGACGTCGAGGCAGACGTAGGCGACCGCGCGTAGCCATAGCGCACGGGATCGACGAGCGCGGCGTAACCGGTGATCACCCCGCTTTCTCCGTCCAAGGTACCCCCCGCTAACCTGCGATTACGGGCGTCCAGGCTTGTTTCCGGGTCCCGCCGTCCGCTATGCGGCAAACTCGCAATGACCTTCACCGCGGTCGGCTACGCCGCCAACGGCGGCATCGCCGGCGCCGGGACCATCATTGGCTGGGACGGCGGCCTCGCCGCCGTCCTCGCCGCGGCCTACATCTGCTGCCGCGGCTGGACCGCCGTTCCCCGCCTCCGCGGCGCCACAGCGATCAGCACCCCAGTAGACGGCGCCAGGCCGCAGGACAGCGGTGCCGCGGGCGGCGATATCGGTGCCGACCATGACCCGCACGGCGCCGGAGGCGAACCACGCCAGATTGCGCTCGCGAACGTTCTGCGCCAGGTTCCCGCGCAGGTCGGCGGCGGGTGCGCCACCCGAGGCCAGATGCCGCACGAGCTGATGGGGCGCGTGCTTGGTGCTGGTGAAGACCAGCGACCGGTTACCGCCCCCGGCGAGGGTGGCGACCACGCCGATCCGGTCGCCGGGGACGACGGTGAGCAGGTGGTGCACAATCCCGGCAGGCACTTCAGCGGGGCCGGCGGCGGGTTCGGCGGCTGGTTCATGAAGCGCCGGGCGAGGACATCGAGGCGCTGTCGAGCGGCGTTCCGCGTCGTCTCCCGGCGGGCCGGCAACGCTGTCGCCCCGCTCGGCGATTTAGCCATGAGGGACGCGCGGTCCACGAGCACGCGTCCCGTCCTCCGGCACGGGTCGTCGTAGACGCGGCGGACCCGGATGTCCGGATGCATCTCGGGCCTCCTTCCCTGCGGTCAGCTACCCGCGCTGGCCTGATTCTGCCGGTCGCCAGGTATGCGATACAGAGGCTGGCCTCGTCGAACGGCTGGAGCCGGTCCACGGTGACGGCGCCCGCATCTGGGCCAGCGCGCCCTGCATGAGGCCAAGGTGCGCTGGAATACCACATCCTGGTGGTTTTCCGCCACCTCGCGGAACGGGCACTGCCGCAGGGGCAGCTGATACTGCGTTCCGTCGGTGACGGCCTCGGGCGCGAACCCGATCTCGGCAAGATGGCGGTCAGTCTCTCGACGGCCTCGCCGGCGTCAAGCGCTGGTACGGGAGCGGCGGCTCGGTGAGGCGGCGGTCCCACTCGCGGCCGACTTCCTCGGCGGCGGCCTGGCCGGGCTTGGGCCGCATGCCCGCGATGAGGCTGGTGAGCATCTCGGCGAGCAGACGGTAGCGCCGCCGGCCGGGGCCATGCGGCTCGTTTGGCCTCGGTCTTCTGCTGCGCCAGGCGCGAAAGAGGCTCGCCGGTGAAGCAGCGCTGGCTGAGGAGAAAGCACCGGCCGTTCTGTTCAGTGTTTTATTTCCGGACGGGCTGTAGTTCCCCGGCGAGGGGCAGGGTCAGCGTGAGCCGGGTGCCTTGTCCCGGCTGGCTGGCGGCGGTCAGCGCGCCGCCGTGCGCGCGGGCCAGCTCGGCGGCGATCGACAGGCCGATGCCGCTGCCGGAGGTCTGCGCGGCCCCGGCGCCGCGCCAGAACCTGTCGAAGATGTGCGGCAGTTCCCCGGCGGGGATGCCGATGCCGGTGTCAGCGACCTCCAGCACGGCGCTGCGGCCTTGTTGCCTGGTGGTGATGGTGACGCTGCCGTCGGCGGGGGTGAACTTCAGCGCGTTGGTCAGCAGGTTGGTGACGATCTGGTGCAGCCAGCGGGGGTCGCCGAGGACCGGAGCGGAGGACAGCTGCCGGTGCAGGGCGACGTCGGCCGCCTCGAACCTGCGGGCCAGGCTGCCGGCGGCGCTGCCGGCGATGTCCGCCAGGTCGGCCC
>JALYVS010000714.1 GCA_030853115.1 Actinomycetota bacterium
CAGCAGGCCGGCCGCGAGCACGCCGCCCGCGGGCACGAGGATCAGCAGCACCACCGTGCTCGCGCCGGCCCCGACCAGCGCCGCCGCCAGCGGCGGTACGATGCCGCGAATGAACAGATCCTGCGTCGCGTCAACGTCGCTGATCAGCCGGGTGAGCATGTCGCCGGACCGGAAGGCGGCCAGCCCGGCCGGAGCGAGGCGTTCCAGCCGCCGGTAGATCGCGACCTGGACATCGGCGAGCACGCGGAAGGCCACGTCGTGCGAGAACAGCCGCTCGAGATAGCGGAACAGGCCGCGGCCGACGCTGAGCGCGCGGACGGCGACCACCGCCATCGAGATCGCCACGATGTTGGGATGGGTCGAGGCGCGGGCGAGCAGGAACCCGGAGACGGCCAGCAGCGCCACCCCGCAGCCGGAGCCGGTCGCGCCGGCCAGCACGGCGAGCAGCAGACGGCGCCGCATCGACCTGGTCCCCAGCGCCAGCCGCAGCAGCCGCAGCAGCGAGTTCCGCCCGGGTGCCGGTGCCGGTGCCGCCGTCGTGAGCCCGGGACGCACCGGGGTTATCGCGGTCACCAGGGCCTGCCCGCAACCAGGAGCGGCACGGCCGCCCGCGGGGGCCGGCTCGGCGCCTGCCGGAGCTGGCCCGCCTCCAGGCTGAATACCCGGCCGGCGGCCCGGGCCTGGGTCTGACCGTGCGTGACCTGGATTACGGTGCGGTCAGCCATCAGCGTAGCGATGACCGTATCGAGCTGGCGAGCGCTGACCGCATCGAGGTGGGCGGTGGGCTCGTCGAGCAGCAGCAGCGGCGCGTCCCGCAGGAACGCGCGGGCGAGCGCGATCTGCTGGCGTTGTCCCGAGGACAGCCGGAGCCCGCGTTCCCCGACCTCGGTGGCGTAACCCTGGGGCAGGCTCTCGATGAACTCGGCCGCTCCCGCGGCGCGGGCGGCCCGCGCGATGGCCTCGGGGCTCGCCGTCGGGTCGCCCAGCGCGATGTTGCCTGCCACCGAGGCGGTAAACAAGTAGGGCTGCTGGGGAACCCAGCTGATCTGGCGGCGCCATTCGCCGACCGGGACGGACACCAGGTCCACGCCGCCGATCTCGATGCGTCCGCCGGTGGGCGGCACCAAGCGGAGCAGTAGCGCCAGCAGCGAGCTCTTGCCCGCCCCGCTCGGCCCGGTCAGCGTGATCTGATCTCCCGGCCGGATCGTCAGGTTTACTGCCGACAGGGCATCGCCGTCCCGCTCGGGGTAGCTCAGCGAGACCCCGCTCAGCTTGATGGTGTCCTCCCGCAGGGACGCGGTGTGATCAGCCGCCGATTCCCGGGACCGCCCGGCTGCGGACGCCATGGCCACCGCGGACACCGTGCCCACCGTGCCCACCGTGGGCAGCGGGGTGTCCAGGATCTCGAAGGCGTCCCTGGCCGCGGCGGCGCCCTCGGTGCTGGCGTGGAACTGGGCGCCGGCCGCGCGCAGCGGCAGGTAGGCCTCGGGCGTGAGCAGCAGCACGAGCAGCGCGGTCTGGTAACTCAGGTGCCCGGCCAGCAGGCGCAGCCCGACCTCGACCGCGACCAGGGCGGTGGCCAGGGCCGCCGCTAGCTCCAGGACGAAGCCGGACAGGAACGCGACCCGCAGCGAGGACATGGTGGCGGCCCGGTACTCCTCGGTGACCTGGCCGATCACCTCGGCCTGCGGTTTGCCCCGGCCGAACAGCTTGAGCGTCGGCAGGCCTTCCACCACGTCGAGGAAGTGGCCCCCGAGCCGGGCCAGCAGCCGCCACTGCCGCCGGGTGGTGGCCTTGGTGTGCAGCCCGACCAGGATGGCGAAGACCGGGATCAGCGGCAAGGTGGCGCCGATGAGCACGGCGGAGATCCAGTCCGCGAATCCGGCCCGGACCAGCACGGCCACCGGGACCAAGCAGGCCAGCACGAGCTGCGGCAGGTACCGGGCGAAGTAGGCATCCAGCCCGTCCAGGCCCCGGGTGGCCAGCGTGGTGACCTCACCGGCCCGGTGCCGGGCCAGCCAGGACGGCCCCAGCCGGAGCGCATGCTCGGTAAGCCGGCGCCGCAGCTGGGACTTCACCGCGGCCGCGGCCCGCAGGGCGACGAGCGTGCCGCCCAGCACGGCGGCGCCGGTTCCGGTCGCCGCGCTGGCCAGGAG
>JALYVS010000262.1 GCA_030853115.1 Actinomycetota bacterium
CGACCCTGACCGCACACCCTCCCAGAACCGACCCTGCACACTCCTAGCCGCCGCCGGCCTGCCATTCTTCACCGCCGCAACCTCCATAATCAGGTGGTGCAACAACTACTTGAAACCGCCGGGTAAAGCCTTCGCGATCACTGGAACGTCCTCTCCGGAGCCTGGGGTTCCGGCTCGTCACCGGGCTGGGGGGAGGTGGAGATTCCGGCGGAAATCTACCGTGGAGACTCAGGTTCTCCTGGCCGAGGGAGATTCACCCATCGGCGCGGACCACGCCGACCGGGCAGGTGACCCCGGTGCCGTGATCGGGGCAGTACCCGCGCGGGTGCTTGGCGTCGGAAAGATACTGCTGGTGGTAATCCTCCGCGAAGTAGAAGACCCCGGCCGGAACGATCTGCGTGGTGATCGGGCCGTACCTGGCGGCGGCCAGGGACTCGCCGTAGACCCGGGCCGATTCCTCGGCCGCCTCGCGCTGCTCGTCGCCGTGGTAGAAAATGGCCGACCGGTACTGGGTGCCGACGTCGTGACCCTGCCGCATGCCCTGCGTCGGGTTATGTGACTCCCAGAACACCTTCAGCAGCCCCCGGTACGACACCTGGCGCGGGTCGAAGATCACTCGCACCGTCTCGGCGTGCCCGGTGCGCCCGCTGCAGACCTCCTCATAACCGGGGTTGGGCGTGTAGCCGCCTTCGTAGCCCACCGAGGTCGAGACCACGCCAGGCCGCAGCCAGAACGCCTTCTCCGCGCCCCAGAAGCAGCCGAGCGCAAACTCCGCCACCTCGGTACCCGCCGGGTACGGGGGTGCCAGGGCCGTGCCGAGTACCGTGTGGCGTTCGGCTACCCGCACCGGCTGCTGCCGCCCAGCTAGCGCCGAGTCCGCGTCTACCTGGCGTTTCTTACGTGATCCGAAAAGCCCCATCCGGTACCCCCGCTTTAGCTGGTCCGCTTCTCGACAAAATCGCACAACGCCAGGAAGGCCGCCCGGGCCGGCACGTCGGGCAGCGCCATGAGTCCCTCCCGGGCACCCAGAGCCCAGCTCAGCACGTCCGCGCGAGACTCCTTCATCGCGTGATGGCCGCGCAGCAGCGTCAGCGCCTCGCCCAGCAGCGCGTCGTCGGTCAGGTCCGCTTCGGTCAGCAGCCAGCGCAGCCGGGCGTCCGCCGGGGACTGCACCACCGAACCGAGCGCGTACAGCACCGGCAGCGTCCGCACGCCCTGGCGAAGATCGGTGCCCGGGGTCTTGCCCGACTGGGCCGAGTCGCTGGCGATATCGATCACGTCATCGGACAGCTGCCAGGCGATGCCCAGCTGCTCGCACGCGACGGCGATCCGGGCCGCGATCTGCTCCGGAGCACCGGAGAACAACGCGCCGAACTGGCCCGAGGTGGCGATCAGCGATCCGGTCTTCTCCGTGATCACCTGCAGGTAGAACCCGAGCGGGTCCTGGCCGGGACGGGGGCCGACGGTCTCGGCCATCTGCCCGGCCACCAGCCGGCTGAACGTCTTGGCCTGGAGCCGGACGGCTTGCGGCCCGAGGTCGGCGAGGACCTCCGAGGCCTGCGCGAACAGGAAGTCCCCGGTCAAGATCGCGACCGAGTTGCCCCAGCGTGAGTTGACCGAGGGGGAACCGCGGCGGACCAGGGCCTCGTCCATGACGTCGTCGTGGAACAAGGTGGCCAGGTGGGTGAGTTCCATCGCCACCGCCGCCTGGATGACCCGCGGGTCGGCCGGGTCACCGAACCGGGCGGCCAGCAGCACGAGCATGGCGCGGAACCGCTTGCCGCCGGCCGCGATGGAATGCCTGGACGCCTCGGTCAGCAGCTCGTCGTCGGGATGGGCCGTCGCGGACAGCACATCCTCGACCCGGGCCAGGTCGTGAAGCAGGCCCTCCTCGAGCGCTGAGTCCAGGAACTCTACGGGAACGGCGGTGATCACATGCTCTCCACGTCATCGGCACGGGCAAACGCCTCGAACTTCCGAGTATGCCCGCTACGCAGCGAACCAACCAGTGCCGTGCGCCACGCTCGGCCCAACGCCCCCGGTCCGACCTGCGGCTTAACCAACGAACAGCTGATTCGCCGCGTGCGACGCCAGGCTCAGGACTGGTTCGGGCACGATGCCGAGCACCACGGTCGACACCACGCCGAGCCCCACCGCGGTGCCGGTGAACAAACTGGGCACCACCACTTCGGGGCCGTCCGGGATCGGGTCGCTGAAGAACATCAGCACGATCACCCGGACGTAAAAGAACGCCGCGATCGCGCTAGCCAGCACCCCGACGATCACCAGCGGGGTCTCGCCGGCCGCGATGGCCGCCTGGAAGACGGCGAACTTCCCGGTAAAGCCGCTGGTCAGCGGGATACCGGCGAAGGCGAGCAGGAACAGCGCGAAGATGCCCGCCACCACCGGCGACCGGCGGCCCAGGCCAGCCCACCGGGACAGGTGCCCGGCCTCACCACCCGGATCCCGCACCAGCGTGATCACCGCGAACGCGCCAATCGTGGTCAGCCCGTACGAGGCCAGGTAGAACAGGCTGCCCGCCAGCCCGGCCACGCTGGTCGCGATGACCGCCGTGAGCACGAACCCGGCGTGCGCGATCGAGGAGTAGGCAAGCAGCCGCTTGACGTCGGTCTGGGTGATGGCGATCACGGCGCCCAGGACCATGGTGAGGATGGCGATCACCCACAGCGCCGGACGCCAGTCCCAGCCCAGGTTGCCGAACGCCACGTAGAAGACCCGCAGCAGGGCACCGAAACCCGAGACCACCGTGCAGGACGCCATCAGCGCGGTGATCGGCGTCGGCGCGCCCTGGTACACGTCCGGCTTCCAGCCGTGGAAGGGCACCGCCCCGATCTTGAACAGCAGCCCGAGACCGACCAGCGCGATGCCCGCGAACAGCAGCGTCGAGCTGGAGGTGTTGGTGGCCGCCGCGGACGCGATCACCGACAACCGGACCGAGCCGGAGAAGCCGTACAGCATCGCGACGCCGAACAGGAAGAACGCTGAGGAGAAGGCGCCGAGCAGGAAGTACTTCATGGCCGCCTCGTGCGAGAGCAGCCGGCGGCGGCGGGCCAGCCCGCACAGCAGGTACAGCGGCAGCGACAGGACCTCGAGCGCGACGAACATGGTGAGCAGGTCGTTGGAGGCCGGGAACAGCAGCATCCCGCCGATCGCGAACAGCGTCAGCGGGAAGATCTCGGTGTGCATGATCCCCGCACCGAGGGCCTCGCGTTCCTCCGGGCTGCCGGGGGTGGCGGCCGCCTGCGCGGCGAACGGGCTGTTGCTCGAGTCGCCGATGAGCAGCACGCTGGCGAAGGCGAGCACCAGGATCGTACCCTGGATGAACAGCGTCGGCCGGTCCACCGCGACCGCGCCCATCGCGGCGACGTGACCCGGGCTGCCGCCGGCGTAGATGCTGTGCGACGCGGCGACCACGATCGTCAAGACGAACGCGGCGACCAGGGCGCCCAGCGCGAGCACCAGCTGCACGGCGCGGCGGAGGGGACGGGGCACGAACGCCTCGACCAGGACGCCGGCCACCGCGGCGGCGAAGACGACAAGCATCGGCGCGAGCTGGCTGTACTCGATGCTCGGCGCTTTGATCGCGCCGCTGACGCTGGCCGCGCCGCTGGCCAAGGCGGCATGCGCCGCGTTGCCGGCCAAGGCGGCATGCGCCGCGTGGACGGCGAGGACCCCGGTCACGGCGCGGTTCCCTTCTGCACGGGGCTGGTATATCCCGCGGTCGTCGTATACCCGGCCGCGGGATGCGCGGGCACCGGATCAGTGATGTGCACCTGCGCCATCGTGACCCGCACCGCGGGGTTGATGATGTCGAGCACCGGCTTGGGGTAGACCCCGACCCCGATGAGCAGCACGACCAGCGGCGCGACGGCGAGCAACTCCCGGGCCTTGAGGTCCTTGAACCCGGCGACCTCCTCGCGGACCGGACCGTTCATCACCCGCTGGTACATCCACAAGATGTAGATCGCGGCCAGCACGATCCCCGCGGTGGCGATGATGGCCGGCAGCTTGTAGCGGGAGAACGTGCCGATCAGCACGAGGAACTCGCTGACGAAGGTGGACAGCCCGGGCAGCGAGAGCCCGGCCAGGCCGGTGACGAGGAACAACCCGGCCAGCACCGGCGCGACCTTCTGCACCCCGCCGAAGTCCGCGATCCGGTCCGATCCGCGCCTGCTGATGAGGAACCCGGCCAGGATGAACAGCGCGCCGGTCGCGAACCCGTGGTTGACCATGTACAGCGTCGCCCCGGCCACGCCCTGGCTGGTCATCGCGAAGATGCCCAGCGCGATGAAACCGAAGTGCGAGACCGAGGTGTAGGCGATCAGCCGTTTCATGTCCGCCTGGCCGATCGCCACCACGGCTCCGTACAAGATCCCGATCACGGCCATCGCGATGACCAGCGGGGTGAAGTATTTCGCGCCCGCCGGGAACAGCTCGAAGCAGTACCGCAGCATGCCGTAGGTGCCGACCTTGTCCAGCACGCCGACCAGCAGCACCGCCGCACCCGGCGGCGAGGAAGCGGCCGCGTCGGGGAGCCAGGTGTGGAACGGCCACAGCGGCGCCTTGATCGCGAACGCGATGAAGAACCCGAGGAACAGCCACTTCTGCACGGTCGAGCTCAGCGAGATCTGGGTCAGCTCGCTGAACAGGAACGACCCGTGGTGGCCGGTGACGGCGCTGTGGGTGGAGTACACGTAAAGCGCGATGATCGCGACCAGCATGAGCAGGCCGCCGAGCAGGCTGTAGAGCAGGAACTTGACCGCCGCGTACTGCCGCCGGCCTACGCCGAAGCTGCCGATCATGAAGTACATCGGCACCAGCATGGCCTCGAAGAACACGTAGAACAAGAAGACGTCGGTGGCCGCGAAGACGCCGATCATCATCGTCTCGAGCACCATCATCAGCGCGAAGTACGTCTTGGTGCTGTGCTTGACCCCGGTCGGCTTGCCCCCGGTCGAGGTTTCCTCCGGCGGCGTTCCCGCCCGGGGCACGCCATCGGCGTCGTGCCACGACGCCAGGATCACCACCGGCATCAGCACCGCGGACATCGCGATGAGGACCAGCGCGATGCCGTCCACGCCCAGCGCGTAGTGCACGCCGAACGCCGGGATCCAGGAGTAGTTCTCGGTGAACTGGTAGTTCGGGCCGCCGACCTGGAACTTGATCGCGATCACGATTACCACGATCAGCGTCAGCAGCGAGAACGCCAGCGCCAGCCATTTGGCCAGGGCCTCCCGCGCACGCCGGTCGGCCACGGCGGAATCGGCCGGCCGGCCGGGGATCAGCGAGATCACCAGCGCTCCGGCCAGGGGCACCGCGCCGGCCACGGTCAGCCAGGGAAAGCCGTTCATCAAAGCCTCACCACCAAGAGCAAGGTGACCAGCACCGCGGCGCCGAAGAACATGGACAGTGCGTACGAGCGCACGAAACCGTTCTGCATCCGGCGCACCCGGCCCGAGGTCCCGCCGACCCCGGCGGCGAGCGTGTTCACGAGCCCGTCGACCCCGCGGTTGTCGAAGTACACCGACAGCCGGGTCAGCCACTGGCCGGGCCGCATTAGGACCGACTCGTTGAACGCGTCGCCGTAGAGATCTTTTCTGGCCGCGACGACGGGAAACAGCCCGCGCGGCGCGTCGGCGGGTACCGGCACCCGGCCGTACATCATCCAGGCCAGGCCGCCGGCCGCCAGGACCAGCACCAGGGTGACGACGCCCGGCACGGAGAACACGCCGTGGGTGGACGGCGGGAGCCCGGTGACCGGGCCGAGGAAGTTCTCGAACCGCTGCCCGGTGATCAGGAAGCCGCCCGCGGCGACCGAGCCGACCGCGAGCAGGATCATCGGCCAGGTCATCGTGCCCGGAGATTCGTGCGGATGGGCCTCGGCTTGCCAGCGCCGTTTGCCGAACCAGGTCATCAGCATGACCCGGGTCATGTAGAACGCGGTGATGGCCGCGCCGAGCACCGCGCAGGTGCCCAGGATCGCCCCGGAGGTGCCGCCCTTGTCGAAGGCCGCCTCGATGATCCCGTCCTTGGTGAAGAACCCGGAGAACGGCGGGATGCCAATGATGGCCAGGTAACCGAGGCCGAAGGTGACGAAGGTGACCGGCATGATCCGGGCCAGCCCGCCGTAGCGGCGCATGTTGACCTCGTCGTCCATGCCGTGCATCACCGACCCGGCGCCCAGGAACAGGCCGGCCTTGAAGAACCCGTGCGCGATCAGGTGCGCGATGGCGAACACGTAACCCGCCGGGCCCAGGCCCGCCGCGAGCACCATGTAGCCGATCTGGCTCATGGTCGACCCGGCCAGCGCCTTCTTGATGTCGTCCTTGGCGCAGCCGATGATCGCGCCGAACAGCAGCGTGACCGCGCCCACCACGGTGATCCCCAGCCGCGCGGTCGGCGACATGGCCAGGATCGGGTTGGACCGCACCAGCAGGTACACCCCGGCCGTGACCATGGTGGCCGCGTGGATCAGGGCCGACACCGGGGTGGGGCCTTCCATCGCGTCCAGCAGCCAGGACTGCAGCGGGACCTGCGCGGACTTCCCGCACGCACCGAGCAGCAGCAGCAGCCCGAGCCCGGTGGCCACCCCGCTGCCACCGGAGCGCACCGAGCCGAAGACCCCGTTGAACTGCACGGTACCGAACTCGCTGAACATCAGGAAAATGGCCAGGGTCAGGCCGGCGTCGCCGACCCGGTTGACGATGAACGCCTTCTTGGCCGCGACCGCCGCCGAGGGCTTGAAATGCCAGAACCCGATCAGCAGGTAGGACGCCAGGCCGACGCCTTCCCAGCCGATGTACAGGCCCAGGTAGTTGTCGGACAGCACGAGCAGCAGCATCGCGGCGACGAACAGGTTCAGGTAGCCGAAGAACCGGCGCCGGTCGCTGTCGTGCGCCATGTAGCCGATCGAGTAAATGTGGATCAGCGAGCCGACCCCGGTGATCAGCAGCACGAAGCTGATCGAGAGCTGGTCGGTCAGCAGGCCCATGTTGACCTGCAGCCCCGCTACCGGGATGTACGAGAACAGGTGCTGGTCCTGGCTGCGGTGGCTGTCGCCGAGCAGGCCGAAAAAGGCGATCATCCCGTAGCCGAACGCCGCGATCGGCATCACGGCGCCGAGCAGGTGGCCCCACCGGTCGGTACGCCGCCCGCCGAGCAGCAGGACCGCCGCGCCGAAGAGCGGGAAGGCGATCAGCAGCCACGACAGCCGCAGCACGCCGGTAGCCGCAATGGTGGTCAACGTGGTCATCCCCTCAGTACTTCAGCAAGTTGGCGTCGTCGACCGACGCGGACCTGCGGGCCCGGTAGATCGCCATCAGGATCGCGAGGCCGACGACGACCTCGGCGGCGGCGACCACCATCACGAAGAACGCGATGACCTGCCCGTCCAGGTTGCCGTGCATGCTGGCGAAGGCGACGAACGCCAGGTTGCACGCGTTCAGCATCAGCTCTATGCACATAAACACGACGATGGCGTTGCGCCGCACGAGCACGCCGACGCCACCGATCACGAACAAGATCACGGACAGGACCACGTAGTACACCGGGCTCATGAATCAGCCCTCCCGGACGGCGTGGGCTCCCGCTCGCCGCTTTCCGCGGTGATCGCTTCCTGCTCTGCTCCCGGCCGAACGGTCTGGGTTTCCCCCGCCGCGTCCCGGTTCACGCTGCGGGGGGACAGCGCCGCGGCGACGGAAAGCTCGGAGGTACTGCCGTCAGGCAGCAGGGCCGGCCGGTCCGCGGCGTCATGCAGCGCGTACACGCCCGGCGACGGGTCGGGGGCCAGCTGGCCGCTTCCCAGCCTCCTGGCGAGGAGATCCCGCTGGCTCGGCCGCGGGGTGGTGCGCTCGCGGTGCGCGAGGACCATCGCGCCGAGCGCCGCGGTGATGAGCAACGCGCCGGTGACCTCGAAGGGGAACACGTAGGTGGTGAAGATCAAGGTGGCGAGTCCGGTCAGGTTGCTGGACTGGGTCGCCACGGTCGACGGCGTGGCCGGGCCGAGGGCCGCGTGCCCGATGCCGAGGATCAAGATCACGAACAAGCCGCTGGCGGCCAGCCCCGCCGCCAGCCGCTGGCCCTTGATCGTCTCGGTGACCGAGTCCGCGGAGCTGACCCCGATCAGCATGATGACGAACAGGAACAGCATGAGGACCGCGCCGGTGTAGACGATGATCTGCACGAACGCGAGGAACGGCGCGCCCTGCATGGCGTACATGGTCGCCAGGCAGAGCATCACGACGGCGAGCATCATGGCGCAGTGCACCGCCCGCCGGACGGCGATCATGGCCAGCGCGGCCCCGGTCGAGGCGACCGCCAGGATCCAGAAGATGGTTTCCCGCGCGAGCTGGTCGGTGTTGGTGCCGCTGACCGCATGGGCCGCCGCGAGGACGTGCGTCATCTGTCCGCCTCCCCTGCGGGTGTTTCCCCGACCGGCGCCTCGCCCGGCCCGGCCCGCGTGCCGTCCTGCGGCGAGGCGTCCGGCGGTACGCCTGCCGCGGGC
>JALYVS010000715.1 GCA_030853115.1 Actinomycetota bacterium
AGACCCGCGTGGCGCTGACGCTGCGGATGGCCGGCGGCCTGACCGTGCCGGAGATCGCGCGTGCCTTCCTGGTCCAGGAGAGCACCGTGGGGCAGCGGATCACCCGCGCGAAGGCCAAGATCAAGGCGGCTCGCATCCTGTACCGGGTGCCGTCCGCGACGGACCTGCCGACCCGGGTCCGCGGCGTACTCGCCGTCCTGTTCCTCGTCTTCAACGAGGGCTACCTCGCGACCGGCCCCGGCGCCGATCCCGTACGTCACGACCTGACCGCCGAGGCGATCCGGCTCACTCGGCTGATCCGTGCCCTCATGCCGGCCGACGGTGAGGTGGCGGGGCTCTTGGCGCTGATGCTCCTCACCGAGGCCCGCCGCGCCGCCCGGGTCTCGGCGAGCGGCGAACTGGTTACCCTGGACGAGCAGGACCGCGGGACCTGGGACGCCGCGCTGATCGCCGAGGGTCACCAGCTGGTGCGCGAGCGCCTGGCCGCCCCGGTGGCCCCGGGCCGCTACCAGCTCCTCGCTGCGATCAGCGCGGTGCACACCTGCGCCCGCGACGTACGCGACACCGGCTGGTCACAGGTCCTCGCCCTGTACGACCAGCTCGCCCGTCTCGATCCCTCGCCGGTCATCGCCCTGAACCGGGCCATCGCGGTCGCCGAGATTGACGGCCCGGAGGTCGCGCTGGCGGCCGTCGATCGTCTCGAGGACAAGCTGGCCGGCTACCACGCTTACCACGCGACCCGCGCCGACCTGCTGCGCCGGCTCGGCCGCAGTGGCAAGTCGCGCGCGGCGTACGACAAAGCCATCGAGCTGGCAGGTAACACCGCCGAGACCGCCTACCTGACGCGCCGCCGGGACCAGCTGGGGTAGCGCCCTCGCATCCCCGGCCGACACCCGGTGCCAAGCGCCGGCCGGCCTCCTGTCGCCCCGCGCCGGTGATGCGGTCGCGGTGCCAAAACGTTTCCACTCGGTAATGCCGCAGCGTGGTGTTACGGCTGGTTTCCCTGATGCTGAGCTGCGAGCATGGCGAAATGTCGGATATCACGGTGCGGCGTATTGATTTCGGTTACTTCGTGCGGCCGCCGCAGGAGACCGGGACGGGTAGTCCGCGGGTGGAACCGTGCCTGGGCTACGTCGTCGGCCACCCGCAGGGGATGATCTTGTTCGATACTGGCATGGGTTCCCATCCCGAGGTTGACGCCCACTACCGGCCGCGCAGGATCGGGCTGCGCGAGGCGCTGGCGGCCATCGGGACCGGGCTTTCTGATATCGGGCTAGCCGCGAACTGCCACCTGCACTTCGACCACTGCGGCGGTAACCCGGCCCTGGGCCGGATCCCGGTCTTCGTGCAAGGGGTAGAGCTCGACACCGCCCGCCAGACGCAGGACTACACGTTCCCGGAACTCATCGAGGGCAGCCGCTTCGAGCTGGTAACCGGCGAGGCCGAGATGCTGCCGGGGATTTATCTCATGCCGACGCCGGGCCATACCAGCGGCCATCAGTCGCTGATCGTCCGCCGGGCCGACGGGGCGGTGATCGTGGCGGGGCAAAGCCATGACTCCGCGACGCGATACGCCGCCGACCAGCTCGCCTGGCGAGCCTACCGGGACGGTCACAGCCAGCCGCTGCCCAGCGTCCCGGCGTGGATCGATACCCTCCAGCAGCTCGATCCCCGGATCGTCTACTTCGCCCACGACCGCTCGGTCTGGATCCCGTGAGACCCCGCTGGCTGCGGGGCGCTCGAGGTGCCGGCGCCGGGCCGGTGCTGGCCGCCTGCATGGCCCTGGCCGTACTGGCCGCCCCTGCAGGGGCCTGGCCGCCTGGAGGGGCCGGCTATGCGAGTGTGGCCAGGTTGTCCCGGGCGGGCGGGTGCAGCTCACGGGCGGGTCCGCGGGCGAAGCCCGTCAGCAGGTTCGTGTTCACCCGGGTGACGAAGCGCCCGGCGGCCGCGGAGATGTGGTGGTCGTCCCCGTCGCCGCGGCGTCCTGCCATCATCGACTCGACCCAGCGCATCGTGCCGGAGGCGAATACGCCCGCTCCGCTGGCGGCGGTGTAGTACGCGGTGTCTGAATAGTCGGGCCGGCCCTCGCACACCACCGGCGAGTGGGCCAGTACCTCGATCGGGCGCGGTGTCGGGTAGGCGGTATTAACC
>JALYVS010000716.1 GCA_030853115.1 Actinomycetota bacterium
GGCGATGCCGCGGCGCAGCCGCTCCGGGTTGGTGACGAAGATGTCGTCGCCCACCACCTGGACAAGATCACCGATGCCGGCGGTCAGTTCCTGCCAGCCGGTCCAGTCTTCCTCGGCGAGCGGATCCTCGATCGAGACGATGGGGTAGGCATCCACCCACTCGGCGTAGATCGCCGTCATCTCCCCCGATGTCTGCGGCTTACCTTCGAAGTTGTAGGTGCCGTCGGCGTAGAACTCCGATGCGGCCGCGTCCACCGCCAGCCCGATGTCCTGGCCGGGGACGAAGCCCGCCTTGCCGATCGCCTCGACGATGAGGTCGAGCGCGGCCCGGTTGTGCTCGAGGTCGGGCGCGAAACCGCCCTCGTCGCCGACCCCGGTCGACAGGCCGCGCTGCTTGATCACCGACTTCAGCGCGTGGTACACCTCGGCTCCCCAGCGGACCCCCTCGCTCAAGGTCGCCGCGCCGAGCGGGGTGATCATGAACTCCTGGATGTCGACGTTGTTATCCGCGTGCGCGCCGCCGTTCAGGATGTTCATCATCGGGACGGGAAGCACGTGAGCGTTGGGGCCGCCGAGGTAACGGAACAGCGGGAGACCGCTGGAGTCCGCGGCGGCACGGGCGACGGCCATGCTGACGCCGACGATGGCGTTCGCGCCGAGCCTCGACTTATCCGGCGTGCGGTCGAGATCGATCAGCGCCTGGTCGATCAGCCGCTGGTCGTCGGCTTCGTGACCGAGCAGCTCCGGCTGGATTTCGTCGATAACCCCCTGAACCGCGCGCGATACCCCCTTGCCGCCGTATTCAGCGCCGCCGTCCCTGAGCTCGACGGCCTCGAAGGCGCCCGTCGAGGCGCCGCTCGGTACCCCCGCCCGCCCGACTGTCCCGTCATCTAGTGCTACTTCGACCTCGAGGGTCGGGTTACCACGGGAATCCAGGATCTGCCTGGCGTAAATTGCATCGATGGAGGCCACCGCTGGCTCCTTGCCTCTGTTCGTGTCGGGCCCAGATACCGGGCTGAACCTGCGGGCTCACCCACAGTAGAGCCTAGTAGCGCGTCAATACTATGCGGGGCGGGCCACGCCGTGCGGGCCCCGAAAGAGTCGGTTTGGCCTGATCCGGCACGCCATCGCCGCCCGCTCCTCGACGGGCTCAGCGTGAGACCAGCACCGGGCGGGCGTCGCTGGCCGTTAACCCCGCCGCGGTGCCAGTGTGATCTTGGATGGCCTCGAGTATCCGCCGGTGGTCCGCGCCCAGCGAATTGCTATGACGCTGTGCCATTGCCGCCGAACGCATCAGCGCCTGGCCCGGCGCCGCGCGAAGCGTCGCGTCGAGCATGGACCACGAAAGCTCGTTGAGGGTGCCCCGCACCAGGCCCGGGTCCTGCGTCCGATCGCAGACCTCGGCCAGGGCGGACAGCAGCTTGACGGCTCGCGGTTCGGGCGACATATCCATCCGGAACGTATCGAGCATGGGACATGGCGGGTCAACGGTCGCGGCGGCCTCGAACGCGTTCAGCAACGGGCTCACGTCGCCTGCGGTGAGCGGGTCATACAGGCCCGGGAACGGGATCTCTTCGTATCCGCGGTCATATCCGCTGACGTAGACCGGAGTCTGCGAACCCGAACTCTCCAGCACGGCGAGGGCGAGATCCATCAGGCTAACCGGCCAGCCGAGATCGGAAATGGCGTGTACGCGGAACTCGCCGCGGGTGGCTCCGAGGCAGGCCAGCAGGAGCAGCTGCGCGGACTCAAGCGCCGACTGGACGTAAAACGCGATGTCGGGGCTGTGCAGGCGGATTTCGCCGCTGCCCTTGGCCCACTGGTGCAGCCGCTGGTAGATGATCGAGTTGTCCAGGACGTGGGTGAACCGGCCGGCCGAGACCAGCATGTCGCTGCTGGTCGCCACGCCGGAGGAGACCCACTCCGCGGCGCGCTTGGAGGCGGTGTACATATCCGATGAGAAAGGCCGCAGGGCCTTGCCCGTGGAGGCGCATACCACCTGCGGGACTCCGGCTCCGGCCGCGGCGGCGAGCACATTGCTGGTGCCGAGGACATTGGTGGACACCGTGCGCCTGGCCGGCGACCTGGAGGCGGGCGAGGCGGCCCGGCTGCGGGCGGCCCTGGATGCCGCCGCCGGGCGGGAGGCGGGG
>JALYVS010000263.1 GCA_030853115.1 Actinomycetota bacterium
CCAGGTCCTGCGCGAACTGCAGATCGTCCTGGCCGTCATCCTCGGCACCTGCCCGCTCTGCCGTCAGCCGGTCACCATCGGCGGACTGGAAGCCGCCCTGTCCGCGACCTAACAAAGTACTACTAGGTTCCTGATTTTCTTCCTAACGAACCGTGGCGACCGCCCCGGGGACCTAGCGGCCGCCTCGCGGAGCGGGGCGGGATAGTAAGTGCGCCCGCAATCGTGCATGCTGGGCGGCGCAGGCGCAGACCCGCGACGCTAACGCGGGTGAAGGCGCGTTACGGAAGGACCGGGAGGGTGTACTCGCGGCGGATGCTGCTGCCAAGGCGGGAGATGTCGGCGCCGTAGACGTGCA
Organism: Actinomycetota bacterium; assembly: GCA_030853115.1. GTDB lineage: Bacteria > Actinomycetota > Actinomycetes > Streptosporangiales > Streptosporangiaceae > Palsa-504. The sequence goes on from JALYVS010000263.1 coordinate 356, forward strand.
TGGAGATGGCCACGTCCTCGCCTGTGTTGCGCACCCGGTGAATGTCCCCGGGCGGCGCGAAGCCCGACACGGTCCCGGCCGGGCTGAGGTTCCGGCCGGCGCAACCAAGGGCACGTCCGCCGTCCGCCAGCACGAAAATCTCCTCGTACTCACGGCCTTGCAGCACGCCGGTGACGCACCAGGCCACGTGATCATGAATCACCGTCTGCTGGCCGGGCAGCCAGACCATGGCCGAGAGCGAGAACGAGCCGTCCGGCTCGGCGTACAGCAGGTGGCTTTGGTAGCAGGCCGGGTCGCCGCGGCGCAGCGGTGCGGGAAGGAGCTGCGCCGGGTCGGGCAAGTTGTCGCGCAGCACGCAGGCGACGCGATCGGCGGTCTGCTGCCAGTCCAGCCCGCGACTGACTTGGGCGCGGACCGCTCGCACGAGGCTGTCCGGACATGCCCGGGCCGGCCCCGCCCCGGCGGCTTTGCTACTCGGTGCGGCTTTATCCGTACTGGTCAGCGTCATGACACCTGCTCCACGTAGCTAGGTTAGCGATCACCCGCGGTCTGGCACCAATGCCAATCGGGGCCGGGACGCATAGGCAAGGTTGATCAATGCGGTCGTGTTCAGGCACTGAGTATCTGGCCCGGCGGGCCTGGGGCCGGCTAGTCAGCGACGGCGGAGTAGGCGATCACGCCGCGGCGCATCGCTTCGATCGCGGTGCGGGCGGTCGTGGCCAGCGTGCGCCACGGGTCCGCCGGGGTGGTCGGGCCCGGCGGGGTGGCCAGGGCAGCCGGGATCGCCGAGGCGATCTGGTCCAGGAGGTCGATCAGCTGCTTGACGGAGCGGACGAAGTCGCCGGGGGTCAGGTTGGATGAATCGTCGAGGACGCTTTCCAGCCTCGCGCCCTGCGCCCAGCGGTAAGCCGCCCAGGCGAAGCCGAAGTCGGGCTGGCGGAGAAACGACAGGTCGTTGTCTTTCTCCAGCTGATCGAGCTCGCCCCAGGTCCTGACCGTGGCGGCGAGGGCCTCGGGCACCCGGCCCTTGGGCAGCCGGGGCGGCTGCGTGTCATCGGACTGCCGGGACTCGAACGACAGGGCGGACACGCAGGCGGCGAGCTCGGCCGGGGACAGGCCGTCCCACAGGCCCCGGCGCAGGCATTCGGCGGCCAGCAGGTCTAGCTCGCTGTACAGCCGGGCCAGCCGCCGGCCTTCGGGCGTCACCGTGTCGCCGGCCAGGTACCCGAGTCGTTCCAGGACGCTGCAGACGCGGTCGAAGGTGCGGGCGATCACGTGCGAGCGGCCGGCCACCCGGCGCTCGATCGCCTCGGTCTCGCGCTTGAGACGCATATAACGTTCTGCGTACCGGGCATGGTCTTCGCGGTCCGGGCAGTCATGGCACGGATGCCGCCGCATCCGCCGACGCAGGTCCGCGATGTCGTCGGCGGGATCAGGAGCGGCTCGTTCCCAGTCAGCCGCTCGCGTCGGCCGCCTGGCCCCCCTCGAGCCAGCCAGGTCACTGCGCTCGAGCCGGTTCCGCATCGTGGCCGCGAGATCCTTGCGGTGCTGCGGAGAGCGGGGACTGAACGACCCGGGAATGCGTATCTTGTCGATGACCTCGGCGGGCACGGGAAAGTCCGCCACGGCCAGCCGCTTGACCTGCCGGCCCTCGGTTAGCACCAGCGGGCCAGGTCCGGCGAAACCCGTGAATGCCCGGCCATCAGCGGCCGGGCCGCCTTCCGTCCGGCCGTGGCCCTGGAAGTTCCCCTGGCCCTGATGGCCGGCCGAGCCGTCGCCGCCCCGGGCCGGATGCAGGCCCGGCTGCAGGACCACCGCCAGGCCGGCTCGGCGGCCGCCCGGGACCCGGATGATGTCACCTGGGCGCAGCAGCGACAGCGACCTGGCGGCTTCGGCCCGCCGCGAGGTGGCCCGGGCCCGGGACACATCCCCTTCTCGCTCGGACAAGGATCTTCTGATCTGCGCGTACTCGGCGAAATCGGCTTTCTCGCAGGTCATCGCCGCGGCCAGTTCGGCCATCACCTGGCGGTTCTTGCGGACCTGCCTGGTCAGCCCGACGACGCCGCGGTCGGCCTGGAACTGCGCGAAGGAGGACTCGAGCAGGGCGGCGGCCCGGGCCCGCCCGGCCCAGCCGGTCAGGTTGACGGCCATGTTGTAGGAAGGCCGGAAGCTGGAGTTCAGCGGGTAGGTCCGGGTGCTGGCCAGGCCCGCGACCGCGCCGGGATCCATCCCCGGCTGCCACAGCACGACCGCGTGGCCCTCGACGTCGATCCCGCGACGCCCGGCGCGTCCGGTCAGCTGCGTGTACTCCCCCGCCGTCAGGTTCGCGTGGGTCTCGCCGTTCCACTTATCCAGCTTCTCGATGACCACGGTCCTGGCCGGCATGTTGATGCCCAGAGCCAGCGTCTCGGTCGCGAACACCGCGCGGACCAGGCCGGCCGCGAACAGTTCCTCCACCACTTCCTTGAAGGCGGGCAGCATCCCGGCGTGATGCGCCGCGATTCCCCGCCGCAGGCCGTCCAGCCATTCGCCGTAACCCAGGACGGTCAGGTCCTCCGGCGGGATGTCCGCGGTGCGGCGCTCGGCGGAACGCTGGATGACCTCGGCCTCTTCCGGCGTGGTCAGCCGCAGGCCCGCGCGCAGGCACTGCTCGACCGCGGCGTTACAGGCGGCCCGGCTGAAGATAAAGGTGATCGCGGGCAGCAGGCCGCTGGCGTCGAGGCGGGCGATGACGTCGGGCCGGTAGGCCAGCGGGAACCGGCGCGGCCGGTGCCCGCCCCGGCCCGGCCGGCCCGGAGCCTTCCGCTCGATCCAGGTGTCACGCTGAGCCACCCGGAGCAGCTCGGAATTGACCCGGGTGCGCCCCTCGGCGGGGGAGCTCGCGGTGTGCGCCGCGTCGGTAAACAGGTCGTAGAGCCGGTCACCAGCCAGCACGTGCTGCCACAGCGGCACCGGCCGTTGCTCGTCCACGATGACCGCCGTGCCGCCGCGCACCTGGTCCAGCCACTCGCCGAACTCCTCCGCGTTGCTCACCGTCGCGGATAGCGCCACCACCCGGACCGATTCGGGCAGGTGAATGATCACTTCCTCCCACACCGCGCCGCGGGACCTGTCCGCCAGGTAATGCACCTCATCCAGGACGACATAGCCCAGGCCCGACAGCGCCGTCGAGCCGGTGTACAGCATGTTGCGCAGCACTTCGGTGGTCATCACCACCACCGGCGCTGCGGAGTTAATGCTGTTGTCCCCGGTCAGCAGCCCCACGGTCTGGCTGTCGTAACGGCGGACGAGGTCGGCGTACTTCTGGTTGGACAGCGCCTTGATCGGCGTGGTGTAGAAGCACTTACGGCCCTGGGCCAGCGCTAGGTGCACGGCATACTCGCCGATCACCGTCTTGCCCGAGCCGGTGGGCGCGGCGACCAGCACACCGCTCCCGCCGCCGAGCGCACCGCAGGCGGCGACCTGGAAGCCGTCGAAGGCGAAGTCGTAAAGCGCGCGGAAGGACGCGAACTCCGGGTGCTCGGGCCCGGCCTGCCGTGCACGGAACGAGGCGTACCGGTCGGCCGGAGTGGTCATGGATTCCAAGATTAGGCCCTTGCGGCTTTCACGGGCCGCCGGGCCACGCGACGACACGGTAGCGAGCCCGGGCGAGCCGCTAGTTGAACCGGCTGTTCCTGGGATCCGGGTCCGGCTCGCTGTCCCCGAGGTCGATCGGCGACAGCTCATCATCGGCCAGGCCGGCGTAGGGATCAGGATGCAGCCGGGCCCGGCGCCGGTCGTTGTACCACACGATCAGCTCGGCCGCCTCGACCAGGATGACGCAGCCGCCGCCGAGGATCAGCATGGTGATCGGGTCCGGGCTCGGATTGGCGATGCCGGAGATCAGGAAGATGCCGAAAATTATCATCCGGCGCCACTTCCGGAAGCGCTCGTGGGTCAAGATGCCGACCATGTTCAGCATGATGAGCAGCAGCGGCACCTCGAACGCGATCCCGAAGGCCAGCATCATCGTCATGACGAAACTTATGTACTGATCGACCAGGGGGAAGTTACCGACACCACTCGGCGTCAGGCCCAGGAGGTAGTGCATGGACCGGCCCAGTGACCAGTAACACAGCGTGACACCGGTCAAGAACAGCGGGACGGACGTGCCAAGGAAGATGTAGCTCCAGCGCTTTTCCCTGGCGTACAGGCCGGGCGCGACGAAACCCCAGATCTGATAGAGCCAGACCGGGCAGGACAGGACCAGCCCGACGAGGAACGCGATCTTGACCCGCAGGTAGAACGCGTCGAGCGGACCGTTGAGGATCAGCACGTTGACACCGACTGAGTGGCATCCGGTTTGACCCCGGATGACGGCGGTGCAGAACGGCCGCTCGATGAAGTGAAACGCCTGATTGAAGAAAACGAAGCCGACGATCATCCCCGCGATGAGACCAAGCGCCATCTTGACAACTCGGTTCCGCAGCTCACGGAGGTGATCCATGAGCGGCATGCGGCCGTCGGGGTTGTGCTGACGCTGCGATTGCACGAAGCGCTCACCGACGATGCGGGCGCCCGCGACGGCCCCGGGTAGTTTCGCCATGATCTGATCCGGCGGTTAGCCGGCCCCCCTAGCTGGACTGCTGGGTGTGCTGCGGGACCGGGGCCTCGGCCGGCACGGCGTCCATCGTGGCCGAACGCTGCAGGTCGCGGATCTGCTGCTGCAGGGCGTCGATCTGCGACTGCTGCGGGTCGGGCGGCAGGCTGGCCGCGATCTCCGCGGGCGCCGGGAAAGCGGCCGGGGAGCCAGGGGCAGCCGCGGAGCCGGAGGTGGTCTCGTCCTCGTGCAGGCCCGCGACCTCCTTCTTCAAGATGCGCATCGACTGACCCAGGGAGCGTGCCGCGTGCGGCAGCTTCTTAGACCCGAATAGCACGATGAGCACAACGGCTACGATCAGGATCTTCCATGGGCTGTCGAACAGGTCACCAATCATGTCCGTCCTCTATCGGCAGGGAGCGTATCTGGGCCAGAGTCTACACGGCAGCAGTGCGGGGGGACCGTTTCCGCAGGCGGACGGCGTGTAACCGCCCGGCTGATTTGTCACCTCTGCTCACTCACGTACCTATTCGGAGCATGCCGTGCTCCGGATTGCCTAGACGACGTAATTTCCGAGGGCAGCCGTGGCGGCCTCCCTGATCTCACCGACCAGGAAGGCGGGTGAGACGATCCGGCCATCCTCGCCGAGCCGCAGTGCCAGCCGCCGCACCCAGCCGGTATCCGGGGTACGCAGCACCACCCGGAGCCGGCCGTCGTCCAGCTCCGCTACCGACTCGCACGGGTAGTACTCCGCGACCCAGCGGCCGGCCGCGGAGAGCTCGAGCACGACCGGCACGTCATCGGGCGACGGCCGGAACAGGCCCTGATCCACGTCGACCGGGAGCGCATCGGCAGGCGGCGACGCGGCCACGTCGAGCACCTCCAGGCTGAGCACCCGGTCCAGCCGGAACAGCCGCACCGCCTCGGCTCGCAGGCACCAGGCTTCCAGGTACGGGCGCCCCTCCACGATGTGCAGTCGCATCGGGTCGACGTCCCGCTCGGTGGCCTCGTCCCGGCCCGGCACGTAATAGCTCAGGTGCAGCCGCCGCCCGGAACTCAGGGCGCCGCGGATCTGGGCGGCGTACACCTCGGCTCCGGCGTCGGGGATGTCGACCTGGACGGCGACCTGGGCACTGGCCGAAGCGGCTTCGCCGGCCGCGGCCTCGAGTTTGGCGATCAGCCGGGACATGGCCGACCGGTCCTGCAGTCCGGGCACCTCGGCCAGCATCCGGAGCGCGACCAGCAGCGCGCTGGCCTCGTCCACGGCGAGCCGCAGCGGCCGGGCGATGGATTCGGCCTGGCTGACCACGATCTCGCCGCCCTCGTAGGACAAGTCGATCGGGCAGTACGGATCAGGGGCGCGCAGCTCGACGCACCACAGCAGGTTCAGGTCATCGACCAGCTCGCGCTCGCTGACCCCGAACGCCAACGCCGTCTCGGCCAGCCCCACCGACTTCCTGCTCACCACGTACGGCACCAGCGCGAGCAGCCGCTGCAGGCGTTCCGTCGAGGTGAGCGACGCGGTCATGTGAGCACCCCCTTCAGTCGGCGGATGACGGCTTCGCGCAGGTCGGGAGGGTCGAGCACGACCGCGTCCGGGCCGAACGAGGCCGCGTAATCGGCGAACCAGCCCACGTCGGCGAAGCGGGTGGTCACCAGGTCCCAGCCCGGCACGCCGTCCGGCCGCACGGTGACCGCGTGCTGCCGCAGGCCGATGCCCCCGCCGGCCCGGACGCGGAGGACCGCGGTGTGCTCGGGGGCCGGCCCGGAGTCCCAGTCGTGGACCAGCTCGCGTACGTCGGTGCCGTCCGGGACGGTCACGCTGCCCGCCGGCCCGCAGAACTTGACCGGCCCCGCGATCCGGCTCAGCCGGAAGACCCGGATGGCGTCACGCCCGCGGTCCCGGCCGGCCACATACCAGCGGCCATGCCGGTTCACCACCCCCCAGGGCTCGAGCTCGCGCCGCTGCGGGTCGCTGCGGCCCACCGCGCGATAGCTGAAGGTCACCGGCCTGCGATCCCTGACCGCTTCCCACAGCGGCCCGAAGGCCGGCTCAGGCGTGCCCAGCCGGGGCTCGATGCCGCGGGAGGAGGGATCCTCGGCCGACGCGCCGGGGACGGCCGTGTCGACGCCGGCCGCGCGGATTTTCAGCAGCGCGCCTGCGGCGGCGCCGGCCAGCTCAGCTCGCCGCCAGACCCGCGCGGCCAGGCCGAGCACGGCGGCCTCGTCCGCCTCGAGCCGCAGCTCGGGAAGCTGGTAGGCCTGCTGCCTGATCCGGTAGCCGGGATCCTCGTCGAACGGATGGTTCAGGCCGGTCTCCAGCGGCACGCCGAGATCGCGAAGATCTTCCTTATCCCGCTCGAACATCCGCTTGAACAGCTCATCGGGCTCCGGGTAACCAGGCACCGCCTGCCGTATCTGATCCGCGGTGAGGTAGCGCGTGGTGGAGAGCAGGCACACGACAAGGCCGAGAAGCCGCTCGGTCTTGCGCTTCGACATGGACCCTCCAACCCCTGATAGCTAGAGGTTATTCTCTCGCAGATTGCCGACCGTCGCGACTGGCCGACCGGGACAGGTGCCCTAGGCTGCCGGGGGTGATCACATGGCGCAGCGGCACGGTCAGCGGCATCCGCCGCGAGTGGCCCGGCGCGGTCGAGCTTGAGGTGTCGGTGGACGGCGCGCCGGTACGGGCGCTCGCCTACCCGGCGCTGACCGGCCGTCCGCAGCCGGGCGACCGGGTGCTGATCAACACCACCGCGCTCGACCTGGGCCTGGGTACCGGCGGCTACGCGCTGGTGGTCGCGGTCCCCGACCGGTTGCCGGCCGACCCGGAGCGCACCGGCCACCTGGTGAAGGCCCGCTACACCCCGCTGCAGGCGACCGTACTCGGGGCGGACGAACAGGGGTCACCGCACCATGACGTGCTGCGCGACGCGGATGACATCGGCGGGATGCCCGTGGTGGTGGCCGACCTGCACTCCGCTCTCCCGGCCGTGCTGGCCGGCGTCTTCGGTGCGGCCGAACGGACCCGTGGTGACAGCTCCGCTTCCCGCGGGCCAGCCCGGGTGGTGTACGTGATGCAGGACGGCGGGGCGCTGCCGGCCTGGTTCTCGCGCACCTGCGCCACGCTCAAGGACGCGGGCTGGCTGGCGGCGACGGTCACCACCGGGCAGTCGTTCGGCGGCGACCTGGAAACGGTGACCGTGCATACCGGGCTGCTCGCGGCCCGGCATGTGCTCGGCGCGGACATCGCGGTCGTCGCTCAGGGACCGGGCAACCTCGGCACCGGGACACGCTGGGGGTTTTCCGGCGTAGCGGCGGGTGAGGCGGTCAACGCCACGGCGGCGCTCGGCGGCCGGCCGGTGGCCTCCCTGCGGGTCAGCCAGGCAGATCCGCGCGAGCGGCACCGTGGCGTCTCGCACCACAGCCTGACCGCCTACGGGCGGGTCGCGCTGGCCAGGGCCGACGTCGTGGTACCCGCCCTGGACGGCGCGCTGGGTGCGGCCGGCGTCCAGATCGCGGCCCAGGCC
>JALYVS010000717.1 GCA_030853115.1 Actinomycetota bacterium
GGGCCGGCCCGCGCTGATGGAGGAGTTCCTGACCGGAGACGAGGGCTCGTACGACAGCGTGATGGTGGACGGCCGGGTCGTCTGGGATTCGGTCTCGGACTACCTGCCGACGCCGCTGGAGGTGCTGCGTCACCCTTGGATGCAGTGGGTGGTGCGGCTGCCCCGCGACATCAGCGGGCCGGAGTACGCCGGCATCAGGCAGATCGCCCCGGTCGCGCTGCGTGCCCTGGGGCTGCGCTCGGGACTGACGCACATGGAGTGGTTCCGGCGGCCCGACGGGACGGTCGCGGTGTCCGAGGTCGGCGCGCGGCCGCCCGGCGCCCAGATCACCTCGATGCTCTGCTACGTGCACGACTTCGACCTGTACCGCGCCTGGGCGCGCCTGATGATCGACGGCGGCTTCGATCCTCCCGAACGCCGCTGGTCGGCCGGCACGGTCTACCTGCGCGGTCAGGGCGCGGGCCGGGTCGTCGCGACTCACGGCCTGGACACGCTGCCGCCCGAGGTGACCTCCCTGGTGGTCGACTCGCGGCTGCCAGCGGCGGGCCAGGCGTCCTCGGGCAGCTACGAGGGCGACGGCTACGTCACCATCCGGCACCCGGACACCGCCGTGGTCACCGAAGCCCTCAGGCAGCTCGTCAGCACCGTCCGCGTCGAGCTGGCCTGACCCGGTGAAGCCCTCCCAAGGAAGCCCGCCCGGCCGAGCTGACCGGCGTACTGACGCGATGGAGCTGACCCGGTGAACGTGCTGATGATCTCGCCCGGCTACCCCGCCGAGATGGCCTTCTTCGCCCGCGGCCTCAGCCACAGTGGCACGGACGTCATCGGCCTGGGCGACCAGGGGGCCGATGCGCTGCCGGTCATCGCGCGGGACGCGCTGGCGCACTACGTCCAGGTCGGCTCGCTGGCCGCGCAGGACCAGGTCGCCGCGACCGTGGCCGAGCTGGCTGCCCGGGTCAGGATCGACCGGGTGGAGTGCCTGTGGGAGCCGTACATGCTGCTGGCCGCGCGGCTGCGCGAGCAGCTCGGCCTGCCCGGCCTGACCGTGGCGCAGACCGTGCCGTTCCGGGACAAGGAGCGGATGAAGCAGCTGCTCGACGCGGCGGGCCTGCGGACGCCATGGCATGTCGCGGCGCAGACGGTCGCGGAAGTACGGGCGGCCGCGATGCGCACCGGCTACCCCCTCATCGTCAAGCCGATCGACGGGGCCGGCTCCGCGGACACCTACCGGGCCGATTCGGCCGCCGAGCTCGACGCGATCCTGCCGATGGTCCGGCATCTGCCGCGGGTCAGCGTCGAGGAGTTCGTCGACGGGCAGGAGTTCACCTACGACACCATCTGCGCGGACGGGCAGGTCCTGTTCGAGAACATCTGCCAGTACCATCCGCGGCCGCTGCTGACCAAGATGCACGAGTGGATCAGCCCGATCACGCTGGCGCTGCGCGACCTGGACGAGCCCGGCCTGCAAGGCGGCCGGGAGCTCGGCCGCGCCGTGCTGCGGTCCCTCGGCTTCCGGGACGGGTTCACCCACATGGAGTGGTACCGCAAGGCCGACGGCGAGGTGGTGTTCGGCGAGATCGGCGCCCGCCCGCCGGGCGCCCGCACGGTCGACGTGATGAACTACGCGACCGACACCGACCTGTTCGCCGCCTGGGCGCAAGCCGTCACCCGGGGCCGGATCGAGGCGCCCATCGAGCGGCGCTATAACGCCGCCAGTATCTTCAAGCGGGCCAGCGGGGCGGGCCGGATCACTCACTACGACGGCCTGGATCAGCTGCTGGCGCGGTACGGCGAGCACGTGGTCGCGCTGGAGCTGCTCCCGGTCGGCGCCCCCCGCCGGGACTGGCGGGCCACCACCACGGGCGACGGCATGGTCATCATCCGGCACGCCGAACTGCCCGCCGCCCTGGAGATCGCCGAGCGCTTCGCCGCCGACCTGACCCTGCACGCCGGTTGAGACTCTCCGCCCGGCCCCGGTAGCGTCGGGCGCATGATCTCGAACCAGCCCGCCGGCCCGCTGACCGCCGCCGTCCAGCACGTGCTGCCGTCGGTCCGTTCCGACCTCGAGCGGCTGGTGCGGATCCCGTCGGTCTCCGCCGACCCGGCCGCCGCGCCGCACCTGCGGGCGAGCGCC
>JALYVS010000718.1 GCA_030853115.1 Actinomycetota bacterium
GCGCCGGCGCCGGCGCCCCGGCCGATCCGGCCATCAGCGCCCGCGGGCGCCACGTGGTCATCATCGGCGGCGGCGACACCGGCGCGGACTGCCTCGGCACCGCGCACCGGCAGGGCGCGGCGTCGGTGACCCAGCTCGAGATCATGCCGCGGCCGCCCGAGTCCCGGGCCGGTCACCAGCCTTGGCCTACTTACCCGATGATCTACCGGGTCTCCAGCGCGCACGAGGAAGGCGGTGAGCGCAGCTACGCGGTGTCCACGCTGGAATTCCTCGGCGACGACCGTGCCCCCGCCCGGGTGCGAGCGCTGCGGCTGGCCGACGCGGAGGGCTTCGACCCGGTGCCTGGCACCGAGCGCGACCTGCCGTGCGACCTGGTGCTGATGGCCATGGGCTTCACCGGCCCCGAGCGCCCCGGCTTGCTCACCGACCTCGGCGTCGAGTTCGACCCGCGGGGTAACGTCGGCCGCGATGATCGCTACGCGACGTCGGTACCCGGTGTGTTCGCCGCGGGCGACATGGGCCGCGGCCAGTCGCTGATCGTCTGGGCGATCGCCGAGGGACGCAGTGCCGCCGCCGCCGTCGACCGGTACCTGTCCGCTGACGCCGAAGGAGCGGACCTGCCGGCCCCGATCTCGCCCGCTGCCCGCCCGCTGGTGTTAGCTTTCTCCCAGCACTGAACGGTCAGTGCGGGCCAGCGGCTTGGTGGCGGGATGGCACATGGCATCCAGCGTCGGCGTAGCGCCCGGACCTCGTGCCGCAGCGGCACGGCGCGTCCCGGCGGGACTCCGCGCTCGTACCACGCCCGCCCGGCTCCGGCTGCTGCTCGCCATCTTGGTCAGCCTCAGGCTGGGCTGGGGCGTCGTCGCCGCCCTGACCGCGAATCTGCACGCGTCCGCGGCCAGCGTGGTCGCGGTCCGCGAGCCGCTGAGCCTGGACTCGGTGTCGGTCCGCCTCGCTGGACAGCGGGAGGCGGACGGATATCACGCCAGCGCGGCCGCCTTGCGCAGCAGCACGGACCGCTCGCGGACGTTGCGGCACAGTCGGGCGGCGAGCTCCAGCTCGGCCCGTGCCTCGGCGGTCCGGCCGAGCCGGACGAGCAGCTCGCCGCGCACGCTCGGGAGCAGGTACGACCCCGACAGGCTGTCGGAGGCGACCAGCTCGTCCACAATAGACAGCGCCTGCTGTGGTCCATTCGCCATCGCGACGGCGACGGCCCGGTTGAGCTCGACGACGGGTGAGGGAGCCACGCGGCCGAGCGCCTCATAGAGGAGCACGACACGCTCCCAGCCGGTCTCCTGCACCGAGGACGCCGACGCGTGGCAGGCGGCGATCGCTGCCTGCAGCCCGTACGGTCCCAGGCCACGCCCGGCAGCCGAGGCCCGGCCGATCGCCGCCAGACCGCGACGGATCGCCGACCGGTCCCACAGGTGCCGGTCCTGATCCTCCAGGAGCACTGCCTCGCCATCGGGCCCGGTGCGTGCGGGAAAGCGCGCGGCCGTGAGCTCGAACAGGGCGAGCAGCCCGTACACCTCCGGCTCATCGGGCAGCAACGCGGCCAGCATCCGGGCCAGCCGGATCGCCTCGTAGGCGAGATCGGGGCGCAGCAGGCGGTCACCGGTCGTCGCCGTCGAGCCCTCCGTGAAGATCACGTACAGCACGCTCAGGACACCGCCGAGCCGCTCGCGCCGTTCCTGCGGCGGCGGCAGCTCGAACGGCACTCCTGCCGCGGCGATCGTCTTCTTCGCCCGCGTGATCCGTGCCTGGACCGTCGGTACGGGCACCAGGAACGCCCGGGCGATCTCCTCGCTCGCCAGGCCGCCGACCGCGCGCAGCGTCAGGGCCACGCGGGCCTCGGGCGAGAGAACCGGATGACAGGCCACGAACATCAGCGCGAGGACGTCGTCGTCGACCCGGTCGGGATCCCACGGCAGGTCCTCCGACCGGTCCCGCGGGGCCACCGCGCCCGAGCTCGCCTCACCCTCGGCGAGCTGGCCGGCGAGCATGGCGTACCGCTCGTCGAGTGCCGACCGGCGGCGGAAGCTGTCGATGGCGCGCCGCCGCGCGGTCGCGAGCAGCCAGCCCACCGGGTTCGCCGGCGCACCGTCGCGCGACCAGGTGACGAG
>JALYVS010000264.1 GCA_030853115.1 Actinomycetota bacterium
TTGAAATGTGACGGGCAATTAATTAAAACAGCAGTGGCAGTCGCCGCCGCACATCACACTGCCCGGCCGGACGTCAGCTCATCGTAACTGCCTGGCTCCCGTTAGTGATCTTGGAATCGCCCTGCCTCTGGGGGGAGGACATATGGATATCCGATCAGGACAGGAACTGGCCTGGGAGAATAAGGTCGCAAAAAGGTTCAATACGACCGATATCCCGCTGGAATTCTGCCTGCTCCAGGGAGAGATCGCCGAAGCGTTCCAGGCGTGGCGCCAGTGCCGCCCGAGACTCGGGGAAGAACTGGCCGACGTGGTCATCTACCTGCTGGGCCTAGCCGGGATGACCGGTGTCGACCTGCAGGCCGAGGTCGAGGTCAAGCTGGCCAAGAACGCGGCGCGCATCTACCAGCGCCTGCCGTAAAAGCCGCATGGCAGCGCTACCGCCAGGTGCCGTTCGACCGGGCTGCGGCCCTGGCCTCCTTCGTCCGGCTGTACTCGTTCCTGATGTGCTCCGATCCCCACTGCCCGGCGCCCCAGCGGACTAGGCGGCCTCCGGTGCAGCGCGGGCATTTTCGGTGAGTCCAGGTGAAGACCGCGCCCCGGTGCTCGCCCGTCCCCCCGCAGCCGCGGTGCCGGATCCGGGGATGCACGCGCACCGAGACCAGGTAGATAACCACAAGACCGAGGGTGGCCAGGACTAATCCGAGGATGTTACCCATCACCCAGGCGACGGCTTCGATGCCGATTAAGATCCAGGGGACATGCGTTCTGGTCATAGGAGAATCGTACGACTCAGGCGCGAGCGGAGCCATACTCATGGTAATAATTGTCCGAAATAATCGATAGAGCCGGGCAGTTATATGCACATATTTCCGACTTATATGTCGATCACGATTTATCCGTCGGCCTTGGTCCGGTCACGCCGCCGTAGATTTGCTTAGACACGATCTCGCCATGGCCTCTCCTTCAGATTCCCGCGGATCCGAGCTGCGCTCGGCCGCGTTCGGTCCCGAGCAGCACGAATTTCTGGCCCAGCAGCTGCGGCGCAACGTGATCAGTCGCAGGAACATGCTCAAAGGGGGCGTCGGTGCCGCCGGGGCCGCGTTCCTGCTCGGCAATGGATTCGGTTCGCGTGCCTTCGCCGAACAGCTGTCCAGCACCGGGACGGTCGCGGGCGGCTTCGTCGTCAACGGCCGGCACCTGGCCTTCGGGGCCGACCCCAGGCATCAGATGGCGATCGCCGGCCAGCTGTTCAACCTGAACACGTTCAACGCGGTACCGTCCGGAATCAGGGTCCGCGTGGAGTATGGCACCGACCCGTCTTACGGCGCGGTGGCCCACGCCGACCTGCGGGAGCTGGTGACTCATGTACCGGTATGGAACGGCATACCGTTCGGGCAGGTCCAGGCGTCGACGAACGACTTCCTCAACGCCACCCAGTTCTACGTGCACGCTCACCTAGATGACCTGCGGGCAGGCCAGACGTACCACTACCGGTTTGTCTACTCGGCGGGCCGCCAGACCGGCTTTACCCCTAACGCCACCTTCGCCACCGCGCCGGACCGGGAGCGGGCCCGCTCGCCGTTTACCTTCACCGCCTACGCGGACCAGGGCATCACCGGCAAGCCCGGCACCGGCCAGACCCTCGACAACGCCGACTCGCTGCAGCCGGAGTCCTCCTCGCACATCACCGACGATTATTACGATCCGGCCGACCCCGACTACTACAACCCCACGTCGACCAGCGCACCGACCGATATCTCTCCGGTCGCCGCGCTGGTCCACCAGATCACCAAGGTGCGCAATCCGCTGAACCACACGCCGACCAGGTTCAACCTGCTGGCCGGGGACATCTGCTACGCCAACCCCAGCGGCAACGCGGTGGCCATGCTCGGCCTCGACACCGTGGATGTTCGCGACCGGCAACCACGACGTCGAGCTGTTCAGCGCGGCGCTGGACGCCGACGCCGTCACGAGGGACCACTACGGCTCCATCGGCTATGGCGGCCATGCCCAGCGGCTGGACCTGCCCAAGAACGGCCCGAGCAAGTGCCCGTCGGTGTACAGCTTCACCTACAGCAACGTGGCAGTCGTCAGCGTCGACGCGAACGAGCTCAGCTTCGAGATCCAGGGCCTGCTCGGCTACAGCCACGGGACCCAGTCCGCCTGGCTGAAGCAGCGGCTGGCGGCGTTCCGCGCCGACCCGGCCATCGACTTCATCGTCGCCTTCTACCACCACTGCGCGTTCTCGACCTGCTCGAGCCATTCCTCCGATGGCGGGGTGCGTTCCACTGTGGCCCCGCTGTTCGCCGAGTACGAGGTGGACCTGGCCGTCCAGGGTCATAACCACCTCTACGAGCGCACCAATCCCATCCGCTACGACGCCGCCAGGAACAGCGGGTCCTCCGCCGTCCAGGCGGTCTCCCGGTCGCCGCACGACGCCGCCGTGGTCCACCCGGCCACCGACGGCACCACCTACGTGGTGGCCGGCTCCGCCGGCCGGCCCCGGTACACCTGGGGCGGACCTGTCGAGACCGACCGGAACTTCATCGCCGGCGTGGACACTGGCGCCCCGGGCAACGGCACCGTAGTCCCCGGCGACCAGAAGGCCGGGACCGGACCCTACGTGAGCCAGAAGAACTTCACCGATGACTACGAGAGGATCGACTGGTCCCAGGCCCGCTACCGCGACTACGCCTTTATCGCCTTGGATGTCGTTCCGGCCCCGCCGGGTGGCACCACGACGATGACCTTGCGGGCCATCAACACCCGCGGCGTCGAATTCGACCGGGTGGTGTTCAGCCGCAAAGCCGGCGAAGGCCGTCGGCTGGTCGCTCCTTGAGCAGCTGTCATCCAGCCGGCATCCCGTCTGCCGAAGCGAGGTCGGGCCGGCCGGCCCATGACCGTCACAGAAGCAGGTGCCGGGACAGGAGCCTCTCCGTTGCGGGTGGCAGGCTTTGAGTACCGGCGCGTGGACGTGGCGGGCATCACCGTCAACTGCGCCGTGGCCGGGTCAGGCGCGCCGGTGCTGCTGTTGCACGGCTATCCCGAGAACCATCTCATGTGGCGTCAGGTGGCTCCGTTGCTAGCCCGGGACCACACGGTCGTCCTGGCCGACCTGCGCGGCTACGGCGATTCCGGCAAGCCCGCTCCGGATGCCGCCGGGCTGGTGTACTCCAAGCGGTCCATGGCCCGCGACCAGGCCGGGCTGATGCGCCAGCTCGGCTTCGGGCCGTTCCAGCTGGTCGCGCACGACCGTGGTGCCCGCGTCGCGCACCGGCTGGCGCTAGATCACCCGGACGCCGTCACCAGGCTCGCCGTGCTGGACATCGTGCCGACCCGCCATGTGCTGGGCCACGTGACGCGGGCCATGGCCACGGCGTATTACCACTGGTTCTTCCTCGCGGCCACCGACGTCCGCGGCCAGGCGCTTCCCACCGGTCACTTCCTGCCGGAAGAAGCACCGGATCTCGTTAGTGCCGCGCTCCGCGATTTCCTCGATTAGCGTGCGTGCCACCCACGTGCAGCCCATCCGCGGTCGGCAGCACAGCGAAGCTATCGACGCGGTTTCATCGTGATGGGCTGGTCATTCGCGTTCCGACACGCGAAGCCCTCGTTGCGGCGTCCACGACTCGATGACCAGCAACGTCGCCTCCGGGTTCAGCCGGGTGATGACGACCTCGGAAATGTCGGCCTCAAACAGGTCTCCAGCAGGTCCGTCGCCGGCCGGCCCGGCCAGGACCGCCCGCCCGGCGATCTTCGCCTCGCCTGGCCAGCCGGCCTCGTTACCCTCCTGTGGGTGAAACACCGGGCCATGCAGGGCGAACCTCGGATCCCGCCTCAGATCCGCGCCCTTACGGGCACCCGGCATCGACCCGAAGCTGAGCTCGCCGTCAGCGAACTCGCACTCTATGCCCGAGATCCGTGGCGAGCCGTCACCCCGCAACGTCGCGATCGTCTTGTGCCTGCCCGCGTCGAACAGCCGCCGCACCCGCGCCGCGAACTCGGGCTCCGCCTGCTCCACGTCTTTCCACGTCACCATGGCCACAGTATGTCTCCCATCTCCTCCCGGGCGGCGGCCCCACGGGTCAGCGGTACCCGATGAATTCCCGGCTGGGCCGCCGTCGTAACAGGGAACGCAGCACCGTGTTGCCTCGGACGAATGGAGGATCGATTATGGTGAGCAACCGAGCGACGATCCCCATGGCCGCCGATGATGAGGGACCGCAACAGCCCCTCAGGACAAGATATGTCTTGACTTTGCCGAGGGGCCCGCGCGATTATGCTAGGACTGGCAACCGGCAGGCCGACCAATCTGGGAGATCATCATGAGCCGAATCCGCGCGATCGCGGCCATTCCCGGCGGACGCCGGACCAAGTGGGCCGTCCTGGTCTTCTGGGTGATCATCGTAGCGGTGGCCGGCCCGCTGTCGGGCAAGCTCACCGGTGCGGAGAAAAATGACTCGTCGGCCTGGCTGCCCGCCGCGGCCGAGTCGACCAAGGTCCTGGACGTGCAGTCGCGATTCCAGTCACCTAACATCTTCGCCGCCGTCCTGGTCTACGACCGCCCGTCGGGCCTGACCGGAGCGGACCGGGCGAAGGCAGCCGCCGACGTGCTCCGATTCCGCGGCGTGCCCAGCGTGGTGCACAGCCAGGTGGCCGGCCCGTTCGTCTCCAGTGACGGCAAGGCCATCGAGACCATCGTCCCGGTCAACCTCGGCTCGCAGGGCTGGAATGGCGCCTCGGGCGCCGCCACCACGTTGGGCACCATCGCGCATGGCAACGCCAACGGCCTAGCCGTCCATATCGCCGGCCCGCTGGGCAACGCCGCCGACTCATCCAACGCGTTCAAGGGCATCGACGGCATCCTTCTCATCGCCACCCTGGCCGTCGTCATCGGCCTGCTGCTGATCACCTACCGCAGCCCGGTGCTGTGGCTGATGCCGGTGCTCTCAGGCGGCATCGCGCTGGCGACCGCCGAGGGACTGATCTACCTGCTGGCCAAGCACGGCCTGACGGTCAACGCGCAGAGCGCAGGCATCCTCCTGGTGCTGGTTTTCGGCGCGGGTACCGACTATGCGCTGCTGCTGACGGCCAGGTACCGCGAGGAGCTGCGACGCCACGAGGACAGGCACGAGGCCATGACCGTCGCGCTGCGGCGGGCCGGCCCGGCCATCGTCGCCAGCGCCGGTACCGTGGTCATCAGCCTGCTGACACTGACCATCGCGGAGCTGAACTCCACCAAGAGCCTCGGGCCCGTGCTGGCAATCGGCGTCGCCGTAGCGCTGCTGGCCAGCATGACCCTGCTGCCCGCCCTGCTCGTGATCTTCGGCCGCTGGCTGTTCTGGCCGGTCAAGCCCACATATGGCACCGAGGAGCCGACGACCAGGGGATTCTGGGCCCGGGTGGGCCGCCGGATCGCGGTCAGGCCCCGGGTGGTCTGGGTGGTCACGGCGCTGATACTCGGCGCGATGGCGACGGGCCTGCTCGGCCTGAAGGCCGGTGGCCTGACGACCGCGGAGGGTTTCCGTCACACCCCGGACTCGGTGGTCGGGCAGACGGTCCTGAACCAGCACTTCCCGGCCGGCGCCGGACAGCCGGTGGTGGTGATCGGCAACAATGCGCAAGGGGCGCAGCTGGCCTCGGCATTGAAGTCCACGCCGGGCATTACCGGCGTCACCGGGCCGGTAAGCGAGGCCGGCCACGCCTACCTGCAGGGTACGCTGACCAGCGCACCAGACAGCCAGGCGGCGTTCGATACCGTCGACCGGGTCCGTACCGCCGTGCACGCGGTGCCCGGCGCGAACGCGCTGGTCGGCGGCAATACGGCGGTTAACCTGGACATCAACCGCGCGTCCGCGCACGACCGCACGCTGATCATCCCGGTCATCCTGGTCGTGGTGTTCCTCATCCTGGGACTGCTGCTGCGGGCACTGATCGCGCCGGTCATTCTTATCGCCACCGTGGTGCTGTCCTTCGCGGCGGCGCTGGGCGTGAGCGCGCTGATATTCGACCACGTGTTCAAGTTCGGCGGCGCGGACACCTCGTTCCCGCTGTTCGTCTTCGTGTTCCTCGTCGCCCTGGGGATCGACTACAACATCTTCTTGATGACCCGGGTCCGCGAGGAAGCGGGCAAGCACGGCCCGCGACGTGGCGCGCTCACCGGGCTGTCGGCGACCGGAGGGGTTATCACCTCGGCCGGCGCTGTCCTGGCGGGTACCTTCGCCGCCCTCGCCACCTTGCCCGTCACCTTCCTGGCCGAGCTTGGCTTCGCGGTGGCGTTCGGTGTCCTGCTGGACACCATCGTGGTCAGGTCCGTGTTGGTCACCGCCTTGAACCTGGACTTCGGCCACTGGATCTGGTGGCCCAGCAAGCTCAGCCACCAGTCCGCCCCCGAGCCCGACCTGCTCGAGGAGCAGCCTTCGGCGGTGCCGTAACCAGCCGCCGGACGGCGCCGACGTACTTGGACACCCAGCGGGTTGCCGCCCTAGCCCGTCAGGGCGTCCAGACGTAAGGAGTCGTTGTCGTGACCGGAAGGAGTCCAAGCCGCTCGAGGATGGGCCGGCTGTCCGCTGAGGCGTCCACCTGGAGGTAACGAACACCCAGCTCGGCGGCCAGAGCCGCCCTGCGGGCGACCAGCGCGCGGTACAGTCCGCGTCCTCGCCACTGGCTGGGCGTCGAGCCGCCCCATAGCCCGCCGAATTCGGTGCCCGGCTTCAGCACCAGCCAGGCCGCGGATACGACCCGGCCGCCGGCTTCGGCGGCGAGCACGGTGGTGCCCCCTCGACGTACTCCTGCGAGCAGGTCGCCGGCTAGCCAGGACAAGTCTTCGCCTGCCACCTCGGACTCCAGGTCGGCGATCCGGCGGATGTCCGTTTCCCTCGTGACCTAGCCGATGGTGACTCCCGGGGGCAGGTCTGGCGGGCCGGCCGCCAGATCCGTGGCCAGGCCGATCAGCACGGTCTCCTGGGGTTCGGGGGCAAAGCCGGCCGCCATCAGCCGCTCGGGGATGCCGGGTGGCCGGTCGTGACCGCGTGTCTTCCATTCGACGGCTTCGCCGCGGGCCGCGAAGAAGTCCCGCTGACGGGCGATCAGGGCATCGAGCGCCGTGCCGCCTACCCCGAGATCGGCCGGCCCGCTGACGAACCCGCGATGCTGGCCCACGAGCCGGGTGATCGGCGGATCGGGTTCCGCGTGGACACCGGCGGCGAGGTCGGAGACCTCGGCCGCTCGTAGCTGAGCGTCATAAGCGGCCAGAAGATCAGCGCTAGAGCTCACCGCACCGAATCTAGCGGCAGGCCGCTGCTAACTTCATTGAATCACTTGACGACAAGGTGAATGTGGCCTTAGCTGCTCCGGAGTAGTGGTGATTACCCATCGGAGCATGCTCATGTCCAAATTCATCGCCGTGTTCGGAGCGGGACCCGGTCTTGGCCAGTCAGTCGCCCGTCGCTACGCGCGTGCGGGTTACGCCGTCATCCTGGTGGGCCGCCGCCAGGAGCCGCTTGACCTTCTGGCCCAAGAGCTGGCCCGTGCCGGGTCAACCGCGCATGTCATCACAGCCGACCTGTCCGACATCGGTGCCACGCCCCGGCTGGCCGAGCAAATTCGCGCTCAGGCCGGCCACCTCGACGCCTTTTACTACGCACCCACCCCAGACACCGGGTTCGTTTCCGCGGCCAACCTGACTCCGCAGCACGCCCAGAGCTTCATGCCGCTGATCTTCTACACGATGCTGGCCCTCGTGCAGGAGTTCTTGCCGCCCATGCTCGAGCAGGGGGACGGCGCCATCTTGACCGCGCAGGGCGGCAGCACCGTGCAGGGCCTGCCGGGCATGAGCGGCCCCAGCCCCGCACAAGCCGCCCAGCGCAACTACCTGCAAGCCCTGCACGCCGAGGTAGCCGGCCAAGGCGTCTACGTCGGCATGCTCTACGTCGGTGCCGCCATTGAAAACAGTGCCTTCCACGCCGAGGTGGAGAAGGCCAAAGCTGCGGGCGACCCGGTCTGGGAGATGCCTACCGTCGACCCCGGACTTCTCGCCGACCTGCTCTGGACTATGCACCGCACGAGGGGACAGCGGGAAGCCGTCTATCCGTAGCATCGCGTCCGCTCCGGGAGCGAGCTAGACCTGCGGCAGCCGTCCCAGCAGCCAGACGTTGATCTCCGCCGTGCTGGCCGCATCGATTTCTAGGTCCGCGCGGTCACAGAGCACCAGGACCGCGTCGCGCCATCGCTCGCCGAACTCTCTGGCACTGGTGTGCTACGCGCGCAGAAAGGAGTCGTACCTAGGTAAACGACTCTCTTGATGTGCTGCTGTGCAGGAGATGAAGGTTTTGTGGCCCTTCGGCATCGCTCTGCGGAGAGCGGTGTCAAACCACCT
>JALYVS010000265.1 GCA_030853115.1 Actinomycetota bacterium
GGTGACGACGGCGCCCGCGTCCGGGCGGCCGAGCACCGCGGCCAGCCACGCCACCGCGGTCCACGGCGACGCGTAAAACGGGCGGACCGCGCCGCGATGGCGCAGCTCCAGGGCGGCGGCCGAGGTTCCGTAGTCTTTGCGCCTGGTCATCCACGCGCGCAGCCGCACCCGGTGCTGATGCCCCATCGTGGCGGCTGGCTCGTACCGGGTCCGCCAGCCGGCCGCGGCCAGCCGCCAGATAAAGTCGACGTCCTCCCCCACCGGCATGTCCTCGGCGAAGCCCGCCCCGGCGGCGGCTTTGCGCACCACCAGGGCGGCCCCCGGGACATAGGGAACGCGTGCTCCCGGCCGCACGATGCTGGGCCGCTGGCCCATGTCGAGCGTAGAGCTCGCGCCCTCATAACGGGCCAGCCAGGTTTGCCCGTTCTCGTGCGGGACGATGCGCGGCGCGACCGCGCCCACCGCCGGATCGGCGAAGTGCGGCAGCAGCGGGTCCAGCCAGCCCGGGCGGGGCACGCAGTCGGAGTCGAGAAAGGCGACCAGCGGCGTATCCGCTACGGCCAGGCCCGTGTTCCTGGCCGCCGCCGGGCCGCCGTTCACCGGCCGCCGCAGTATCCCGGCACCGGCCCCGACCGCGACTTTCGCCACCGCGTCCGGGTCGCAGGACCCGTCGTCGACCACGACCACCCGCGGCATCGCGGTCAGTCCGGCTAGGCACCGGGCCAGTTCGGCGTGCCGGTCGCGGACCGGGATCACCACCGTGACCTCGTCCGGGCCTGGCCCGGGCCCGCCTGGCGAAGACTCATCAAGCGCGGGGTGGGCGAGCCCGGTGTCGAGCAGGCGGCGCGCCAGCGCGCGGGCCTTGAGGTTGTCCGGCACCGGCGTCCCCGACCACCAGGCCCGGACCTGCCGGACGCCGGCCGGGGTCAGCCGCAGGATCCGGGCGGGATAGCCGCCCGCGAGGATCATTCCGCCGGCCAGCATCCGTGACCCCGGGTCGGCTCGCAGGCCAAACCCCGCCGGGACCAGCTCATCGGCCGGACCTGGTCCGGCGGCCAGCTCAGCGCCGGGCTTGCGCGGGCTGGTTCTCCTCGGCACCCGCCCAGACTAATGGCGTAGTAACGCGCGTTCTCCAGCGGTCGTAGCATGACCGCATGTGCCCGCCGCCCGTTCCTGAGCTGGCCGGGATGCGGTGGCCGGAGGTGGACGAGGGCCCGCGGCGGCTGCTGGTGGTGCCGGCCGGCTCGCTGGAGCAGCACGGTCCGCACCTGCCGCTGGACACCGACACCCAGATCGCCGTGGCGCTGGCCCGGCGGGCCTGTGCGGGCCGTCCCGGCGTGGCGCTGGCCCCGGCCTTCGCCATCGGCGCCAGCGGTGAGCATGCGGCCTTCCCCGGCACGCTATCCATCGGCGAGCCGGCCCTGACCACCTGCCTGATCGAGCTGGGGCGGCACGCCAGCTCGCACTGGCCCGCCATGCTGCTGGTCAACGGGCATGGCGGGAACGTCGCTGCGGTGCGGGCAGCGGCCAGCCGGCTGCGCTACGAGGGACGCATCTGCCAGGCCTGGCATGCCGGGCTGCCCGGCGGGGACGCGCACGCCGGCCGGTCCGAGACCTCGATCATGCTCGCCCTGAACCCGGACGCGGTGCGCCTGGACGCGGCCGAACGGGGCGACGTCCGCCCGGTCGATCAGATCATGCCGGTGCTCCGCGAGCAGGGCGTGCGCGCGGTGAGCGCCAACGGGGTGCTCGGCGACCCGGCCGGAGCCTCGGCGGCCGAGGGCGTGCAACTGCTCGCGCGCCTGGCCAGTGGGCTGAACGACGCGGTGGACCGGCTGCTGAAGACCCTGCGAGCCCGGTTACCGCAGGCTCGCTGAGCGGCCGGCCGGGATGGCCAGCGCCGCTTTGCCGCTCCGGTACCGGCGAAGGCGCGCTAGGTTTGGGCAGTTCATACTTTGGCTGGTTGTACCGCCAGCCGCGGTGGCCTGCAGGGAGGATTGGGGACGCTCGTGGACCGGTCCAGGCTCGAGGCGTTCAGCGATGGCGTGTTCGCCGTGGCGATCACGCTGCTCGCCCTCAACCTCCCCGCGGCGGTACACGGCCCCAGCACGTTGCTCTATCAGCTTGACGAGCGCTGGGCCACGTTCCTCGCCTACCTGATCAGCTTCTTCATGATCGGCATCGTCTGGGTTAACCACCATGTGCTGGTCCGGTCGATCAGCGCGGTCGACCGGACGCTGCTCTTCCTCAACCTGCTGCTGCTCCTGTTCGTCGTGCTAATCCCGTGGGCCACTGCTACGGAGGCGGCTTACTTCCCGGCCGGAGGTCCGGACGCGCGATTCGCGATGACGTTGTATGCGGGAGTGTTCTTCGGCATGTCGGCGGGCTTCGGCGCGATCTTCGAGTGGACGCTGCACGGCCGCCGGGTAGATCAGCCCCTGCCGCCAGACAAGCACTGGGCGGCGCGGACACGGTTTGTCGGCGGCGGGATCGTCTACCTGATCGCCATGGCGGTCGCGCAGTTCAACGCGGTCGCCTCGTTCGTGATCATCGCGTTGGTCGCCGTCTACTACATCGTGGAACGCACGCCGGGCGCGTACAAGTCCGCCGGGGCGGACTCCTCCGCTGACCCGGGAACCTCCGACGGCGTCTGACCGGCGAACAAGTTTCACAGGCTAACAGTTGCTAGTAAGCAAGTGATTGCGCGTAGACTTGGCTAACGTGCGGAAAAGCGTTGATTCAGGCCAGATGAACGGGGCGCCGGGTACGCCAGGCGGATCTCCGGATGCTGACGGGCGGCCGGACAGGTACCGGTGGATTGCCCTGTCCAACACCACGCTGAGTATGACGATGGCGACGATCGACGCGTCGATCGTGATCGTCGCGATGCCGGCCATCTTCCGCGGAATTCACCTGAACCCGCTCACGCCGGGTAACGTCACGTACCTGCTGTGGATGATCATCGGGTACCTGCTCGTCCAGTCGGTGCTGGTGGTGACGCTGGGCCGGCTGGGCGACATGTTCGGCCGGGTGAAGATTTACAACCTGGGTTTCGTCGTCTTCACGCTGGCCTCGATCGCGCTGTCCCTGGACCCGCTGACCGGCACCCACGGCGCGCTGTGGCTGATCGGCTGGCGGTTCGGGCAGGCCTTCGGCGGCGCGATGCTGATGGCGAACTCGGCCGCGATCCTCACCGACGCGTTTCCGGCGAACAAGCGCGGCATGGCGCTGGGCGTCAACCAGATCGCCGGGATCTCCGGGCAGTTCGTCGGGCTGCTGCTCGGCGGGCTGCTGGCCGCGGTGAACTGGCGCCTGGTGTTCTGGGTTAACGTGCCGATCGGGCTGTTCGGCACGGTCTGGGCGTACAAGAGCCTGCGCGAGATCGCGACCACCAAGCGGGCGAAGATCGACTGGATCGGGAACATCCTGTTCGCGGTGGGCCTCGGCTCGCTGCTGGTCGCCATCACCTACGGGATCCGGCCCTACGGCGGCCACGCGACCGGATGGACCAGCCCCTGGATCATCACCGGCCTGATCGGCGGCGTGGTCGTCCTGATCGGGTTCTGCGTCTTCGAGACCAAGATCGCCGAGCCGATGTTCCAGATGGGCCTGTTCAAGATCAGGGCCTTCGCAGCCGGCAACGCGGCCAGCCTGCTCGGCTCGATCGCCCGCGGCGGGCTGCAGTTCATGCTGGTCATCTGGCTGGCCGGCATCTGGCTGCCGCTGCACGGCTACGACTTCACGGTGACGCCGCTGTGGGCCGGGATCTATATGCTGCCGCTCACCGCGGGCTTCCTGATCGCCGGGCCGATCTCCGGAACGCTGTCTGACCGGTACGGGCCGCGGCTGTTCGCCACTTCGGGCCTGCTGCTGGCCGCGGTGTGCTTCGCCGGGCTGATGCTGCTCCCGGTCGACTTCCCGTACTGGCTCTTCGCGTTGCTGATCTTCGGCAACGGGGTCGGTTCCGGCCTGTTCGCCTCGCCCAACACCTCCGCGATCATGAGTGCCGTGCCGGCCAGCCAGCGCGGCTCCGCCTCCGGTATGCGCTCCACCTTCCAGAATTCCGGCATGTCCCTGTCCATCGGGATCTTCTTCTCGCTGATGATCGCCGGGCTGGCCGCGAGCCTGCCCCGGACCTTGTTCGCCGGCCTGACCGCCCAGGGCGTGCCGGCCTCGGTGGCCACCCAGGTCAGCCACCTGCCGCCGGTCAGCACGATGTTCGCCGCGCTGCTCGGCTACAACCCGGTGCAGAACCTGCTGGCGCCCTACCACGTGCTGGCGGTGCTGCCCACGCACAACGTCGCGGTGCTCACCGGCAGGCAGTTCTTCCCGCACCTGATCTCGGCGCCGTTCCATCACGGCCTGGTCATCGTCTTCACCGCGGCCGCGATCATGGCGATCACCGGCGCGCTGGTCTCGCTGCTGCGCGGCAAGCAGTTCTACTACGACGACGCGGCCGCCGGCGCCCCCGTGGCCCCCGTGGCCCCCGTGGCCAGCCTCCCGCTGGTGACTCCGGAGCAGCGCATCATGCCGAACGGGCATGCCCGCACGCCAGGGAACGGTAACTCCCCCGCCGTGGCAGACGATGCCGGCGCGGCAGCCGGGCGCGATAGCGCCTCCCCCCGCCGGGGCGGCGGGGCGTAGACTCGATCTCGTGCCCCGATATGAGTACCGCTGCCGTGCCTGCGGCGACACGTTCGAGCTGAGTCGCCCGATGACCGAGTCGTCCGCGCCGTCCACCTGCCCGCAGGGCCATGACGACACGGTGAAGCTGCTATCCGCGGTCTCGGTCTCTGGTCTGGCCTCGGGCCGGGACCGTCCGGCCGGCGGTGGCGGCGGAGGCTGCTGCGGCGGAGCTTGCGGCTGCGGCTGACACCGCCCCGCTCCCCCGGACCGGCCTGCGTCATTTGACGCAGCGACGCTGCTTCACATGGCTCAGCCTGTCGCCGTCTCCCCTGATTGGCTTGACCTGAAGGTTAAGCGCATGTACGGAGGCGAGAAGGATGGCCGTGACCCTGGCTGTACCGGCGGAAGCAGTGAGAGGGCGGCGCAGCTTCGGTGACGACCACCTTGATGCCGATCGCGACCGGCTAGGTGAGGGCCAGCCAGATCGGGGGCCCGCCCAGGAGGTTATCGCGGAGATGGCCTGGCTGCTGCGTGACACGCGCGGCAACATCATCCTGGACGGCAGCGTTCTGGGCGCGATCACGATCGGCATTGCCGTGGAGGCCTCGTTCTCGCCTTCCGTGCTGCGTCCCGGGGTGGCTGGCCTGGCCTGCGCGGCCCTGCTGACCGTCCTGATCGGCTGCTGGCTGAGGGCCGCGGCGCTGCTGCTCCTGGCGGGCCGGCCGGTGCTCGACCAGCTCAACGACCAGCGGTGGCGGACGGGCGCTCCGGTCGATCTCAGGGTGCGGTGGATGACAGTGCCGCCGGCCGAGGAAAATGCCGATGCGTGGAACTGGGCCCGGGTGAACCTCCTGCTCGCAGCGGCCCGCATCCGCCGGGACCGGATCCACCTGGTGGACACCTGGACCTTGGTCACCGGCGCCGGTTTCCTGGCCTGGACGGTGGCGGTCCTGCTTGGCGCCTGAGGACGTTCGTTTAACCTCGGCGTTTGTCAACTATCCCCGGATGGCTCATCGTAGATCCAAGGCCGGCTGTTACCCCGCTCGCTGGCACGTGAGGCATTCTCCGAGATATGAACCTGCACGGGATAGGGCCGGCCCAGGGATTCTGGGGCCTGCTGACCGATACGGAACAGGCCGCCCTGCTGGCTCTGGGCCGGATGAGCGTGTTCCCGCCCGGCGGGACGATGTGCGTCGAAGGCGACCCGGCCACCCACCTTTTCGTCCTGGTGGACGGCTGGGTGAAGATCCTCGCCGTGACCAGCGAAGGCCAGGAACTGGTGCTCGCGCTGCGCGGTCACGGCGACGTCATCGGGGAAGTCGCCGGCCAGACCACCGGCTACCGGACGGCCACCGTGCAGGCTATCGACACCGTCCGGTCGCTGATCGTGGGACACGATAAGTTCGGCTCGTTCCTGGACACCCAGACGGGAGCCTCACGCGCCTACCGGCGCGTCTTCGCGCAGCGCTGGAGCGAAACGGCCACCCAGCTCCGCAGCCGTTCGGTCACCACCGGCGCGCAGCGGCTGGCCGGGCTCCTGATCGACCTGGCCGCCCGGCACGGCGACCAGGTCCATGGCGGCATCCACGTCGCGATGCCGTTGTCGCAGGAAGAACTGGCCAGCTTGGCCGGAACCTCACGCGCGACCGTCACCCGGGCCCTGACGAACTGGCGGGACCGCGGTTTCATCCGCACCGGCCAGCGCCGCATCGTGATCACCGACCTGCCGGGTTTGCGGCAGGCTGCGGGGCAGCAGACCTGATCATCTGCCGGGCGGGTGGGCCAGCCGGGCTGCGGTGGCCTTCGCCCACGTCGTCGTGCAGACCAGGCCGAGCAGGAGAACCATGTAGCCGCACCCAGCCAGGATCCACCAGCCCGCGTGGCTAGCCTGCACGAAACCCGCCTTCATCGACCCGCGCATGCTGGCCGCCAGGACCGAGCCCACGATGGCGACGCCAAGGGACTGACCGAGCTGGCGGCTGGAGGAGTTCATGCCGGAGGCCATCCCGGCCTGGGCTTTCGGCACCCCGGACATGACCCCGTTGGTGATCGGCGAGCTCACCATCCCGGCTCCGACCCCGAACAGGCCATACGCGATCACCAGGTGGGTCGCTGACGTCGTCATGGTGAGCTGCGACAGTGCCGCGCTGCTGAGGGTGAGCGCCGCGCCCGCGATGACCAGGGGCACCCTCGGCCCGCGCCTGGCGACGATCCGGCCGGCCACCGGCGCGCACAGGGCCATCACCACCGGCATCGGCAAGATGGACAGGCCCGCCTGCAACGCGGACAGGCCGCGGACGTCCTGCAGGTACAAGGTAGACAGGAACAAGAACCCCGCCATCGCCGCGATCGCGCAGACGGCGCTGAGGTTGGCGCCCGCGAACGGCACGCTGCGGAAGAACCGCAAGTCGATCATTGGTTCAGCGCGGCGGGGCTCGTAAGCGAGCAGCACCGCGAGCGAGACTACCGACAGGGCGAAGAAGCCGAAGATCTCCGGTGAGTACCAGCCGCGGGCCGGGCCTTCGATGATGGCGTAGGCGAGCGAGCCGAGCATGACGATGATGAGGAACTGGCCCACCGGGTCGGCGCGCCGCGACTGGGGGGCCTTGGAGTCCGGCACGAACAGTGCGGTCAGCGAAATAGCGGCCAGGCCTACCGGAATGTTCGCCCAGAAGATCCCGCGCCAGCCGACGGTTCCGACCAGGACTCCGCCCAGCACGGGGCCGAGCGCCATCGACAGGCCGAAAACGCCGTCCCAGATGCCGATCGCCCGGGCCCGTTCGGCCCGGCCGGTGAAGGTGTTGGTGATGATGCCAAGCGCGGCGGGGTTGAGCATCGACCCGCCGACACCCTGCAGGATGCGGAACGCGATCAGAGCGCCGAGGCTAGGAGCCAGGCTGCACATCCAGGAGCCGAGCGTGAACAGCGACAGGCCGACCTGGAAGATGGTCCGGCGGCCGATCCGGTCCGCGATCGTGCCGGAGAACATCAGCAGCGCGGCCAGCACGATCGTGTACGAGGCGACTGTCCACTGCAGGCCGGAGACGCCCGCGTGCAAGTCGCGGCCGATGGACGGAAGTCCGACGTTCACGATCGTGTTGTCCAGGCCGACCATGAACAGGCTCATGCAGCACACGGCCAGCATGAGGGTGCGGCGTCCGCGCGTGGCCACACCCGCATCGCTCGTACCGGTCAGCGCGGTTGCGTCGTGGTTCAGGACGGGTACAGGTGCGTGTCCTGGTCTCAGCCCGGGATCGGTGGCCCGTGCGGGGAGCCGGCTGGCGACCGGTATCCGTTCAGGTAGCCGGCTGGACACTTTGAGTGACATCCCGTGGGTGTTCTTCAGCGGTGCCTGCATGGCGCAAACCCCTCGGGTCGTACTCGCGGCGGACGAGTACCGGTCTACTTATGACACGTATGGCTCTGGACCGTGGTCCGGATTCACCGGAGGTGAACCCGGCCAGATGATGCCGAGCCCGGTGAGGTTCAAGATGCTGGTGTCGATATGCTGCGCGAGGGGACCACTGGTCACGCCGAAGGACCCGGCAAGCCGCTGATGGCAGTGGTCAGCCAGCAAGTCCGGTGCCGCGTCATCAAACGCCGGCAGCTCAAGATAGGACACAAGGTTCATAACAGATATGACGCTACACCGATGCACGCAGTAGTCAAGCGGTCACGATTAGCACTTCCCGGTCGTTTTAGCCTGCATGACATGCGTAGGCAGTCTAGATTTGCTAAC
>JALYVS010000266.1 GCA_030853115.1 Actinomycetota bacterium
GTCTTGCCCCGGCCGGGCAGCCCGCCGACCGTGATGCCGGTACAGCCGGGGACTGACACCGAACGGTGCTGAGCCCAGGCGTCGATACCCATGTAGAGCCTCAGCGGGTTCTCGACCTCGGTGCGGCCGAACACGCCAGGCGGTGCCTGGTGCTGGCCGAACGGCTCCAGGAGCGGATCACGCTTGAGGCCCCGGACGATCAGGCGACCAGGCTTCGGCTGGCTGACCTGTACCCGGACACACCGCCAGGCGTCAGCGATGTGCGGGGCAGCCTCCTCGAATTCCTTGCGGGAACCCGAGCGCGGGACCGTGCGGACACGGGCGACGATCCCGAAGTCATCCGGACGGATCCGGGCTCGGGGGAACCTGAGCAAGGCATAGTTCGGGTCATCGACCACGCGGACCTTCACCGCAGTTCCGACCCTCGGGCTGAACGTGCGCCTGCGATGCGGGTCGTGGTGGGCCAGGCCGAGGTTACGGGCTAGCCAGCGCCACCGGAGCCGTGCCCAGAGCGCGGCCGGGTAGTTGCGCTTAGCTGCTGGTGACAGCTTGCAGAATCGCCATACAGCCCACGTCCCCCGGGCCGCCAGGGCCAGGGGGACGAGGACGAGCACCAGGGCGATGGCAGCGGTCACTGAGATGCCCCGCAGATGGAGGCCGTCCACTGGCCGTTGATCTTGACGTAGTAGTGCCTGCCACCGGAGCAGCTGCCCAGCACGATGCGGATGAATGAGAACATGATGAACGCCCCTAGAGGGTCCGGGTCCGCGCTCAGGGTGGCGCTCTCGATCGGGATGACCACCCTGGCGCGGACCTGCGGGTTTACTCGGACTTGGCCGACGCGAGCTGGCGACCGTTAGAGACCTGGCCCGCGCGGATTCCGCTGGCCTGGTAGTACGGCTTGCCGCCGCGAATGCCGCCCTTGTCGTTGCGCTCAGGAGCGGAGATACCGACCTTGAAGGCGTCGAACTCGACCGGCGTACCGGGCATGACGCCCGCAGCCGGATCGGAGCCGCCCAGGATGGTGATACGGATGACGTCGCTGGCCGGAGCCATGCCGTACTCGGAGAACCAGGTACAAGCCACCTGGATCTCCCACTTACGCTCTCCGGTCGCCGCGACGTCCTGCTCAGACGAACCGAACTTGAGCTTCGGGCCTGAGCCCATGAACAGCGCGACCGCGAACGTGCGGCCGGTGTCGACGATGAAGCTTCCTGCGGGCATGATGTTGCCCCTTCTGTGAGTAGAGCTTGCTAGCTCGGTTGCTACAGCAACCTACCTCAATAGTAAATCATCCTATGTTGCTCGTCAAGCTCGCAAAATC
Source organism: Actinomycetota bacterium (assembly GCA_030853115.1). Classification (GTDB taxonomy): domain Bacteria; phylum Actinomycetota; class Actinomycetes; order Streptosporangiales; family Streptosporangiaceae; genus Palsa-504. Next base: position 1,325 of record JALYVS010000266.1, read on the forward strand.
GACCTAGGTTGGTTAGTGTGTTGATCTATGCAGGCAATAGACCCGGACGACCCAAGGCGGCCCAACATCAAGATCGCCGCCTCCATCCGCGCAGCTATCCTCAGCGGCGAACTGAAACCTGGAGAGCGGCTACCGTCGAATCAAGCGCTGGCTGAGCACTTTGGTGCAGCGCCCATGACGGTGCAGACCGCAATCCGCAAGCTCAGCGAAGAGGGTTTCGTCCGCAGCAAGACCGGCAGTGGTGTCTATGTACGCGAACAAGCGGCCATGCCAGTGCCGGACGGCGAAGAACACCCGCTGAGTGGAACCGCCTCGTTTCTCTACGAGGCCGGGCAGCTCAAGAACTTGCCGCGAGCTGGCTGGCTGCTACTGGGAATCCCACGGCCAGAATCTGTCGCTGAGCACTCGTTCAGAGTCGGCGTTGTCGGCCTGGTCCTCGCAGCCATGGGCGGGGCCGACACCGGCCGCACCGCAGCACTTTGCATGATGCACGACTTCCACGAAACCCGAATAGGCGACGTTCCCAACGTCGGCCGGGCTTATATCCGCACCTCAGAACCCGAGGCAATCACTAAGGACCAGACAGCAACCATGCCTCACGAGATCAGCAAACTGTTCCAGGGCCTCACCGCAGAGTATGAAGCCAGGGAAACACTGGAGTCGCAGCTAGCACACGACGCCGACAAAGTAGAAACACTGCTGCAAGCTGTCGAGTACGAGGCTCAGGGACACGACACCGAGGCATGGAAAGACACATCACTGACCGCGCTACGGACTGACGCCGGGCGCGAGCTAGCCAGAGCGATCGGCACAACCAGTCCGCAATGGTGGGCCGCCTTCGCCGCCAGTTACCATGAGCTGCGCGCCAGCACTCGGGCCAAGATCCAGGAACCTTAACCGAGGAAGGTGCAAAGCCTCCCCCTCCGGATAGCCGTTGGATTGTCGTCACTCTCCGGGCAGGTGTCAAGGCCGGATGTGCAGGCAGGGCAACCGGTACAGGGGGAGGCGGGGTGGTTAATGTACACGCGAATCCGGCCTTGACACCTGCCCTCCGCGCTACGGGCTTTGGCGGCTATCTCTCCGAAGGGGGAGAGCGGCGGGTGCTCCAGGACCAAGTCACGACGGCGCGGCAGTTGCAGTAGTTTCAGTAATTCAGTAAGTGCAGTAAGTGCAGTAAAGCAGGGACCGGCCCGTATCTGGAAGGGCCGGTCCCTTTGTCGTTCACTTGTCCTTGGTGGCCTGCGGTTTTGCCACTGCTGTCCGGGCCCTGGCTGGCCTGGTGGCTGGCAGTGCGTTCTCGGCTCGTTCGGCTCGTGAGCGTTCTGCGGCGGCCTGGGCTTTGGCGGTGGCCAGCTCGGCACGCAGGTCGCCGATTTGCCCGGTCAGCTCGGCACGCAGTACGGCGAGCGCGGTGGCTGATTCGGCCTGGAGACGCGAGGTTATCTCGCCGATGGCGGCGGCGTGGCTGGCTCGCAGCTCGGTCAGGAGCGTATTGGCGCGGTCGGCGTGGCGGTCGGCGTCGGTGCGTGCCTCGGCTGCCTCGTGCAGTTCGCGGGTCAGGACGCTGGTTCGCCGCTCCAGGTCCTCGATTGTCCGGGCGCCCGTGGCGGCGCGCTCGCCTGCGTTGGCGGCGTCCTCGTCGGCCTGGTCGGCGCGGGCGATGGCGGCGGCCAGCTCGTCGGCTATCTTGCTCGCGTTGGCTTCGGCACGTGCGGCGCGGCCCTCGGCTGCCTCTGCCTGCTCGCGTGCGGACTGGAGGCCCCGTTCCAGCTCGCGGGCGATGGCAGCGGAGTCCAGACCGGCGACACGGCGGGCCAGCTCGGTGACCGCGGTTGCCACGGTCGCGGCTAGCTGCGCGGTCGGGACGTCGTCGGCCAGGCCCAGCTCTGCCAGCGCCTCGCGTGTTCCTGGCGTGGTCGCCTGCCCTGACCTGCGCCGGTAAGCGGCCCGGGCGCGGTGGCGGTTCCTGGTGGCCTCGTCATCACCCGCGTAACTCGATCCCTCGTGGGTGATCTCCTCATCACAGCCGCACGCACACGGCCCGTATGTCTTCTGAGCTGGCATTTCACGACTCCGTTTCCTCGGTGACTTCCTACGTACAGTCTACACCCTACGCAGACTCTACGTCAATCTACGCAGCGTAGAATCTACGGAGACTACGCAGCTACGTAGACGTAGAAATCTACGTAGATTCTACGCTCAGTAGTTGCAGTAACTCAGTAAATGCAGTAGAATTATCTCATGGCAGCAATGAGCATCGCGTTCGTGAACACCAAGCCGGGTACCGGCAAGTCAACCTCTGCGGTATGGCTTGCCCATGCCTTCACCGAGGCCGGGAGGCCCGTGCTGCTGGTCGACGCAGATCCGGCCGCATCGGTGCTGGAGTGGTCCGACCTGGCAGGCGGTTTCCCGTTCCGGGTGGCCGGGTTGCCGGTGCGGGACCTGCACCGCCGTATCCCTGACTTCGCCCGGCCGGATGACGTGGTCATCATCGACAGCGGCCAGCTGGAGGACCACGCGGGCATTGCCCGGTCAGCTCTGCGGTTCGCCGATGAGGTTGTCATCCCGTGCGCGCCGACTGTGGTCGAGATCTCCCGCACTGCGCCGATGCGGAACGAGATCGAGGACATCAACGCGGGCAGACCCGTACCGGCCCGGTCGGTCGTGCTGCTGAACCGGACGGTGTCCCGCGCCAACTCCACCAAGGAAGCCAGGGCGGCACTGGAAGCGGCCGGGATGGACGTACTACGGACCACCGTGCCGAGGCTTGAGCTGTACGCCCAGAGCTACGCGGGACCTATCCAGCTCGGTCCAGGGGACGTGTGGGCCGATGTTGCCCGTGACCTGATGGAACGAGCCGGGATAGCGAAGGTGGCACAGTGAGCGCGGACCGGAAAGACCTCAAGGCACGCATGACGGTAGCGGCCACCAGGCGGGCAGAACCGGAGACGCCAGCAGCCGGGCAGACGGCGGTCCGGACGAAGCCGGTTCGGATCACGGTCGACCTGAGCCCGGCCGACTATCAGGCACTTAACCACTGGCTAGGGTCAGCCGCTATCGCGGTCAATGCCGCGCCCGGCCAACGGGTCACGCTGTCCAGGGCCATCCGAGCGATGATCAACGCCACCATCCTTGACAAGTCCATCGGCCTGGTCGTGATCGACCTGCTGCGGCAGGCCAGCGAGCAGCGCTGACGGGCTCACTTCCGTCCATGCGGGCACGGCGGGGGAGTACCGGAGGCCAGCGCCTCGATCAGGGCCACCCTGGCGTCCCAGTCCTCCAGCAGCTCCTGCGACGGGCGGCAGAACCCGCAGAACCCGACAACCGGGCCGATGAACGAGGTGGACAAGTCAACGCGGCAGCAGGAGCACGGGACGAGCAGATCGTCGGGGATGCTCATCACGGCAGTCCTCTCGGCTGGCCCGCCAGCCACTTCTCAGGCTTGGTCATAACCCTGGCCACCTCGGAGGCGAAAGCCGGGCCGTCGTTCAGGCTGATCCACCCCAGACCACGGGCCAGGCGCTTAGTCCGCCTCCGGACCTTCCTGCGCCGGAACGACCGGTGAGCCTGGACCAGCTGCGCGCCCGCCAGCCCGATGACGTCAGGATAGGGCGTCTCAGCGCGGCCACCGGCGTAACGGCGGACAGTGACCTCGTACGTGACGTCCTGAGCGGCAGCCCACCGCCGCATCACGCGGGCCGCCGTGGTGGCATCGGCGGGGGTGACTTCGACGGCCTCAGTACACCTGTCCAGGCCCCAAAACCCCCAGAACCGGCCAGGGCCCTTACCTGGCTCATGCCATTCCTCGGGTACCTCGTTCTGGTACTCCTTCGCGCTGAACGAGGAGTGCTTGGAGAAGTACACCGCGATCCGTCGCGGGTCACGGGACCGCATGCCGTCCGAGTAGTCAATGCCGGTACCGGAGTGCAGGTGCCTGCCGAACTCTTCCGGGTCGGGGTGGTCTACCACCGCAGGCCAGGTGGCCGATAGCCAGTCGCGGAAACGGCGTCCCTCAGCTGACCGGCCGTGCGGGACCACGGTGAACAGGTGGATGTGCGGAGCGCCACGACGCTGGAATTCCAGCTTCCACAGCGCCATCAGCTGTACCCCCCAGGCTCGCTCCCAGCGCTTGCGGAACGCCTTCAGGTGAGCCTTGACCGCCTTGCCGTCCGGGGCGACAGTGAGCCAGTCACCAGGGTAGGTCAGGGTCACCATGGCCGGGCTCCCCGTACACTCCAGCAGCGGGCCGTAATCCAGCTCGCAGAAGGCCCGGAACATGCGCGCCCTGGACTTGCGGGACCACGCGGTGATCTCCCGCGATGGCAGCGGCTCAGGCGGCGGCTCGCCATGCTCCGCGATGTAGGCGGCAGTCATCTCCACCTCGACTTGACGAGCCCGTTCCTGGCGTTCCCAGCTGCGCTCAGCCTTGGCCAGGTCACGGGACTCTACCGCCATAGCGCCTGGTGAGACGACGATGCGGAACCTAGGGCCCTCCTCCCCCTTCCACGGAGGCAGAGGGGCGAACTGGCGGGCAGCGAGCGCCACCAGGTCAGCCTTGGGGAACTTCGGCCCCCAGACGTCCCTGATGGTCGGCTGGTGATCCGGTACCGCTTCAAGATCTTCCCGGCCTGTTGTGGCGTATGTAACAAGCCCAGGCTGGCCCTTCACCGCGCGTCCGTAGGGGCGAGAGGTGAGCAGGGGAAACGAGAGAAAAAAGAGAAGAACGAAGCGGGCGGCGCACTCAAGCCCTTCGGGCCCGCGCGCCGCGAAAACCAGGGGAGGGTTGAAAGATGCAGACCAGGCCGTGTCGCCTTGCGCGGGGACAGGCACCCGCATACCATCGAGCACGTCACGGACGTGTACTCCCTTGAGACGGTGAGCGTTCGCGGCCAGGACCCCGCCCTCGGAGTTGGCAGCTCCGGGATACGGCGGGGTTCTAACTTGTCCGGGACATTAGCGCCGCCGTGGTGCGCGGTCCGTGAGACACGCCGGCGGGCGGCCGGCTAGCCGACTTGGTCTGCCGACACTGACGATGAGGCGGGGCTTAGCCCTGCGCCTAATTCCTGGTGCTCGTGGTCGGAGCAAGATATCCGAAGGTCCGTATGAATGCCCCGGTGCCGGGACGGTCGAAGCAAGATATCCGAAGGTCCGTATGAATGCCCCGGTGCCGGGACGGTCGAAGCAAGATATGCGTAAGTACGTACTTAGCGCGATAATCCTGCCCGGCCGCTCCACTGGATTTGAAGCGGCGGCCGGGCAGGGTGTCATCGGGCGAAGCTGCTAGCAGACGCAGCAGGTGATCAGGTGGTGGCACACCGGGCATCGTTCAACGGCTCGCCGTCCATGACAGGTGTGCGAGTTGCCGGTATACATGGCACCGCACTTAGGACAGGAATTGATCGGCCGGGCCTGTCCGCGCAGCCTTCGAACCATCACGCGCCTTCCTTCGTCTCGATGTCAGCGGGGGAGTGAACTCCGGGCACCATGGTCAGCCAGGGCTTAGGCGCGTCGATGGCCTGTGGTGAGGTCTGCGCGATTTCGGCGGCCGCGGCGTCGTCCAGGGCTCCGGACAGGACTGTGGTGATGTCGGCGCGGACCCTCATCACCCGGGCCCGAACCTCGTCGTCAGCGGCGGCCCGGTTGGTGTAGCGGCGATGCGCGCGGGCACCGGCCCACGTGAGCGCGGCGGCGACCGCCAGGACCACGAGGACGGCTAGCCCGATCGTGAGGACTTCGACCGCGATGGACAGGATGTGCTCGGCAATGTGGGCGGCGTGCTCGGCTGGCTTGGCCGAGGCGGCGATGAGGATCAGGACGACGACGGCCACCAGGCCGACACCGCCGCCGCCGTTGTGGCCGTGGGTATGGGCGCCATCGGAACGGGACATCAGTGAACCTCCTTACGGGTTGGAGTCGACGCCGGAACCGCCGCAACGGCGGCGAGACGGTTCTGCACGGCGTTGATGGCGGCGGCATGGGCTAGGAACAGCGCCATCGAGCCGACACCGGCACCGTGGCGGTAGGCACCGTAAACGGCGGTGCGGAGATGGCCCGGGACCATGTACCAGTGAGGACGGCACATCAGGAGGTGATCGGGCAGCGTGACCGGGCAGGCCCCGGCAGGGCATAGGTGGCTCACCATGCACCCGCCTTCACGTACTGCGGGGCCAGCTGGTGGGCCGCAGTCGCGTCGAGCAGCGGCACCCGGATCATCGTGTAGGGATCGGTTCCGGTCGGGAGGGTGGTCACGCAGCAGCCGACATACTCATCGGCTTGCAGCAGGACCGGCGAGAGCGACGGGTGCTCGCGGACGTCAGCGCCGAGCGCGGACACCGCAGCGTCGACGGTCTTGACGCCGAAGCAGATCGAGATGCCCGAGTTGTCGCGGACGGCCAGGTTCGTAGCCGAGGAGTCCTGCTTCTGTGACAGGGTCGTGGTCAGCATCAGGACGGACCGGCCCTTGCCGACGAGGTGACCGGCTAGCGACCGGCACGCCCGGACGTATCCCTCGGCCTTCCTGTCGCCTTTCACGGCCTGGTCATCGAAGAACGTCTTGACCTCATCGAGGATGTTGAAGCACAACGGCATATCCGCAGTTGGGCCGACGTGCCAGGCGTTGCGCTTGCCTCCGGTCAGCTCCAGCACCGTGGCGAACCGGCGCCGCATCTCCTGGTAAATCTCGTTCAGCGCATCGGCCGCCGCCTCGAGGTCGTCACCCGTGAAGATCCAGGAGCGGTCGGACCAGTCGGCGTAGTCGGACGTGGGCAGGTGCGAGGATTTCCCGTCGATGATGGCGAACTTGGCGGGCAGCGGGTCCAGCTGGTGGAGCCAGGAGTTGACGAGTTCGGTCTTGCCCCGGCCGGGCAGCCCGCCGACCGTGATGCCGGTACAGCCGGGGACTGACACCGAACGATGCTGAGCCCAGGCGTCGATACCCATGTAGAGCCTCAGCGGGTTCTCGACCTCGGTGCGGCCGAACACGCCAGGCGGTGCCTGGTGCTGGCCGAACGGCTCCAGGAGCGGATCACGCTTGAGGCCCC
>JALYVS010000267.1 GCA_030853115.1 Actinomycetota bacterium
CCCCGGCCGCGGCCGAGCCGGCGGTCTGCAGCGGGTGCGCACGGGCTTTCCCCGCGATCCAGGCCAGCAGCGCGCCGGGGACGGCGATCGCGGTCAGCGCGACGCTGCGCTGGTCCAGCGGCTCGCTCAGGGTCGCGCAGGTCTCGCAGTCAAGCAGATGCTGCCCGGCGCTGGCTTCCCGCTGCCGGCGCGTGTCGCCCGCCGAGATCGCCAGCAGCACCCGGCGGCACAGCGGGGTCGGCAGCTCGACGTGCCGGAACGCCAGCAGGTACTCGAGCCTGAGTTTGGCCCGGGTCCGTGACATCCGCACCCGCAGGGCACCCCGGGATTCCGGCGTGATCCCGGCTGCCGACAGATCGACGTCGTAATAGGCCAGGACATCGTGGCGCTCCTGCGCGGAGAGCTGGCCCAGGGCGGACGTCATCGCCCGCCGGGCCTCTCCCGCCAGCAGGACGTCTTCGGGCAGGTCGGGCGGGGCGAGCTCAAGGATGCGCGGGGCCACGGCGGCATGGCGCATCGCGCTCTTCGCGTGCGAGCTGACCAGGTTCCGCGCGGTTACCACGGCGTACGGCAGCACCGCCTCCGGGGCGAGGCGCGTGCGGGCCGTCAGCAGCCGCGCCAGGCATTCCTGAACCAGGTCATCGACGTCCGCCGGATTGACGGTCCGGGCGGCGACGACCCGGCGGATGACCGGCTCGACCGCGACGACCTCGTGCGCCGCGGCCACCGCCGCCTGATTTCCCACTGGCTCGCCCTCTCTGCTGCTCAGCGCCGGATTCCGGCTCCTTCGCTACCCGGGGGCGGCCAGGTCTGGCCATTTCCGCGCCAACGGCAGGAATCTTGCCAAGCGCCGCGTAACGCCCGGCCGTCTCGGTGCTTTCAGTAATGGCAGACACAACCCGGACTTCCACGAGGAGATTTTATGACACCCCCGCAGCAGTGGGACAACCTGATCGGCCTGACCGCGGTCGACCCCGACGGCAACAAGATCGGGAAGGTCGGACAGGTCTATACCAGCGATGACGCCGGGCAGCCGGAGTGGGTCACGGTCAGCACCGGCATGTTCGGTACCCGGGAAAGCTTCGCTCCGTTGTACAACTCATCCGTGCGCGACGGCGAGCTCGTCCTGGCCGTGTCGAAGCAGCTGGTCAAAGACGCTCCCAACGTCGACGACGACGGCCGCCTGGAGGGCACGGAGGCGGCCGCACTTCAGCAGCATTACGCCACCCAGCTGGACCCCGCGGCTGGCCGCGGGACCGGCGATGCCGCAGACGACAGCTACCTCGGCCGTCACGGCGACGAAAACGAGACCGGCGTAACGGGGCGTGACACCTCGGGCCCGGTCACCGACGACGCGATGACCCGGTCCGAGGAGCGGCTGCACGTCGGCACCGAACAGGTACAGGCCGGCCGGGCCCGGCTGCGCAAGTACGTCGTGACCGAGAACGTCACCACCACCGTCCCGGTCAGCCACGAAGAGGTCCGCCTGGAGCGCGAGCCGATCACCGACGCCAACCGCGGCGCGGCGATGTCGGGCAGCGACATCAGCGAGGAGGAGCACGAGGTCATCCTGCGCGCCGAGCGTCCCGTGGTGGCCAAGGAGACCGTCCCGGTGGAGCGCGTCCGGCTCGGCACCGAGACCGTCACCGAGGACCACGAGGTCAGCGAGACCGTCCGCAAGGAGCAGATCGACGAGCCCGAGGTCGACACCGATCCCGGGGCCCGCTGACGTCCTTGACGCGGCCCGGCGCCGCTGCGTAGACCGCGGCGGCGCCGGGCCTTGATCCATGCGGCCCGCGCCGGGTCGTTCCGCGTATTTTCTCGAGGAGAACCGAATGCCCGAGGCATCCGTCAACTTCGGCACGGGTGTGTCGAACGCCTGGTCCAATGTGGCGACCTTCGTCCCGAAGCTCGTCGTCTTCCTGCTGATCCTGATTATCGGTTACCTGATCGCCAAGGCCATCGCCAAGATCCTGACGAAAGTCCTGCAGCGGGTCGGCTTCGACCGGCTGGTCGAGCGCGGCGGCATCAAGCAAGCCCTGGATCGCTCTTCCTACGACGCGGCCGGCATCTTGGCCAAGCTCGTTTATTACGCGATCATGCTGTTCGTGCTGTCCACCGCGTTCGGCGTGTTCGGCAACAACCCGATCAGCGAGTACCTGCGCGCGGTGATCGCCTACCTGCCGCTGGTCTTCGTGGCCATCATCATCGTGGTGATTGCCGCCGCCATCGCCGCGGCTGCCAAGACCTTGATCCAGAACAGCCTGGGCGAGCTGTCCTACGCCCGGCTGCTGGCCAACGTCGCCTCCGGCTTCATCCTGGCCATCGGCGTCATCGCCGCCCTGGATCAGCTGCACATCGCGGCTAACGTCGTCAACGCCGTCCTGTACGCCGCGCTGGCCGCGCTCGTGGGCATCGCGATCGTCGCAGTCGGCGGTGGCGGCATCAGGACCATGTCCCAGCGGTGGGAAGCCGTCGCGGACAAGTACGACGAGGAGAAGCCGAAAATCGCCGCCGCCACCCGCAACGCCCCGGGCGTGTCCGACCAGGCCCGGCAGTACACCGGCGACCGCAACGCGTCCTCTAGCCCCGCCAGGCCCTACCAAGAGCGGCCGGAGAACCCCGGCCGTTACTGAAGCCGCCGGGCAACGTGCAGGGGTGGCTGAGGCACCGGGTCAGCGCGGACCCGGACTCAGCCACCCCTGATTGCGCCCTCGACACGCTCAGGTTCCTCAGGCAGGGTCGTCCGACGAGAGGGGCCGTTGAACTGGGACTGGTCCCGGATTGCCGGGCCTGCGGGTGAATGAAGCGGGTCCGGCCGGGTAGCCGAACCCGGCGGAGTTAGAGTCTGATCGTGCTACCCGGTGACGGGGTGTTCCCCGCTGTCGCCCTCGGGACCGGATAGCGGGATCCGTCCGTAGGGATCGATCCTCCGCCCGTCTAGGTGCAGGGGAAAAGCGTGAGGACGACATCAGCGCTCGCGGCGTCCGCCGGGAGCATCACCACCCGCCCGATCAGGGTGGCGTCGGTGCCCGCCGGCCACGTATACGTCAGCCATCTGAGCGATCCGTCCGGCCGCGATGCCGTAGTCCGGCTGCCGGACCCAGTCCCGCCCGCAGGGCCCGGGGAAACCCTGCTGACCGGGCAGTGGTGGCCCCCGGTGATGCTGTCACCGTCCTGGGTGCTCGATCATCACGACGAGTTCGACGTCTTCCACATCCAGTTCGGCTTCGACGCGCAGGAGCCCAGCCGCCTGAACGCGCTGGCGCAAGCCCTTCGGTCGGCAGGCAAGCCGCTGGTGTACACCGTCCATGACCTGCGCAACCCGCACCATCGCGATCCTCGCGCCCACGACGCGCACCTGGACGTCCTGATCCCGCAATCCGACGGCCTGATCACGCTCACCACCCCGGCGGCAGCGGAAATCGAGTCGCGCTGGGGACGGCGGCCGGTCGTCCTGCCGCACCCGCACATCGTCGAGCTGGACCGGATCCCGGCGGCCCGCTCGCCTGGCGCTGAATTCGTGGTCGGAGTGCACGCCAAGAGCGTGCGCGCGAACATGGACCCGATGCCGGTCATCCGGGCCCTGGCCGAGGTCGTCCCGGCCTGGCCGGGCGGACGGGTCCAGGTCAACGTTCACCACGACGTGTTCGACCCAGGCGCCCCGCGGCACGACCCGGACCTCGCCCGCTACCTGCCGGCCGCCGCCGCCGCCGGCCAGGTCGACCTGCGGGTCCATGACTGTCTCAGCGACGAGCAGCTGTGGACGTACCTGGAGAGCCTGGATGTCTCGGTGCTGCCGTACCGGTTCGGCACCCACTCGGGCTGGCTGGAAGCCTGTCACGACCTCGGCACCACCGTGATCGCGCCGAGCTGCGGGTACTTTAGCGCCCAGCGGCCGTGCCTGGCCTACCGCCATGACGAGTCCGGCTTCGACGCCGGATCGCTGCAGGCCGCGGTGCTCGATGCCTACCAGCGCCGGCCGCGCTGGCAGGCGCGCCCCGAAGAGCGGCGGCGGGAGCGGGCCGCCGTCGCGGCGGCGCACCGGCACCTGTACGAGCAGTTGCTCGGATGAGGCCGCCGTTGCGGATCGCGCTGATCGCCTCGTCGCGCTTTGCCATCCGGGAGCCGTTCGCCGGCGGCCTGGAGGCGCACACCTGGGCCCTGGCCCTGGGCCTGAGACGCCGGGGTCACGACGTGACCGTCTTCGCGGGCGCCGGCTGTGATCCGGCCCTGGGCGTACACGAGCTCAGCGCCGCCCGGCCGCGGATCAGCGACGCCGCCCGAGCCGACGTGAGCATGCCCGCCGAGGCATGGCTCGACGAACATCACGCCTACCTGCAGCTGATGCTGGAGCTCGCTGACCGGGGGCGGGCCGACTTCGACGTGGTCCACAACAACTGCCTGCACTACCTGCCGATCGCGATGGCCCGGGCGGTACCCATACCGATGATCTCCACGTTGCACACGCCGCCGACGCCCTGGCTGGAGTCAGCCGTGCAGGCAGGCCCGTGCCCGGTGATCTTCGCCGCGGTCAGCCAGCACACGTCCCGCGCCTGGAGGCATGCGATCCCGGCGATCCGGGTCATCTCCAATGGCGTTGACCTGGACCGGTGGCGGCCCGGTCCGGGCGGCGGTCCCACGCTCTGGATGGGCCGCCTGGTCCCGGAGAAGGGCGCCGACCTGGCGATCCAGGCTGCCCGCAGGGCCGGGCAGCCGCTGGACCTGGTCGGACCGATCGCTGACCGCGATTATTACGCCGCCCGCGTCGAGCCGCTGCTCGGCGGCGGCGTGCGCTACCTCGGCCACCTCACCCACGATGAGCTGGCCATCCGGCTCGGCCGCGCCCGGGCCTGCCTGGTGACCCCACGCTGGGACGAGCCGTATTGCCTGGTCGCGGCGGAGGCCCTGGCCTGCGGGACGCCCGTCTGCGGGTTCGCCCGCGGCGCTCTGCCCGAGCTGCTCGATGACCGGTGCGCCGTGCTCACCGAGCCGGATGACGTCGAGGCACTGTCCGCCGGGCTGCTGGCGGCCGCGCGGCTGCCCCGGGCCGCGGCCCGCGAGCATGCCGTCGCGCACTGCTCACAGGACCAGATGATCAGCCGGTACGAGGACCTCTACCACGAAGTCGCCGCGTGATCGGCTACTACATCCATCATCACGGGCACGGCCACCTGGCGATGGCGCGGTGTATCGCGGCCCGGTTCACCGACCGCGTTACCGGGCTGTCCTCACTGCCTTGCCCGCAGGACTGGCCCGGCGACTGGGTCAGGCTTCCGCGCGACGACACCGGCGCGCCCGCGATCGAACCGACCGCCCGAGGACAGCTGCACTGGGCGCCGCTCGGGCATCCGGGCCTGCGTGACCGGATGGCCGCGATCGCCGGATGGATCCAGCGCGCCGCGCCCTCGGTGATCACCGTTGACGTCTCGGTCGAGGTGGCCGCGCTGGCCCGGCTGATGGGTGTGCCGGTCGTCTCGGTAGTGCTGCCGGGCCAGCGCGATGATCCCGCGCATCGCCTCGGCCATACCCTGGCCGAGATCCTGATCGGGCCGTGGCCCGCTTTCCTGTCCGCGGACCTGCTGGGCGAAGACCCGGTCGCCGCCCGGATCCGGGCCGTGGGCGCGTTTTCCCGGTTCGACGGGCGCACGCCTGAGCCCGGTGCGGGCCACCGCGGTCCCTCGGCGCTCGTACTGCAAGGTGGCGGCGGATCGGAGGTGACCGCGAGCCAGCTCCGCGAAGCCGCCGCGGTGACGCCAGGCTGGGAGTGGAGCGTACTCGGCGGAACGGCCGGATCGTGGGTCACCGATCCGTGGCCGCTGCTCTGCCGGGCCGATGTCGTGGTCACCCACGGTGGCATGAACGCCATCGCCGAGGTCGCCGCGGCCAGGAAGCCTGCTGTCGTGGTGCCGCAGGCCCGGCCGCACGGCGAGCAGCGGGCCACCGGGCGCGGGCTGGCCCGGGCGGGCCTGGCCGTCGTCACCGACGGATGGCCGCAGACCGCCAGCTGGCCTGCTGTCCTGCGCATGGCCCTCGACCTGGGCGGCAAAGGCTGGACCGCCTGGTCCCCCGGGACGGGGGCCAGCGACGCGGCGCAGATCATCGAGTCCGCCGGCGCGAGCTCGCGGGGACGGAGTAAGCCATGCGCAGTGCGGTCATAACGCTGGTGGCGGGACGGCACTCGCATCTCGCCCTGCAGCGCCGCGGGCTGCTCGCGGGCGGGCGCCAGCCCGACCTGCACATCGTGGTGTCGATGAACGACCCCCGCGCCGCGGAGGGGCTCGACCGCCGCGCACCATGTCCCGACGTCATCGAGCTGTCGTACGCCCCGGGTCCGCTCCCGCTCGCCCGGGCCCGGAACACCGGCGCGCAGCACGCTCTGCGGGCCGGCGCGGACCTGCTGATCTTCCTGGACGTCGACTGCATCCCGGGCCCGCTGCTGGTCCAGCGCTACCTTCAGGTCGCCGCCGGCGAACCGGACCCCACCGTGCTGTGCGGCCCGGTCGCTTACCTGCCGCCGCCCCCCGCAGACGGCTACCAGCTGTCCGCCCTGGCCGAGCTGGGACGCCCGCATCCGGCCCGCCCCGTGCCACCCGAGACCGGCACGCAGTCCGGCGGTGATCACACCCTGTTCTGGTCGCTGTCCTTCGCCGTGCGCGCGAAACTGTGGCGCGAGCTCGGCGGCTTCTGCGAGCAGTACAGCGGCTACGGCGGCGAGGACACCGACTTCGGCCAGCTCGCCGCCCGCCACCAGACCGCCCTGACGTGGGTCGGCGGCGCCTGGGCCTATCACCAGCACCACCCGAGCGCTAACCCGCCGGTCCAGCATGTCGGTGACATCATCCGCAACGCCTCGGTTTTCTACCGGCGGTGGGGCTGGTGGCCGATGACCGGGTGGCTGGATGAATTCGAGCGGCGCGGGCTGATCGTATTCGACCGCCGCACGCAGACCTGGCAGGCCGTCAGCCCGTGACGGCCTGCGGCCGCATGGAGTTCTCTGCGGTAGCCTGCCGCCGTGACTACACCGCGGGCCACCCTGCTCATCACGCTGACCGGCCGGGACCGTCCCGGCGTGACCTCCCGGCTGTTCGCCATCTTGGCCAGGTACCCGCTCACCGTCCTGGACATCGAGCAAGTGGTGATCCGCGGCCGTCTGGTGCTCGGCGTGCTGCTCGGCTGCGACGCGCCGCCTGACTTGACCGGCATCCACGCCGGGGTCAGCGCGCTCGCCGGTGATCTCGGCCTGGAGGCCGAGATCACCACCGGCTCGGGCCGTTCGGCTGCTCCGGACCCGGCGGAGTCCGCGGCGCGGAGTGGCCGGCTGCACGTGACGCTGCTCGGCAGCCCGCTGGCGCCCGCCGCGATCACCGCCATCGCCGGGCGGATCGCCGCTAGCGGAGCGAACATCGACCGGATCGGCAGGCTCGCGCAACGGCCCGTGACGTGTATCGAAATGGACGTCTCCGGCGGCGACCCGGTGACGCTCCGGGCCGACCTGGCCGGCGCCGCCGTCGAGCAGGGCATCGACGTGGCGGTCCAGCGCGGCGGCCTGCACCGGCGGGCGATGCGGCTGATCGTGATGGACGTGGATTCCACCCTGATCCAGGACGAGGTGATCGACCTGCTCGCGGCCCGGGCCGGCTGCGCACGCGAGGTGGCGAAGGTGACCGAGGCCGCCATGCGCGGTGAGCTCGACTTCACCGCGTCCCTGCGCGAGCGGGTGGCGCTGCTGGCCGGGCTGCCGGATGGCGTCCTGGAGGACGTCCGCGGCGAGTTGCGGCTGACCGCCGGGGCGCGGACGCTGATCGAGACCCTGGCCGGCCTGGGCTACAAGTCCGGGATCGTCAGCGGCGGCTTCGTCCAGGTGATCGCGCCGCTGGCCGCCGAGCTCGGCATCGGCTACGTGGCGGCCAACACGCTCGAGATCACCGGCGGGAAGCTGACCGGGCGGCTGTCCGGCCCGGTCATCGACCGGGCCGGGAAGGCGGACGCGCTGCGCCGGTTCGCCGCGGACGCCGGCGTCGCGATGTCCCAGACGGTGGCGGTCGGAGACGGGGCCAACGACCTGGACATGATCGCGGCGGCCGGGCTCGGCATCGCGTTCAACGCCAAGCCCGTGGTGCGCGACGCGGCCGACACCTCGCTGAGCGTGCCCTACCTGGATGCCATCTTGTACCTGCTCGGCATCTCCAGCGACGACGTGGCGGACGCGGACCGCGCCGGGCCCTGAAGGACACCAGCAAAAAACCCGGGTCGCAGGCTCGAGGACCTAGCGACCCGGGTTTGCTGCTCGTACCGGACGCTTACTCGGTTCGCTCGGCTGCGGCTGCGCGCTCGGCGGCCGCCCGATCCGCGGC
>JALYVS010000268.1 GCA_030853115.1 Actinomycetota bacterium
ATTCCGGGCAGCCAGTTCCTCATACGACGGCTGCTCCGGATCCGGCATCCCCGAACCCAACCACGATCACAAAGCGGACGCCAGCACCGACACACCGCAGATCAACAAGGGGCCTGACTGGTTACGCACATAGAGCGCTTCCAGAACATGTTCTCGCACGGACGATAACCAGCTGGCAGGCCAAGCGCTCTGCTCCCGCACCGGGCTCTGCCGCGGGTAGTGCGCGATTTCTGAGCCGACGTTGGCTGGAAGAGTCGGTACGGTTCCAGTCTCGGCCTGGTCTCGTAGGCTTGCGGGGTGGCACACTACAGTCGGCTGTCCAAGGTCGTGATTGATGTCCCGCCTGCTGACCATGACGGGGAGCTGGCGTTCTGGAGTGCGGCTGTCGGCCAGCCGCTTACCCGGTTCGACACGCACCCTGAATATCACGGGGCCGGGCTGCACGGCCAGGAATTCTCGTTGCTCATCCAGCAACTCGGCCAAGGCTCAGCCAGGATTCATATCGATATCCACACTGACGACTTGCCGGCCGAGATAGCCCGGCTGGAGAAACTCGGCGCCGAGCGAGTGCAGCAGGCCCACTCCTGGCAGGTGATGCGCGATCCTGCGGGACTGCTGTTCTGCGTGCTTCCGGAATCACCGGGAACCCTCGATGACAGTAACGCGCAACGCTGGGACTAACTCGTCCCGCCATCCAGCGGGCACAAATTTATCCTCTTTTGCCGCGATCAGGGCTGGTAATTCTCGAATTCCCATCCGCGTCCGCCGGGCCGACAAGCATCTGGACACCGAACATGAAACTCACCGGGTCTCCAGGCAGCGTCCTAGGGTCAGGCGTGAGGAGCAAGTTCCGGATCACAGCGCGCATCAATCGATGATGACGCAGACAGGCCGAGACCGATCCTCATTCATTCCCACCGCTCGAGCTCGACTCGCCGAACTCACTCTCATGGCCGCGTTCCGTGCATTGATGAGTGGGATTGCTCTTCCGGTCACTGGGCGGGCGGGTGTTCCGCATCGTAAGCGGCGAGCACCCGCTTCGGGGCGCGCAGCCGCCACGCTTCGGTTACGAGCTCGGTCATCTCATCGAGGTCAATCTGGCTGAGCCGGACCAGGACCCCCGGGTAGCCCTCGTAATGGGGCGTGATGAAGAACGCGCCCGCACCGGCACGGAGCAGTTCGTCGCGCTCCTCCAAGCTGCCGCACGGTATGAAGAAAGCATCAGGCAACTCGTGTATACGGAGGAACAAGGTGCCGCGCACCCGGAAGGAGGGGAGCCGGTTGTACGGTTTCTCGGCGCTTCCGGGCAGGGACAGGGCGATCTGGCGGATATCCTGCTCGGTCACCATCTGCTAATGGTAAGGCTAGCACCGGCTGACGCGGCAGCCCCAACCTCTATCGCTGGACAGCACGCACGGCCGGCTCCCTCACAGCGCCTCACCGGGCGGCGTCTCCGCGGAAACGTCTCGCGCAATTGCGTCAAACGTCTCCGCGGAAACGTCCGCATCTGCCGCGATAAAGGCGGTACCTTCTCTCTTCAGCTAAGTCACCACGGACCGTCCCGAGTTGGCTCACTTCAGTGCGCATGCTGGCGAGCACATGCGCCAGCTACGGTATGTCGCGCATCTCGCCATGCGATCAGCGCTGTCCGGGTCCGCGGCGAGATCACCCGCTGGCCCTGCCGCCGGGCGCGGAGCTGGTCTTTCAGCCAGGCCGACGCACGCGCCTGCTCGATCGCCTGCGTCTTGGTCAGCAGCTGGCCCGTCTCCAGGGCGTGGCGGCCGCGTGCCATCGACGTCAGCCCCAGGTCCGCGATCACCGGGTTCAGCCACCACAGCGGCCGACGCGCGGCGTGCGCCCAGTACCCGCACAACTCCGCGCGCGCCGCGCGGCGGACGTCATCGTCGCTCACCTCCGGCAGCACAGCAGCCGGCGGGCGGCCCAGGACAGCGAAGCCGTGCCGGACGAGCTCGGCGCGCGTCACCCCCGACAGGCTGCGCTGGACAAGCGAGCCGTGGGTCCACGTCGGGTGCAGCGCCGGAAGGTCGGCCAGCCTGCCCGCATCCACGTACACGCAGCCCAGGTCCAGCCCCTGAGCGGCCCCCCGATCCAGCTCGCGGTGCAGGCCGGCCAGGATCTCCTGCCGGGCCGGGCCGACCGGCCCCCCCGTCAGGGCAACCAGGTCGAGATCACTGACACCACAGACGTAATCTCCGGTAGCCAGGGAACCGGCCACCAGCAGATCGGTCACCCAGCCGAGGTCGTCCCGACGTTCGGCAAGATGACGGACGCCCGGCGGCAGGTAGGTCACCCCGCCAGCCTACGGGCCAGATTAGTGCGCAGATTTAGCTCTCACGAACCGAGAACGAGCAGGCTCAGGTCCGCAGGCCGGTGATGTCGCGGGCGATGATGGTCTTCATGATCTCGGACGTGCCGCCGTAGATGGTCTGCACCCGGGAGTCGGCGTAGGCCCGCCCGATCGGGTACTCGGCCATGTACCCGTAGCCGCCGAACAGCTGCAGGCAGCGGTCCAAGACGCGGTGCTGCACCTCGGTCGCCCAGAGCTTGGCCTTGGCCGCGTCGACCGCGGTCAGCGTGTCTTCGTTCAGTGCCCGGACCGCCTTGTCCAGGTAGGCCTCGAGCACGTCGACCTCGGTGACCATCGAGGCCAGCTCGAACTGCGTGTTCTGGAACGCGGCGATGGGCTGGCCGAACGCGGTGCGGCTCGTGGTGTACTCGACGGTCCAGCCGAGGGCGGCCCGGGCCGAGGCCAGCGCCATGACGGCGATCGACATCCGCTCCCTGGGAAGCCGCTCCATCAGGTGGACGAAGCCGCCGCCTTCGCGGCCGAGTAGGTTGGCCGCGGGCACCGCCACGTCGTCGAAGAACAGCTCGGCGGTGTCCTGGGCGTGCATGCCGATCTTGTCCAGCTTGCGGCCGCGGCTGAAGCCGGGCATGTCGCGCTCCACCACCAGCAAGCTGATGCCCCGCGAGCCCGCGTCGGGGTCGGTGCGCGCCACCACGATGACCAGGTCGGCGTTGATGCCGTTGGTGATGAAAGTCTTGGCGCCGTTCAGGATCCAGTGACCGCCGGTGCGGACCGCGGTGGTGCGGATGCCCTGCAGGTCGCTGCCGGCCCCGGGCTCGGTCATCGCGATGGCGCCGATGCACTCCCCGGCCGCCATCGGCGGCAGCCAGCGGGCCTTTTGCTCGTCGGTGGCCAGATCGACGAGGTACGGGATGGCGATGTCGTCCTGCAGACCGAAACCGGAGCTGATCGAGGTCGCGCCGACCCGCGCGAATTCCTCCATCATTACGCAGCGGTAGCGGAAGTCACCGGTGCCCACGCCGCCGTACTCCTCTGGCACACCCATCCCGATCAGGGACTGCTTGCCGGCCGCGAGCCAGGCCTGCCGGTCAACCGAGCGCTCTTCCTCCCAGCGCTGCTCGTTCGGCGTGACCTCGCGTTTGATGAACGCCTGCACGACCTCGCGGAACGCCTCGTGATCCGGCTCGTAGAAATCCCTGTTCACGTTATTGTCCCTTCCACACCGGAGCACGTTTCTCGGCGAACGCCCTGGCCCCCTCTTGCGCGTCCTGAGAGGCAAAGACCGACGCCATCAGCGCATTCGCCTGCTCCCATCTGCCGGCCGCCGCCCAGTCGCCGCCGTGGGTCGCGATCTGCTTGGTGGCCATCAGGGCCAGCGGACCGTTGGCCGCGATGCGCAGCGCCAGTTCGACCGCGGTTTCGGCGGCCTGTCCGTCGTCCACCACCCGGTTGACCAGGCCGACCGCGGCGGCCCGGGCGGCGTCGACCGGCTCACCGGTGAGCAGCATCTCCAAGGCGATGGCCCGGGGAATCCGCTGCGCCAGCAACAGCGCCCCGCCGGCGCCCGCCACCAGCGAACGCTTGACCTCCGGGACGCCGAACCGGGCCGAGGCACCGGCCACGACCAGGTCACAGGCCAGCAGCAGTTCGAAGCCCCCGGCCAGGGCCCAGCCTTCGGCCGCGCCGATCAGCGGCTTGCGCGGCGGCGTCTGGGTGATGCCGCACAGCCCGCGGCCGGGAAAGGAGGGCCGCTCCCCGGTCAGGAACGCCTTGAGGTCCATCCCGGCCGAGAAGGTACCGCCGGCCCCGGTCAGCACTCCCGCGCGCAGGGCGTCGTCCGCGTCGAGCTCGTCGACCGCATCCCGGATTCCGGTCGCCACCGCCAGGTTCAGGGCGTTGCGGGCCTGCGGCCGGTTAATGGTGATGACCTGAACCCCGCCACGGCGCTCGACTAGTACCTCGTCGCTCATACTCAGCTCCGTTCCGCCGCCGCCCTTTTCTTCACCATACAGCGACGGAACGGGCCGCCCTCGGGGTCCGGGGCACGGCTGGTCGCGGGGGTGCGGCTAGTCGAGGCTGGGCAGGGTGGCGAGCTTGCGGAAGTCCCAGCTGACGATCTTCCGCGGCGTGATGCGCAGCCAGGCATGCCGGCCGTCATGGGTCAGCTCCGCGCCCGGGTGATACTTGCGGGCCATCAGGGCCTCCGGACCGGCTAGCTCGGGGGCCAGCCGATCCTGCGGCCCGGTCCGCGGGACCGGGCCGGCGACGGCGGCCTCACCTTCGATCTCGACACCGCGCAGTTCGGCGTAGGCCTCCCCCGCGTCGACCACCACCGCCACCTTCGGGTCGCGGGACACATCGGTCCACCGCTGGCTGCGGGTCAGCGAGTAGACCCACAGTGCCGTCCCGTCCCAGACGAACCAGACCGGTGAGACATGCGGCCCGCCCGCCCCGAGCGTCGCGAGCCGGCCGGTTCGCTGCTCGGCCAGGAACGAGTCAAGCTCCGCCGTAGTCATCGCGATCGCCCGGGCCCGGCGCTGTGCTGGCATCATCAACCTCCGTCATGGCCGCCGCCAATATGCTGGGCAGGCGGGCTCGCCGGTAAATGCGCATTCCCCTTCCGCCATTCAATGAGCGAATGCACCGGATTACCTTACGGCATATATGGCGAATCACAATGACGGGAAACGCCGAGGCCCGCGCCTGCGGTAGCGCCGAAAACGCCCGCTAAGTAAGCTACTGGCAATATACCGTTTTTGTCACCTGGGGGCACCATGGCCGACCCGGCGCCGCCGCCCGGCGGACCGCCCGACGTGCTCAGCCCGATGGATTACCTGCTCCACCGCGGCGAGTCGCACCCGGCCACCCGTTCGGCGTTCGTCAACCTGGAGATCTTGGACTGTCCGGCCGACTGGGCCCGGCTGCACGACGCGATGGACCGGGCCAGCCGGGTGGTCATCAGGATGCGGCAGAAGGTGGTGATCCCGCCCGTCCCGGCCACGCCGCCGCGCTGGGTGGTCGATCCCGACTTCGACCTGGACTATCACCTGCGCCGGGTCGCGCTGCCCGCGCCGGGCACGTTGCGGCAGCTTCTCGACCTGGCCGAGGTCACCCTGCAGTCGCCGCTCGACACCTCGCGCGCGCTGTGGGAGGCGCTGTACGTGGAAGGGCTGGAGGGCGGCCGGGCGGCCCTGCTGACCAAGCTCAGCCATGCGATCACCGACGGGCTCGGCGGGATCGCCCTGTTCGAGCAGGTCTACGACACCGAGCGGGACCCGGAGCCGCGGCCGATGCCGCCGGTGCCGGTGCCCCGTGACCTGAACGGAAATGACCTGCTGCTGAGCAGCCTCAGGCAGCTGCCGGGGACGACCCTGTCCGCCGGCCGGACCTGGCTGGGCCGGGCCGCCGGTACCGTCGGCCGGCTCGCCGCCGGGCCCGGGCCGGTGCTGACCGAGGCTTTCGGCTTCGCCGACTCGGCGCGCCGGATGCTCGGCTCGCCGCCCGCCGAACCGTCGCCGCTGCTGCGCCGCCGGAGCCTGGCCACCCGGACGATCGTGCTCGAGCTGCCCCTCGCCGACCTGCGCGCGGCGGCCAAGGCAGCGCAGGCATCGGTTAACGACGTCTACCTCGCGGCGCTGTGCGGCGGCCTGGGCCGCTACCACGAGATCCTCGGGGTGCCGGTCGACGCCATCCCGCTGGCGCTGCCGGTCAGCCTGCGCACGGATGCGGATCCGGCCTCGGGGAACAGGTTCGCCGGCGTCACCATAGCCGCGCCGATCGGCGAACCCGATCCGGCCGAGCGGATCAGGCAGATACGGGCGCAGGTAATCGCGCGCCGCAGCGAGCCGGCCATTGACGTGATCGGCCGCCTCGCCCCGGTCCTCAGCCTGCTCCCCGACGAGACGCTGCAGGGGGTGATCGACCGGATCACCCCGCCGGACGTCCAGGCCAGCAACGTGCCTGGCTACGCCCAGGAGACCTTCCTGGCCGGGGCGAAAGTAGACCGGCAGTACGCGCTCGGGCCGCTGCCCCGGGTGGCCATGATGGCGATCCTGGTCTCCCGGGCGGGCACCTGCACGGTGGCCTTCCGCTACGACACGGCGTCGTTCTCCGCCGCCGACCAGCTCGGCAAGTGCCTTCAGCTCGGTTTCGACGAGGTGGTGGAGCTGGGGAGGCCCCGCCCGGCGGCCAAGGCCCCGCGGGCCCCGCGGCGGGCCGCGGGTCGTTCCCCGGGACGGCCGCCGGGACGGCGCAGTGCCTCATGACCACGCCGCGGAGCAGCCCGAGCCCGCCGCTGCGGCTGCCCGGGTCGGTGGCCGAGGTGGACGCCAGCCCGAAAGGACCGCAGGTCGGCGCGTTCTTCGACCTGGACGGGACGCTGGTGGCCGGGTTCACCGTCGCGGCCCTGACCAGGGACCGGCTACGCCGCCGGGAAGTGGGGGCCGCTGAGTTTCTGCACATGATGCAGCTCGCGGTGGCCTACCGGCTCGGCCGGAGCCAGTTCGAGGGCGTGATCGAAAGTGCGGTGCGGTCCGCCCGGGGGCGGCTGGCCGAAGACGTCGAGGAGGTCGGTGAGCGGGTCTTCCGGCAGTCCGTCAGAGACCTGATCTACCCGGAGATGCGCGAGCTGGTCCGCGGCCACCAGCGCCGCGGCCACACCGTGGTGCTGAGCTCGTCCGCGCTGACCATGCAAGCCGAACCGGTAGCCCGCTACCTCGGCATCGAGCACGTGGTGTGCAACCGGTTCGTCGTGGACGAGTTCGGGATGCTGACCGGGGATATCGAGCGCCCCGTGGTGTGGGGCCCCGGCAAGGCCATCAGCGTTCAGCGGTTCGCCGCCGAGCACCAGGTCGGCCTGCGGTCGAGCTACTTCTACGCCGACGGCGACGAGGATCTCGCCCTGATGCACCTGGTCGGCCACCCGCGGCCGGTCAATCCGGGTCCGGAGCTGACCAAGGTGGCCAGCCGGCGCGGCTGGCCGGTGCTGCGATTCAGCAGCCGGGGTGACGGCGGCCCGCTGGGCCGGGTCCGTACCCTGGCCGCGGTCGGCTCGCTGGGCCCGCTGGCGGCCGGCGCGCTCGGCCTCGGCATGCTGACGCGGAACAAGCGCACCGGCGTCAACTTCCTCACCAGGTTCTGGCCGGAGACCGTGCTGGCGCTGAGCGGCGTGAAGCTGAACGTGACCGGCGCGGAGTACCTGACCGCGCGGCGGCCGGCCGTCTTCTTGTTCAACCACCGCAACAACTTCGACGTGTTCATGGTGGCCGCGCTGGTCAAGGACAACTGGACCGGGATCGCCAAGAAGGAGCTGGAAAGCAATCCGCTGGCAGGCCCGCTGGGGAAGCTGATGGACGCCGCATTCATCGACCGGGCCGATACCGCCTCGGCGGTGGCCGGCCTGGCGCCCATCGAAGCGGCCGCGCGCAAGGGACTGTCGATCCTGGTCGCGCCGGAGGGAACCCGGCTCGATACCCAGACCGTGGGCCCGTTCAAGAAGGGGGCGTTCCGGATCGCCATGGCGACGGGCCTGCCGATCGTCCCGATCGTGATCAGGAACTCCGACTCGGTGGCGGGCCGTGACTCGGCCACGCTGCATCCGGGCACGGTCGACATCGCGGTGCTGCCGCCGGTCAGCGTCGGGGACTGGACGGTCGCGGACCTGCCCGAGCGGATCGAGCAGGTCCGCGCGAGCTACCTGGACCTGCTGGCCGACTGGCCCGCGGCGGGCCTGAACGGCCGGACCGGGACCCGGGCGGGGGACACAACATGAGCGAGCCGCGGGCGCGCGGCGGCGCCTGGACTGAGGAGCGAGGAACGAGCGACGAGGGAAGGCGCCGTCATAAAGCGCGCCCAAGGCGAGCGGGAGAGACAGCATGAGCGGCGACGGTGACCTGGCTGGCCTGCTCGCCGACCGATCGGGAACGGTGCTGCTCACCCAGGCCTCGACGGCGGCCGAGGCACGGCTGATCCAGCGGCGGATCGCCGCGTCCGGCGGTACGGGCCGGCCGCCGGTCAGCCTCGGGC
>JALYVS010000032.1 GCA_030853115.1 Actinomycetota bacterium
TGTGGTCGCGGTTGTGCGACCGGCGGCCACCACCCGAGCTGCTGCGCGCGCTGTCCGCCGCGCTGGTATTGCTGGCCGACCATGAGCTAGCCGCCTCCACGCTGGCCGCCCGGGTCGCGGCGTCGGTGCGGGCGGACCCTTACGCCGTGGTCGGAACCGGCCTGGGAGCGATGAGCGGGGCCCTGCACGGCGGCGCGTCGCTCGGTGCGGAAACGCTGCTGGCCGCCGCCCGCGGCCCGGACGACGTTCCCCGGGTGGTCGGCGAGCTGCTGCGCCGGGGCGAGAAGGTCCCCGGCTTCGGTCACTTCGTGTACCGGAACGGTGACCCACGCGCCGTCTTGCTGCTCGACCTGGTCCGCCTGGCCGCGCCGAGATCCGGGTCGCTCGCGGTGGCCGAGGCCGTGCTCGCGGAGGTCGGGCGCAAGTCCCTGCCCGCGCCGAACGTCGACTTCGCCCTCGCCGCGCTGGCCCGCGTGGCGGGCATGGTCACCGGCGCGGGGGAGGCCATCTTCGCGGTCGCCCGCACCGCGGGCTGGATCGCTCACGCCCTCGAGGCCTACGCGGGCGACGGCCCGCTACGTCCCCGCGCCGTCTATACCGGACGGCCGCCGGTCATCGGGCCGTGATCCCGGCCGTCTCGCCCAGGTCATTCACCGGTGGCACCGTCGATCTGCTCGCGGAGCAGGTCAGCGTGGCCGTTGTGACGGGCGTACTCCTCGATCAGGTGCAGGTAGATGAGGCGCAGCGACGTGATCTCGCCGTTGTGGACAAACGTGTCGTCCAGCGAGGCGTGGGCCACGGCCGCGTCGACGTGCTTGAACTCCTCGGTCAGCCGGGCGTAGTCGGCCGCGGCCCGGTCCGGGTCGCCGTGCTCGAAGTCGGCGTCGTTGTCCGGGCCGAAGGGCGAGTCGACGAGCTCGCCCGCGAACCGCTGGCGGAACCAGATGCGCTCGACCTTCGTCATGTGCCGTATCAGCCCCAGCAGCGACAGGCCCGAAGGCGGCACGGCACGCTCGGCCAGCTGCGCGCCGGTCAGTCCCGCGCACTTGTACAGCAGCGTCGCCCGCTGCCAGTCGAGGAACACCTGCAGCAGCGGGCGCTCAGGTCCGGCCGACGGCCCGTCCGGCCGCTCCACATCTGGGGCTTTCCATGTCACAGCGCCCCATCTTGCCATGCGGCTACCCGCCTAGGGACGGACGCTCAGGCGGACGGGTCGTGATCTCGACCGTGCCCTTATAGGCGAGACCGCGCACGTGAATCACCGGGGCGTCCACGGGCAGCCGGTAGCCCGGGTCTTCATCCTCCGGGCCCTGGGTGACGCCGAAGCCAGTCATCTCGACCCGCACGCCCGGCGGCACCAAGATCGTCACCCGGGACTTGTAGGCCACCGTGACGAACGTGGTGACCGGGCCGCTGAGCTCGGCCGCCCGCAGGTCGAGCCAGCCGCCGCCCTTGTAGACGACGGCGGTATAACGCTCGGGCACCCGCCAGCGTCCGGTCCGCCGGACGGAGCTCTTCAGCGCGATCGCGAACTTGCCTGGACCGCGGCTGCCTGCCGCGGGCACCGCCGGGCCGGGTGCGGGCGTCGTCGCGGGCAGGTCAGCCAGCAGGACGTCCAGCTCCGCGTGCGTCCGGGCGGTCAGGGCGGCCCGCATCCGCTCGTCGAACTCGGTGTCATCCAGCCGCCCTTCCGCAAACGCCTCCTGCACCCGCTGCACGACCGCATCCCTCTCCCGGTCCGACGCCCGGGTGGCCAGGCTGCCACCCGCTAGGCCCTCGAGATCCCCGGCACCTTCCACACCCTCCGGTCCCGCTGCATCCCCGTCGATCATTTTTCATAGCCTTCCGCTCGGCACCAGTCAGCAACGAGATGTATCGTAACTCGCCCCGGCTAGAGTTGCGCAGCCGGATTGCTGCCTTCGGCGGCTGCTGTCAGGATCCGGTGTTGTGAACAGCGAGTGGTGGCAGGGCCGGGCCGGCCTGCTGACCGAGAAGAACTTCCGCCGGTTCTACACCGGCTACGTCACCTCGCTGCTCGGGTCGTCGATGTCGACGGTAGCGATCGCCTGGGCAGTGCTGGACAACGGAGGCAGTGCGACCGGCCTGGGGTACGTGTTCGCGGCCGGGGTTGTCCCCCAGGTGCTGCTGCTCGCCTTCGCCGGCGCGGTCGCGGACCGGCTCGGGCGCCGCCGGGTGATGCTCGCGGCCGACGTGCTCCGATTCTCGGCTCAGGCCAGCCTGGCCGCGGCGCTGTTCGCCGGGCGGCCCGCGATCTGGCTGTTCGTCCTGCTGGCCTGGCTGGAAGGGACGGGGGAGGCGTTCTTTTCGCCGGCCCTGGGCGCGCTGACCGTGGAGATCGCGCCGCGCGATCAGCTGGGTAACGCGAACGCGCTGTACGGGCTGGCTACCTCGGCGGCCAGGATCGCGGGGCCGGCGTTGAGCGGGACGCTGGTCGCCTTGGCCGGTCCCGCGGTAGTGGTGGCGGCCGACGCCGCGTCCTACCTGGTGAGCGTGCTCGTCCTCAGCCTGCTCCGGATACCCGAGGCCGAGCCGGGCGGGCCGGGCGACCGGGTGCGCCGCACCCTGTTCTCGGACATGGCCGAGGGCTGGTCGGACTTCCGGTCGCGGCGCTGGCTGTGGGTGATCACCGTCCAGTTCGCGTTCTTCAACCTGATCACCTGGGCGCCCTGGATGCTGCTGGGGCCGGTGCAGGGGCACTCCTACCTGGGTGGCGCCGCGGTCTGGGGCGCCATCATGGCGGCGCAGGGGGCGGGCGCGATCGTGGCCGGGTTGGCGTCGCTCGGGCGCCGGCCCGGCCGGCCCATGGTGATCGCGACCATCGGCACCTTCTGTTACGCGTTGCCGGACATCCCGATGGCTCTGCACGCGGCCGCTGGATGGGTCGGCGTGGCCGCGTTCGCCTGCGGAGCCGGCGCGGCAGTATCCAATACCTTCTTCGGCACGGCCCTGCAGCAGCAGGTACCGCCTGACCGGCTGGCCCGGATCAACTCGCTCACGATGTTTCCCGCCTACGGTATCGGGGTGATCGGGTACGCAATCGACGGCCCGCTGGCCTCGGCGTACGGGGCGGCCGCGGTCTTCGGGGCCGGAGCGGTCTACGGACTGCTGAGCAGCGCGCTGGTTCTGGCCTTGCCGTTCGTACGGGATGTCCGCTGGCGCGAGCAGGAGCCTGCGGGACCAGAGCCTGCGGGACCAGGGCCTGCGGGACTAGGGCCTGCGGGCGGCGCCGCGGAGGGCGGCGAACGCGGCGAGCCGGGCGACGACGGTGATGACCACCGCGACCGGCAGCACCTGGGCCAGGTCACCGGCCGGGGCCAAAGCGACGACGCCGAACGCGATGGCGACCCCGCCCACGGCCAAGGCTAGCGCCGTCGCGACCCGCGGGGCGCGCAGCGTGCGGCGAACCAGCAGGCGAGCCTCGCGCGGCAGCCGCAGCACCATCCAGGCGAAGCTGGACACGGTGACCAGAGCCAGCACACCGAGGCCGATCACGAAGGGCAGCCGGTTCACGTGCGTCACCGCCGGGATCCAGATCAGGATCAGCGCGAGCAGCGTGAACATGTAGATCGTCCGTGACACCGTGCGCAGCAGCACCACGTCGATGTTCCTGCTGTAGATGCGCTCGTCCGGGGCGGCACGGGCCGCGCTGATGAAGTGCCTGATCGCGCCGGCCGTGTCATGCCGCCTGAGCCTGATCCGGCCGAGTTCATTCATCGCGCCGCTGTGCACCGGATCGAGCGCCAGGGCTCGTTCCTGGTGCTCACGCGCTTGCACCAGGTCGCCCCGGGCCAGACTCACCTTGCCGGACAGGAAATGCACGTCCGGCTCGTTCGGAGCCAGGCCGCGGGCCCGGGTCGCGGCCTCAGCGGCGACGTCGAGCCGCTGGGCCGCCAAGGCGGCCTGGGCGACGCAGACGTGCGTCTGCCAGTAGCTGGGCGCGAGCTTGCGCGCCTCGTAGGCCGCCCGCATGGCGGCCGGGTAATTGGTCAGGTGGACCAGCGCGTTGCTGGCCAGGCGGTGCGGCCACTCGTCGGCGGGATCCAGGGCCACCGCCCGGTTGGCGGCCGCGACCGCATCGGCATAGCGGTCCCCGCCCAGGTGCGCGCGGGCCATCAGGCACCAGGCCCGGCTGCTCTCCGGTTCCGCGGACACCACCCGGGCGAGCAGCGCGGAGGCCTCCTCGAAGCGCCTGACGTCTAGCATCGCCGAAGCGCGCGCCAGCTCCTGCCGTAGCTCGATCACGGACGCCGGCTCAAATCAGGCGGCGTTTACGCAGGTAGGCGGCCAGATCGTCGTAAGTTCCGCCCTCGTTGGCGAACAGCGCCACGTTCCGAGCCGTATCGAACCAGGCGCCGAGCGACGGTTTGACCTCGGCGATCGCGGCCTCGAGGTCGGGCGTGCCGATCATCCGCGGCTCGCCGAGCCGGACCGAGTCCATCAGGGCCCGCTCGGCCGCCGTCTCGCAGATGTGCGCGATGTCGGCGCCAGAGTACCCGTCGGTCGACTTGGCCAGCTTGGCCAGGTCGATGCCTGCCACCGGGCGATCCTTCAGGTGATAGCGGAACACTCCCTCGCGCGCGCTGGCGTCCGGCGGCAGGACCAGGAGCGTCCGGTCGAAGCGGCCGGGCCTGCGCAGCGCGCTGTCCACATCCCACGGGTGGTTGGTCGCCGCCAGCAGGAAGACGCCCTCGTTGTTGCCCGAGATGTCGTCAAGCTCCAGAAGCAGCTGGTTGACCGCGCTGCGCATCGGGGTGTGCCGGAGCTGCGAGCGCTTCTGCCCGATCGCGTCCACCTCGTCGAGAAACACCACGCACGGCGCGTTCCGCCGGGCGATCTCGAACAGCTCGTGGATGTTCCGCTCGCTCTGCCCGACGAACATGTCGATGATGTCGGCAAAGGAGACCGTGATAAACCTGGCGCCGAGCTCGCCCGCCACCGCGCGGGCGATGAACGTCTTGCCGCAGCCCGGCGGCCCGTACAGCAGCAGCCCGCCGCGCAGGGACTTGCCGTACAGCCGGCGCAGCTCCGGGTTGCGCATCGGGGCCAGGAACGCCGCCTCGAGCCGCCGCTTTACCTCGGTCAGCCCGGCCACGTCCGCGAGGGTGAGACCGGTGTGCTCGGCGTCGTAGGCGTCCGCCTCGTCGATGCCCGCTGAGGCCGAGTCCGCCGCCTCGCCTTCCCCGACGAACATGGCGGGCAGCACGTCACGCAGCTCGTCTTCGGCTTGGGACCAGTCGTATTTCGGCGGCTTGGCCGGCTCCCCAGCGGCCGGCTCCCCAGCGGCAGGCTCGGCGGCGGGTGGCCCGGAAGGCGCGGGGGGGCGCGGCGGAAGCACCCAGGGCCGTTCCGCGGAATTAGCCGCCGGATCAGGCGGCGGCGCGGCGGTCACTGCCGGTTCCGGTGGGCTGCCCGGATCCGTCAGCAAGCTCAGGGCCTGGGCGTTGCCGGGATCTCGCTGCAGGACGGCACCGAGATGCCGGACTGCTTCGTCGCGCCGGCCGGCCGCTAGCAGCAGCGCCGCCAGGTGCAGGCGCAGCGGTACGTCGTCGGGCATGGCGTCGATCGCCTTGCGGAGGCTGTCCAGCACGGTGGGTTCGGGTTCCATGCATCCGTCCGGGTCGGTTCGCTTGCTACCTGTGCGCTCCTTACAGGGTAATGCGCCCTCACCCACGCCAGCCCCCTCAGTGCCAGCCCCTCCGTGCCAGCCCCCTTAGTACCACCGCCCGCGCGTCACAACGGGGCCCACAGGTCGGTGACGGCGAAGCCGAGGTCGGCTAGGAGGCGGCGCAGCACCGGAAGGGAGATGCCGAGCACGGTGCCGTGGTCGCCGTCGATGCCTTCTACGAACCAGCCGCCGCGCCCGTCCAGCGTGAACGCCCCGGCCACCGCGAGCGGCTCACCTGAAGCGACGTAGGCCGCGATCTCCTGCTCCGATGGGGTCCCGAACCTGACCCGGGTCGCGCTCACCGCGGTGGCCCGCTGCCCGGTCGCGACGTTGATCACGCAGTGCCCGCTGACCAGGGTGCCGGTTCGGCCAGACATTTCACGCAAGCGCTCTGCGGCCTCGGCCGCCGAGCCCGGCTTGCCCAGCGCGCGCCCGTCCAGGTCGAGCAGCGAGTCGCAGCCGATCACCAGCCCGGCCGCCAGGCCGGAGGCGACCGCAGCCGCTTTGGCCTGTGCGAGCTGCCCGACCAGCTCGGCGGGCGTATCGGCGGAGAACGCGCTCTCATCTACGCCGCTCACCATCACCGTGGGCTTAAGCCCGGCCGCGCGCAACGCCGCGAGCCTGGTCGGCGAAGACGACGCCAGAACGATTTCAGTCACGCCACCCGACCCTATCGCCGCCCGCGAGATGGTCTTCTCAGAGAGGGTATGCCGGAACCTGATGACGGATAGGGTGCAGACGTGATGGAGACGACCACGCTGGGCCGGGGCGGACCGGTGGTGTCCAAGGCCGGGCTCGGCCTGATGGGCATGTCCGGCATCTACGGCCAAGCCGATGACCACGAGAGCCTCGCGACGATCCGCGCCGCCGTCGATGCCGGGATCACGCTGCTTGACACCGGCGACTTCTACGGCATGGGCCATAACGAACTGCTGCTCCGTGACGCCCTGCGCGGCGGGATCCCCAGGGATGGCGTGTTCATCCAGGTGAAGTTTGGTGGCCAGCGGGATCCGTCCGGCGCGTTCGTCGGCCACGACGCCAGCCCCGCCGCGGTGAAGAGCTCGCTGGCCTATACGCTGACCCGGCTCGGCACCGACTACGTCGATCTGTACCAGCCCGCCCGGCTCGACCCCCGGGTGCCGATCGAGGACACCGTCGGCGCGGTCGCGGAAATGATCAAGGCGGGTTACGTCCGCTACCTTGGCCTGTCGGAGATGGGCGAGGACACCATCCGCCGCGCGCACGCGGTGCACCCGGTGGCCGCGCTGCAGATCGAGTACTCACTGATGAGCCGGGGCATCGAGGCGAAGATCCTGCCTGCCGTGCGGGAGCTCGGCATCACCGTGACCGCCTACGGGATCCTCTCCCGCGGCTTGCTGAGCAGCGGCACCGCCCGGCTGGCGCCCGGCGACCCGCGCGCCCGCTTCCCCCGGTTCTCCGGCGAGAACCATGCCAGGAACCTGGAGCTGCTGGCCGCGCTCGAGGCCATCGCGGACGCTCACCAGGTCAGCGCCGCGCAACTGGCGATCGCGTGGGTGGCCTCGCGCGGCGAGGACATCATCCCGCTGATCGGGACCAAGCGCCGGGACCGGCTGACCGAAGCGCTGGCGGCGCTGGACCTGACGCTGAGCACGGACGAGTTCGCCGAGATCGAGGCCGTCGTGC
Source organism: Actinomycetota bacterium (assembly GCA_030853115.1). Lineage (GTDB taxonomy): Bacteria > Actinomycetota > Actinomycetes > Streptosporangiales > Streptosporangiaceae > Palsa-504. The sequence goes on from JALYVS010000032.1 coordinate 7,352, forward strand.
CGCCCGGCACGGTCGCGGGGGACCGGTACGAGGCCTCTCAGATGGCCGCGCTGGACAGCGAGCGCTAAAGCTCCCGGTAGCACCGCCCGGGTGACCAGCTCACGATTGTACGGACATTTCGCCGCGTACCGGTTCCGGCCGTCCGCCGTCACCCGCCCCGCGGCCCGGGCCCCGCCTCAGCGTCCGCCCTAGGCGCTGCCCCGCTAGGACCAGCGCCACCAGCAGTCCCGCCACGATTCCGTCGAGCCAGAAGTGATTGGCCGTCACCACGACCACGAGCAACGTGAGCGCGGGGTAGCCCGCGGCCAGCCAGCGCCACCGGCTGCCCGACGCGGTGATCACCGCGACGGCCACGATGAGCGCCCACCCGACGTGGACCGACGGCATGGCCGAGTACTGGTCCGCGTTGAAGCCGCCGTGCCAGGAGTAGACCGACTGGCCGTAACGCGCGGCGGTGTCGACCAGGCCGGTGCCGGCCAGCAGCCGCGGCGGCGCCACCGGGATCAGCTGGATCAGCAGGCTGGCCCCAGTGAACAAGGCCACGGTGTTCCTGATCGCCGGGTAGGAACCCCGGTGCTGGAGGTAAAGCCAGATCAGGCAGGCGCCCAGCATCGGGAAGTGCAAGATGTCGTAGTACAGGTCGAAGGCCTGCACAAGCACCGGATGGGGCAGGAAGAGGCGCTGCACGCTCGCCTCGGTGGGAAGGTGCGCCACCCGTTCGGCGTGCCACACCCAGCGGCCTCGTCCCAGTGCCCCGGCCTGGCTCATCACCGTGAACGAGGCGGCGAACTGCCACAGCCCGTACAACGCGAACAGCAACGCGGCCTCGGTGACCACGCCGATCCGCCGACCCCACCGCACCCTGACCGCCGCCGCCCCGATCGCCAGCACGGCGGCAGTGGCGATGGCGTACTGCCATGACAGCATGACATGCGGCAACGCCAGGCCTCCGAATCGTCAGCTGATCACCCCAGCGGAGCGCTGAGACCATCATACGAATCTAAGAGGCAGCCTCCGTTTAGGCTTCGCCGGGTATCCGGCCCGCCGGGGTGTCAGGCCATGCCGTTGCGGCTGAGCCCGGAGGGGTCCTGCTCGGCCTGCGGCAAGGACACGTCGCCGGTCACGTCCGCGCCCAGCCGCACCCGGTCCCCGTCGACCAGCCGGACCTCATTGCCTGGCAGCATCCGGTCGTCGTTGACGTAGGTGCCGTTGGTCGAGTTCTCATCTGTGATCGAAGCGTGCCCGAAGTCGTCGACCTGGACGGTGGCGTGCCGCCGCGACACGTTGTCGAAACGGGCGAAGGCCGCGGCGACCAGGGACTCGGCCGGATCCCTGCCGAGCAGGACCGAGGTGCCCGCCGGGATGTCCACGTTGCCGGTGGGGAAGGTGATCCGCATGACCACGGGCGAAATGCGCCGCCGCCGGCCGGTCGGCAGCGGGTCTCCGCAGCTCGGGCAGACCACGTCGGCCGCGTCGGATACCGCTGCGCCGCAGTTCGGGCAGAAGGCCGCAGGATCGGACCCGGCCGCGACGAACTTCTGCGATATTGTCGGCGTCGGCAGGTCATCGTCAGGCTCCGCGGTATGCGGCAGGTTCGCACCGCACCGGAAGCAGATCAGATCTTCCGGCTGGACCTTGACGCCGCAATCAGGACAGCTCAGGCTGGCCATGTTCTCGCTCTCAGGTTTGGGTATTCGGCCTAGGTTAGACTACCGCCGCGAGCGGGAGGTTCGCAGCGCGCTGTGCGAAGGTGTTCGCATGGCTAGTTAGCAGCTCACGACCGGCAAATAGCGCCAGCGCCGGCTGCCCGCGCTGTACCCGGGCGAGCGGCTGGCGGCCGTTGGCCTCACCGAGCCGGGCGGCGGGTCAGATAGCCCCGGCGTCATCCGCACCCCGGCCCGCCTCAAGGCGGGGGAGCGGACCCCAGGTAGCCGGAAAACTACCGGCGGGCCACGCTGGTTTGATCGGCCTGGTCGTCGCGCGGGAGGACATGGCGGCTGGGTGTGGTCCCGCCGAGCGCGATGGTCGCGCGGACGGCGGCCATCTTGACGTCGTCCGCGACCGGGTCGAGGGAAGGGGCGGAGCCGCGCAGCAGGCTCACGCCGATGGCGCCTTTGGGCCCGGTGAGGCCGAATACGGGTGCGGCGACGCACTCGATACCGGCGGCGGCGCCGCCGTCATCGGTGGCGAAGCCTTGCTCGCGGACCCGGGCGAGTTCGGCGGTGAGGTCGGGCAGGGAGGTCATCTGCCCGTCGGCTCCCCGGGTGGCCAGTTCGACGTGGCCGGGCAGGCGGTCGGCGTCCAGCCAGGCGAGGCAGGCCTTGCCGACGGCGGTCAGATGGGACGGAAGGCGGGCGCCGATCGCGCTTGCGAGCTGGATCCCCAGCCTGGGCGGGTCCTCCTTGCACAGGTAAAGGACTTCGGTGCCATCGAGGACCGCGTAGTGCGAGGTGATGTTCAGGGCGAGGGTCAGGCGGGCGAGTTCAGGGGCCACGGCGCCGGCGATGCCGGAGGCCCGCAGGTGCGCCGAGCCGACCTCGAACGCCTTCAGGCCGATCGAGTAGGCGGGCGGCGAGGACACGGTCACGAAGGATTCGCTAGCCAGGTCGCGCAGGATGGCGTAGGCGGTGCTCTTGGGTATGCGAAGCTCGCTGGCGATCTCGGCGAGCGTCATCGGCGTCTTGCTGTGTGCCAGCCGGTCGAGGATTCGCGCCGCCCGGACAACCGACGTGCTCATAACCCTCCGTTTTCGGCCAAACGGTTTGCGGCGTGCCCTACCGCACATATCGTCTGAACCCTACGGTTTATCGTCGGCATCCTGAGCTAATCTGTCAGGCGTGCGAGCGGGCCCGGTGCCGAGTTTGCCAGAGTGCGTTCCTATATACAACCGTCGGTCTCATTTGAGGAAGAACCTTGACTTATATACGAACGGAATGCGAGCATCCGCACATGCCTTCTCGGAGATCCCGTCGTGCCCGCGCTCACGCGCTGGTCGCTACGGCTGTTGTCCTGGCCGTTTCAGCGACGACGGCGTGCGCGTCCTCCTCCTCCTCGCAGGCTGGGGGGACGACGAAGAACGCCACTCTCACGGTCGCGGCGTTCAACCCGTTCACCGGACCGGACGGGGCGTTCGGGCCGGAGATGGCGGCGGGCTGTCAAGCCGCGGCGACCGCGGTAAACGCGGCAGGCGGCGTGCTGACCGACAAGATAGCCTGCTCGAACGTGGACACGCGCGGCGACCCGGCCGACGCGGTCAGCGGCGCGGCGAAGATGCTGGCGACCACGTCACACCTGTTCGGCGTGCTGGGCCCGAGCTCGGATGAGGCGGACGCGACCGCCCCGCTGATCAACGCGGCCAAGGTCCCGATGTTCGCCGACACCGGTGAGGCGTCGTTCGACCAGACCAAGCTGCCGTATTTCTGGCGTATGTTCCCCGCGGACGACTACCGGGGCTACGCCATGGCGCTGTACGCCAAGAACAAGGGCTATCTGCGGGCCGCGGCGGTCTTCGGCAACGACATCGGCTCGCAGGCCGGCGTGCCGACGCTGGTAAGCGGCTACACCGCACTGGGCGGGAAGATAGTCCTCAACGAGAAGATCACCCTGGGCCAGACCTCCTATCAGCCGGAGGTCGAGCAGCTCATCGCGGCCAAGCCGCAGGTCATTTTTACCGAAGCCTCGCCGCTGGCCGATGCGACGTTCCTGTCCGAGCTGCAGCAGCTAGGTCACCTGATCCCGGTCATCGGCACCGACGCGACGATTCAGCCGGCCTGGCTGACCGCGGTGTCCGGGGCGATCGGCAAGACGGCGCTGAGCCAGTACTTCGTGGCTGAGCAGCCCTACGCCCCCCCGACCGGGTCCGGGTGGCAGGTCTACAACAAGAACCTGCTGGCCTCGAAGTCGGTGCCCAAGCCGGCGCTGTGGAGCACCGACTCGTACACGATGACGGACTACGACGGGGTCATCGTCATGGCGCTGGCCGCGACCGCGGCGAAGAGCACCAGCCCGGCCGTATGGGATAAGTTCATCCCGACGGTCTCCACGGCCTCCTCGGGGGCAGTGACGGTGCATTCGTACGCTGATGGCGTCGCGGCGCTGCACGCCGGCAAGACGATCGATTACGTCGGCGCCGCGGGCATCATCGCCTTCAACCAGTGGCACAACTCCAGCGGCGGCTTCGAGATCGCGGACTACCAGTCGAACGGGAACCTCAACCTGGTGAGCCAGATCACGGCCGCCGACCTCGCACCTCTGATCAAGTAAGCGGCCGCGCCCGGGCCCCGGCGCACGGGGGCCCGGGCGTCCGGCCGTCACCGGCAGGGGCCCCCGACCGGAAGGGAGCCAGAGCATGTTCCTGCACGCTATCGGTTTCGGGATCGTTACCGCTGCGGTGATGGCGCTGGCGGCGGTCGGGTTCACCGTCCAGTTCGGGGTGACCAACATCCTCAACCTGGCCTACGGCGATGTCATGACCGCGTCGGCGTTCGTGGCCTACCTGAGCTACTCGGCCGGGCTCAACCCGTGGTGGGGAATGGTGTTCGGCGGCCTGTCCGGTGCCGTGCTGTCCGTCCTGCTGAACCGGTTTCTGTATACGCCGTTCATCCGCCGCGGTGCCCGGCTGTTCACGATGATCATCATCACGATCGCGGTGAGCCTGATCCTGCAGAACGGCCTGCAGGCGATCTTCGGGTCGAACTTCTTCAGCGCGCACATCTCCGCCGGCACCACGGTGCGCGTGCTGGGCATGGTGTTCACCGCCAGTCAGCTCGCCCTGACCGCGATCGCCGCCGTCGCGCTGGCCGCGTTGCACGGACTGCTCAGGTACACCCGGCTGGGCAAGGCCATGCGCGCCACGGCCAGCGACCCCGAGCTGGCCCGCAACTGCGGCGTGCAGACGCGCCGGGTCATCGACGGCGCCTGGCTGCTGTCCGGGCTGCTGTGCGGGCTGGCCGGGGTCGCGCTGGTGACCGAGCTGGGCAGCTTCGACTCCACCACCGGCTCGGCGTTCCTGGTCCCGGTCATCGCCGCCGCGGTGCTAGGCGGGGTCGGCCACCCGTACGGGGCGATGCTGGGCGCGCTGGTCATCGGGCTCGCCACCGAGCTGACCGCCACCTACTTCAGCCCGACCTACAAAGATGTCGTGGCGTTCGGAGTACTCATCGTGGTGCTTCTGATCCGCCCGCAGGGAATCTTCGCTGAGGTCGCCAGCCAGAAGGAGGTCGCCGCATGAGCCTCGCGTGGTCGTTCTACCTCTCCACCGTGCTGGTCTACCTCGGGGTCAACGTGATGGCCTGCTGGGGCCTGAACCTGCAATACGGCTACACCGGGATCCTGAACTTCTCCTTCATCGTCTACCAGTCCGCCGGCGCGTACGTCGCCGCCGTGCTGACCCTGGGGCCGCACACCGCCGGCAGTTTCCAGCAATACATCGGCGGCGCGAGCCTGCCGTTCCCGCTCCCGGTTATCGCCGGCGGGATCGCGGGCGGCCTGCTGTCGGCGGTCGCCGGCGCGATCACGCTGCGCCGGCTGCGAAGCGACTACCAGGCGATGGTCTTCCTGGTCATCTCCCTGATCGCCACCGCCGTGGTCACCGACGACGTGGGCCTGTTCAACGGGCCGGCCGGGCTGTCGATCATCCCCCAGCCGCTGAGCACCGTCCTGAACCTCTCGCTAGTCGGGTACCGGTGGTTCTACGTCGGCCTGACCGCTGTTATCTGCCTGATCGTCTACGCGTTCGTACGGCGGATCGCCAGCGCCCCGCTCGGCCGGTCGCTTCGTGCCGTACGCGACCACGAGCAGGGCGCCGCCGCGCTGGGCAAGAACGTGACCGGACTGCGCATGACCTCGTTCGTCGTCGGCGGCGTGATTGCCGGGATCAGCGGGGCCGTGCTGGTGGAGTTCATCAGCGCCTGGTCCCCCGGCGGCTGGCTCTACCAGGAGACCTTCGTCTTCTTCACCGCGCTGATCGTCGGCGGTACGGCCAACAACGCCGGCGCCGCGCTGGGTGCGCTGCTGGTACCCGTCGCGTTCCTGGAAGGCAGTCGCTTCTTGCCCCAGTTCGGCCCCCCCGGGCTCATCGACGCGCTCCAGTGGGTCGCCGTCGGGCTCCTGACGCTGATCTTCGTGTGGTTCCGGCCGCGCGGCGTGCTGCCCGAGCGCAGGCGGATCATTCAGCTGCCCGGCCTGCAGCAGGCCCGGACCGGGGCGCAGGGACCCGTCGGCTACGAGAAAACGGCCGAGACCCGATGACCTCCGTGCAGCGACAGCGGGCGACACCGGCCGCGCAGGCAGCGCTGCTGCGGGTCGATGATCTGGCCAGGAGCTACGGCGGCGTCCACGCCGTAGCCGGGGTGTCCTTCGATGTGCCGCGGGGCCGCATCACCGGCCTTATCGGCCCGAATGGCGCCGGCAAATCCACCGCGCTGGGCATGATAGCGGGCGCGATCAAGCCGAGTCGGGGTTCGGTGCTGCTCAACGGCACCAACGTGGCCGGCTGGCCTAGCCACAAGATCGCGCGGCGCGGACTGGCCAGGACCTTCCAGCAGTCCAGCGACTTCTCCGGGATGACCGTTACGGAGAACCTGCTCACCGCCCGGTACGGGCAGCGCGGAGACACCCTGCGTGGCGCGCTGCTCGGCCGCCGCTACTGGCGCGCCGAGCAGGAAAGCCTGATCGCGTCCGCCGCTGACCTCATGGCCCGCTTCGACATGGCCCGGATGGCGAATGAGCTCGCCGGGAGCCTCAGCGGCGGCCAGCGGCGGCTGCTCGAGATCATGCGCGCGCTCATGACCGAGCCGGAGATCCTTCTGCTCGACGAGCCGATGGCGGGGGTCAACCCCGCCCTCGGCGAGCGAATCGAGGGCTACCTGCTCCAGCTGCAGCAAGACGGGCTGACCATGTTGATGGTCGAGCACGAGATGGCGGTCATCGACCGGCTGTGCGACCCGGTCATCGTGATGGCACAAGGCGAAGTCCTCGCCGAGGGAACCATGGAGCAGATCCGATCCGACCAAAGGGTGCTCGATGCCTACCTCAACTGAGAGCCGCCGCCCGGACACCGCGTACCTGACCGTCCACGGCCTGACCGCCGGCTACGACGCCGCGCCGATCATCAACGACATCTCGCTGACCGTCGCCAAAGGTGAGATAGTAACCGTGATCGGCCCCAACGGGTCCGGCAAATCGACACTACTCAAGTGCCTTACCGGACGGCTGAGACCCCGGGCCGGGCAGGTCCATCTCGACGGACATGACGTCACCGCGGCCAGCGGCAATGCCCTGACCAAGGGCGGCCTGGGCTACGTCCCGCAGCACAATGACATCTTCGCGACCCTTACCGTCCGGGAAAACCTGGAAATGGGAGGCTACCTGCTGCCGAAAGCTCAGGTCAGTGCCCGGATCGACTACGTGCTGCAGACCTTCCCCTCCCTCATGCCGCTACTTAAGCGCAGCGGCAAACTTCTCAGCGGCGGCGAACGGAAACTCCTCGGCATCGGCCGCTCCCTGATCAGCTCGCCGAAGCTCCTCATCCTCGACGAACCCACCGCGGGGCTGTCGCCGATCCTGGCCCGGAGCATCCTTGATGACCACGTCACCTCACTTGCCCGGGCCGGCGTGACCGTCCTGCTCGTCGAGCAGCGCGCACACCAGGCCATGCAGATCGCCGACTGGTGCTACGTCCTGGTCGCCGGCCGGGTCGAACTGAACGACGCACCCGAGGCGCTGCGTGCCCGGGCCGACTTTGGCGAACTGTTCCTCGGCCGGTCCGCCCGCACCCTGCCGCCCGCCGCGCCGGACCGGCACCTGCCCCAGGCCATGACCGGCCCGGCCATCACCGCCGCCGGACTACACCAGGCCGGTCACGACGAGGGCTGACCGCAGCAGGCTCGCGAGCCGGATCACGTATCAGGGCTGGCGTGTCGCGAACCTTGACGTCCGCGCCTACGCCTGCGTCATACGATTTCGGGTACGTGCGGGTTCGGGGCTTAGTCCTTGCGTAACGAACACGCCCTTTCAGGGTGATCCTAATGAGGTAATAACCGGCTGAATTATCGTCAGCGCACTGATTAGCTGGCGCTTGCCGCTGGTGCCCGCGCCGCTCCGCGGACAGGCCGGTAACCTGACTCGGCGGGAGACGGCCGATCGTCCTACCCGCCGGGCTGGCGGCCGGGTCGCCGACGTTGCTCACCGGAGTGACGTGGCCCACGGAAGGCAATACGAAGAGTAACTATACGACCACAAATGTGCTAGCCTCGTGCGGCTGATCCCAGCCATGTCGGTCGGCGCGGTCAGCCTTTTCGGCGAAGATCTCGCCGGTTTACTGGCGAATGCCCCGTGGCGGCCACCCAGAAGATGATTATATGTCCTTACCCGTTTGTGACGCGAGAGCGTGGCTCGGCCGCCCTATTGACCCGAGCAGCGGCCATCGTTGCGAAGGGAAAGAGGATACGTATGGAGGGTGGCTTGCGCCGCTTCAGCAGGGCATGTGCGCTAGCTCAGGCTTGCCGATGCGAGGTGCGAACGTAGTGCGTAAACGACCGGTGACGAATCTCGGCGACCCGACGGCCGGGGCCGTCAGCGGAGGACCAGCCGGCCGGCGGGGTTCGGTGCCTCCTACGGGCGCAAGCGCCGCGGGTAACGGCTCGGATGCCGGCGGGCGGGACGGGGCGCGCAAGGGACTGCAGCCCGTCGTCGCCCCGGCCGCTTCCGGCGGCCAGACGCCCGTGGTCGTCGCCCAGCCTCCGATGGAGCCCCCGGCCGAATTGGCCGGGACCACCTCTTCGCGTGCGAGACAGCCCGGTTCGGCCTGGTCGCGGTTCGCCCTGAGGAACTGGCGCGTCCGGTGGCGGCTGGCCGCCTTGATCGCGGTTCCGTTGCTGACCGCGGCGGTGCTCGGTGCGGTGACCATCAACGGGGACGTCAGCAACTGGCATTCGACCGGTCGTGTTCAGCGTCTCGCCCAGCTCAACAGCGCGGTGACTAAGTACATCCAGGCCGTGGAAGATGAACGCGACTATTCAGTCGCCTTCACTGCGAACAGCGGTGGCTTTTCTGCCCGGCTGAGGACCGCACGGCGTGTCACCGATAGCGCCGCCGCGCAGGTCACCGCTTTGGCCGATGGCATCACGGCCGGAAGCGGCTATCAGCCGGTCGCGGTGCAGGCGCTGAACGCGGTACAGGTGGGCGCGGAAACCCTGCCGTTCATCCGCGAGGCGGTAGCGGACCCGCTGTTCCCCTCAGCGGCCATCATGCAGGTGTACACCGTTAACGTCATCCAGCCCGCGACCACCTTCACCAGCGTCGTCGGGAACGAGGCCAGCAGTACCGATCTCCGGCGCGACGTCATCGCCCTGGGCGCACTGCTCCAGGTCCAAGACTCCAAGTCGGCTCAGCGGGCCATCTTGCTGAAGGCGGTCAGTTTGCCGCAGCCGTCGCTGTCGCCCGACGACGATGCCAGCCTCCAGCTGGCACAGCGGCAGGAAGCGGTGGATCTGACCAACTTCAACGCCTCCGTAGATCTCGCCGAGCAGCAGAACTACACCGACGCGGTGACCGCGCCGCCGGTCGTTGCAGCCGGCCACGAGGAATCACTCGCACTGTCGCTGCTTCCCAGCGCGTCCGCGGCGCACCCGCTCACCTCGCAGAATGCGCACAGCCTATCCACGGCAAACGTGAACCACGACATGTCATTTACCGTCGGCAAGGTGCGGCAGGTCGCCGACGAACTGACCGGCAACGTCTTCACGCTGGCCAATACGTCCAGGAATAATGCCAGCACGCGCCTGCTGGTCGTCAGCCTGGTGACGCTGCTGCTGCTGCTCCTGGTCGCGCTGGTCTCGGCGATCGTGGCCCGTTCGCTGATCCGCCCGCTACGCAAGCTGCGCAGCGACGCGCTGGACGTAGCCGGTCACCGGCTGCCGGAGATGGTGCGCCGGCTGAGCCAGAGCGAGGGCGCGGACGAGAGCGTCGACATCGAGCCGATCGGGGTCACGTCGACCGACGAGATCGGTGAAGTCGCGCGAGCCTTCGACCAGGTCCACCGTGAGGCGGTCCGGCTCGCGGCGGACGAGGCCATGCTGCGCGGCAACCTGAACGCGATGTTCATCAACCTGTCCCGGCGCAGCCAGTCGCTGATCGAGCGGCAGCTGTCGTTGATCGACTCACTTGAGCAGAGCGAGCAGGATTCTGGCCGGCTCAGCAGCTTGTTCCGGCTGGACCACCTGGCCACCCGTATGCGCCGCAACTCAGAGAACCTCCTGGTCCTGGCGGGTCATGAGGTGACCAGGCGGTGGAGCCAGCCGGTCGCCCTGGTCGACGTCCTCCGTGCGGCGATCTCGGAGATCGAGCAGTACGAGCGGGTCGTGCTGAACGTGCAGCCCGGGATCGTCGTGGTCGGCCAGGCTGTCAACGACGTGGTGCACCTGGTCGCGGAGATCGTGGAGAACGCGACTACGTTCTCGCCGGAGGACACCCAGGTATACGTCTCCGGCCAGCCGCTGTCCAGCGGCGGCGTGCTCCTGGACATCACTGACAATGGCGTAGGGGTCTCGGACCAGGAGATGTCGCACGCCAACTGGCGGCTGGACAATCCGCCGGTGGTCGATGTCGCGGTGTCCCGGCGGATGGGCCTGTTCGTGGTCGGCCGCTTGGCGGCCAGGCACGGCGTCCGGGTCCGGCTGCGGCACGCCCAGGCCGGTGGCCTGACCGCGCTGATCTGGCTGCCGGATACGGTGGCGGCGCCTGAGGCCGCGGCCCCGCTCGGCCGGCTGCGCCGGTTCGAGGCGGACGACTTCGGCCCCACGCCGTCGCTGTCGGCGCCCACCCAGACTGCCGCCTCGCAGGCCACAGCGGCCGCCCGGATACCGAGGTTCTCACCGACTCCCGCTCCTGCCTCGGCTCAGCCAGCGGCCCCGTCCTTCACCCCCGTCACCGGGGCGGCCACGTCGGCCGCGGGCAGCCAGACCTCGCCGTCCCCCCGGGCCACGACGCCCCCCCAGACGTCGCAGGCTCCGTCAAGGCCGCAGGTTCCGCCAGGACCCGGCACGGGCCCTCAGAGCGTCCCGGCAGCCGGCGGGGGCCTGGGCGACGGTGGTCTGGCGGCGGCGCGCAACGGCTGGGACATGGGCGGAAACTGGAGCGACCGGGACGAACCGTCAGTACCGACACCGGCTCTCCCGGTGCGCAACGGCCACGCCGCCGCGCCCGCGAACGGCAACGGGGCGGTTGACGGCCCCGAGCCCAGGACCCCCGCGGCTCCGGGCGCACCCACCCGGCTGCCCGCGTTTACCGGGCTCAGCTCGCAGGGGCCACAGTTTGGTAATGGCAGCCAGGACCTTTACGGCACTGACGGGCCACGCGCGTCCGACGCGGGCAGCGTGACGAACGGCACCAATGGAATCAACGGGACGAACGGGCCTGCTCGCCCGTCCGGGATCGACACTGGTACCGGCGCCGACGACACGGGCGCCGACTCACGGGTGACGGTCCCGCCCGGCGCCCAGCACCAGCACCGGCTGCCGATTTTCGACTCGCTCGAGTCAGACTGGTTCCGCCAGAGCGGGCAGCCTCTCACCGCCGGGGCGCGGACTCAGGGGCCCCAGGCCGCCCCGGGATCAGCCTCGGTGCCCTCGGCGACGCAAGGCTCGTGGACTTCACCCGCCGACGAGGGCATGCGCGCGGCTCAGGCGGCGGCCGAGCCGGCGGCCGGCGCGAAGACACAGGCTGGGCTGCCCCGGCGGGTGCCGAGGGCTAACCTGGTGCCTGGATCGGTCGGCGGTAACGGCGATCAGGGAAGCCAGGAATCAGTAACCGAAGCGCCGGTGCGGTCACCGGACGCGGCCCGTAACCGGATGGCCAGCTTCCAGCGGGGCGTGCGCGAGGGTCGCGCCGCTTCACCACCCCAGACCGAGGAGTCCTAGGACCGATGAATTTCCAAGGCCCAGGCACTGCGACACTAGGAGGAGAAACCTGCATGAACGGGCGACGAGAGGAGTGCGCATGAGCACGCCAGGACGCCCGGCGCAGGATCTCAACTGGCTGATCACTAACTTCGTCGAGCGGGTGCCGGATGTGGCTCACGCGGTGGTGGTGTCCTCGGACGGCCTGCCGCTGGCCTTTAGTGCCGGATTTCCGCAGGAAAGGGCTGATCAGCTGGCCGCGGTGACATCGGGGCTGACGAGCTTGACTCAGGGTGCGTCGCGGGTTTTCGAGGGCGGCGCGGTGGTGCAGACTGTAGTTGAAATGCAGCGTGGTGTGCTGGTGATCATGGCGATCAGCAACGGCTCAAGCCTGGCTGTGCTCGCCGCGTCCACCTGCGATCTCGGCTTGGTGGCTTACGAGATGACCCTGCTGGTCGAGCGGGCCGGACGGGTACTGACCCCGGCCACCCGTGGTGTCATGCAATCAGCCACCCCAGGTGACGGACGACGGTGACCGGAGGTTTCAGTGGCTGGCCAAGGGCGAGGTGACGACCGGCCGCCGTTTGTGGGCTTGCCTGGTTCCTGGCAAGGCCGGGCCGGGCTATCGGATGAAGGGCCGGGACCAGGCCGTTCTGGTTTCGCCACCTTCGGGGCTGACGAGGACGGCACGACCAGGCTTGTCCGGCCGTATACCGTAACCGGCGGCCGAACGCAGCCGAGATACCAGCTCGCTATTGAGGCGCTGGTCACGGCCACCGTTCTGGAGCCTCGGGACCTATCGGTCCTAGCGCCGGAATGTCAGGCCATCCTGCAGTTCTGCCGGGACTGGCGGTCCGTGGCGGAGGTATCGGCGGTGCTGCGACTGCCGCTAGGTGTAGCCAGGATTCTCATCGCGGACATGGGCGCAGACGGTCTGGTCCGGATCCATCAGCGCGATGATTCTGAGGGCCGTCCGGACCTCAACTTGCTCGAAAGGGTGCTTAGTGGACTCCGTAAGATCTAGCGTCGCCCAGCCGAGGTCCGACGCGCCCTCCGCGATGACGTCGGTCAAGATCGTTGTGGCCGGCGGCTTCGGTGTCGGCAAGACGACATTCGTCGGCTCGGTGTCAGAGATCACCCCGCTGACGACCGAAGCGGTGATGACCGAGGCCAGCACCGATGTCGACGACTTGTCGTACGTACCGGACAAGTCCACCACCACGGTAGCGATGGACTTCGGGCGGATCACGCTGGATAAGGACCTCGTGCTCTACATGTTCGGGACGCCGGGTCAGCACCGGTTCTGGTTCATGTGGGATGACCTGATTCAGGGAGCGATCGGCGCTGTGGTGCTGGTCGATACCCGGCGGCTGGCGGACTCCTTCCCCGCGGTGGACTATTTCGAAGCGTCCGGGCTGCCGTTCGTGATCGGGATCAACGGCTTCCACGGGCAGTTCCCGCACCGGTCCCGGGACGTCAGTGAGGCGCTGGCCATCTCCCCGGACGTCCCGGTGATTCCTTGTGACGCGCGGAACCGGGAGTCGACCAAGGCCACCCTGGTCACGCTGGTCGAGCACGCCATGTCGATGCAGACCGCCGGGCGTTTCTGACCCAGGATCGCGGGGCAGGCTCGCGCGCGAAGGAACTCGATCGAGCGCCGGATGAGTCACCTCGCAAGAAGGATGCGCCTGGCGTCCAGCCGTAGAAGACGGTGGGTCGCGGCGCGCCAATGACCCACCGCAATCCGCGGTGTGCATCTGCCGCCGGTCTGATCTAGAGTTCCCACGGAGCAAATTAGGCCTCCGGGACGAGTGGAGACAGGCGTGAGCGCGCAGACCGAGCAGGAGAGCTTCAGCTTCCAGGCGGAAGTAGTCCAGATCCTGGACCTGATGATCCATTCGCTCTACAGCAATAAGGAAATCTTCCTGCGTGAGCTGATTTCGAACGCCTCGGATGCCATCGACCGGCTCCGCCTGGAGTTGCTTTCCCGGTCCGAGCTCCCCGACGCCGACGGCCCGCTGCAGATCCGGGTCAGCTACGACTCCAGCGCGCGGACGATCACGGTCGCCGACAACGGGATCGGCATGAGCCGCGAGGAGGTCATCGAGAACATCGGCACCATCGCCAAGTCTGGCACCCGCGAGTTCCTGCAGGCCCTGACCGGCGACCAGCGCAAGGACGCCTCCCTCATCGGGCAGTTCGGCGTGGGTTTCTACTCATCGTTCGTGGTGGCCGACCAAGTCACGCTGACCACCCGCCGGTCAGGGCTGACCGCGGCCGAGGGCGTCCGCTGGGAGTCGGACGGCCGGGGTGAGTACACGCTGGAGACCGTGGAGCAGCCGTCCCGCGGCACCACCATCGTGCTGCACCTGCGCGAAGGTGAGGACGACCTGCTAAACGGCTTCCGGTTGCGCGCCATCATCAAGAAATACTCTGACCACATCAGCTTGCCCATCGTGATGCCAGCCGAGCCCGCGGATGGCACCGGGGACCAGGCCAGCCCGGAATCACCAGTCGATACGCCAGTCAACCAGGCGTCGGCGCTGTGGACGCGGCCCAAGAACGAGCTGACCGAGCAGGACTACAAAGACTTCTACCAGCACGTGGCCGGCGACTTCACCGACCCGCTGGCCTGGGTACACAGCAAGATCGAGGGGACCTACGAGTACACGCTCCTGCTGTTCATCCCGTCCCGCGCGCCCTTCGACCTGTGGATGCCGCAAGCCGGCCGCGGTATCAAGCTGCATATCAGGCGGGTCTTCGTGCTGGAGGACTCCGGCCAGCTGATGCCGCAGTACCTGCGGTTCATCCGGGGGGTGATCGACTCCAGCGACCTGCCGCTCAACGTCTCCCGCGAGCTGCTGCAGGGCAGCCGCGTGGTCGACAACATCCAGTCCAACGCGACCAAGAAAGTGCTGCGGCTGCTCGCCGACACCGCGGAGCAGGAGCCGGAAAAGTACGCCGCGTTCTGGACGGAGTTCGGCGCCGTTCTCAAGGAGGGCTTGGCCGAGGACTTCGGGAACCGGGACGAGATCGCCCGGCTGCTGCGCTTCACCTCCACCAAGTCCGGCTCCGACGAGCCGGACGTTTCCCTGGCCGATTACGCGGGCCGGATGAAGGAGGGCCAGCAGCACATCTACTACCTGCTGGCGCCGGGCCTGGCCGCCGCGAAGGCCAGCCCGCACCTGGAGACTTTCCGTAAGAAGGGCATCGAGGTCCTGCTGCTGGGCGACGGCGAGGGCATCGACAACTGGGTCGTGTCCAGCCTGCGCGATTTCGACGGCAAACGCCTGCAGTCCGTCGCTCAGGGCAGCGGTGACCTCAGCGAGCTTGAGGACGAGGACGAGACCGCCGCCAAGGAGCAAGCCAGCGCCGAGTTCGCCGGGCTGGTCAGCCAGCTGAAAGCGGTCCTAGCCGGGCGAGCTTACGACGTCCGGGTGAGCAGCCGGCTGACCACGTCGCCGACCTGCATCGTGGCCAACGAAGCCGAGATCGACATCAACCTGGCCCGCCGCCTGCGCGGTTCGGGCCTGCCCAGCCAGCCGGTGCTCGAAATCAACCCGCAGCACCCGCTGGTGCGGCGGCTCAATTCCGAGCCCGCCGACTCGCGCCTCGCCGAATGGGCCCACGTCCTGTTCGACCAGGCCGTCCTCACCTTGGGGGCCCGGATCACCGAACCCGCCGCGTTCGTCGGCCGCCTCAACCACCTGCTGGTAACCCTGACCGGAGTCACGGAAAACCAGGCCCCGGAGCGGAACCAGGCCCCGGAGCAGGACCAGGCCCCGGAGCCGGACCAGGTCCCGGAGGACCAGGCCCCGGAGGCGGACCCGGCTTCCGCGCCGGACCCGGCTCCTACGCCGGACCCGGCCGAGGAGCCCTAGCAGACGTGACCTGAGCCGCGTCGACGGCCCGCCCAGCACTGGTGTAATGTGCACCGGTGTCGGGGCGGTAGCTCAGCCGGTCAGAGCAGCGGACTCATAATCCGCCGGTCGTGGGTTCGAGCCCCACCCGCCCCACGTGTGTTCAGGGTTGCTGCTCGGCAAGCGACTGCCAGCGGCTCGAGGTTGTAACCCGGTCCTAAGCGTTGTCGAGGCGTGCCGCGATACGATTGACATGTGCTGGATGATGCGCTGACACTAGAGGGACTTCGTCGCCGACGCCCGGAGATCCTTCGCGTTGCGCGGAAGCGCAGGGCTCATCGGATCGCTGTGTTCGGCTCTGTCGCTAGGGGGGAGGCCCGTTCGGACAGCGACCTGGATCTGCTCGTGGACTTCGAGCCAGGTACATCCCTCCTTGATCACGTCGGCTTGTTCCAGGATCTTGAGGAACTCTTGGGCGTGGGTGTAGACGTCGTCGCGCGGAGCGCGCTCAAGCCGCGGGACGGGCATATTCGCGCCGAGGCCGTGGATTTGTGACCAGGGCAGTCGACGACCTTCTGGCAGATCTGGCCGAGGCGGTAGATGCAGCCGCGGAGCTTGTTAGCCTGGGAAAGCAGCGCTGGGATTCTGAGCGCCTGCTCCGCCTCGCGGGCGAGGCCGTCATCGGACATCGCCACGAAGCTGCCAGATGAGGTAATTAAGGCGATGCCTGAGATTCCCTAGCGGGAAGTCAAGGGCATGAGGATCATCGCGGCACATGCCTGCCACCGCATCGATTACGACGAGGTCTGGGTTACCTTGTGGGACGACGTACCCAAAATGGCCGATGCAATCGGACGCTGGCGGCAGATACAAGCTTGATCGTCCCAGGCATAGCTAGGACAGCGACGAGTGTGTAACGGATGCAGACGAGACGCCTACTAGATGTTAGTTAAATTAACAGCATGCCAGGTATGAGAAACCTCGCGCGTGGACTGGGTCGTGAACCGAGTCACCCGGTCAGCACTGGCTGCGGCATTGCCGACCCCGGACTCCAGCCGAGCCAGAAGACCGGGCAGGCAGCTGTCCTCTGCCGCCCTTGCGGGCGGCCGTTCCAGGTCACCGAGCCGACACCCGGCAGGGATGCCGCTACTTCACCCTGGCTTCAGTGGATAGGACCAGCCACGCGGCAACCGCCGCCTCGACGTCATGGGACCAGCCTGACTCATCCGCGGCCCCAGGAGCCGGAGTTCACCGTTACCCGGAGCTACCCAGGCTGCTGCTGGCCGGCTCCGGGTAACGCTCCGCTGACCCGCGTCCTCACCCCTGCGGCCAGGGCGCCGGCACCGTACTCACGGAGATACCGGCACGTGCCCGATCCAGCAAGGACACCGCACCCGGGCCGCCGGCGATCAGCCAGAACCGCCAGCACACAACGTGAACGCCTTTCCAGATGCCGTGCGGCATAATGACCATCTTCCCTGCCGGATAGGTATTCCTGGCTGCAGAGCGGCGCGCGTTTCGCCACGCGCATAACGCCGGTTCCCGCGCGTCTCCAACAGACCAGACCGAAGGGGTCATTCCAGTACAGATCAATTAGGCGGGTACGCGCGCGGGCCGTCATAACGCTCGTAGTTGATAGCAGGCGCTTGCCGTAGTGGTCGTGGACCGGTTCGTGGACCGAGCCACGTGTGCCAACAGTGCAATGAGGTTTTCCCAGCAGCAGCGAGTAGGTCGAACGTGACGTAGGGGACGTCGAGGCAGACACGCGGACATTGGCGGAGATCGCCCGGGAGGCGCGGAGCCCCCGGTAGAAGAAGT
>JALYVS010000269.1 GCA_030853115.1 Actinomycetota bacterium
GCGCCGGACGCGGCTGCGGCGCCGGACGCGGTGGCGGCGCCGGGCACGGGCGACTCGCTCATCGTGCTCTTTGGCTGCTGCCATCCGGCGATCAGCACGCCGAGCCAGATCGCGCTCACGCTGCGCGCGATCGGCGGCCTGTCCACGGCGCAGATCGCCGCGGCGTTCGGGGTGCCCGACGCCACCATGGCGCAGCGGATCAGCCGGGCCAAGCAGGCCCTGCACCAAGAAGATTTCACGCTGCCGGCGGGCGTCCGTGGCCGGCTCGCCCCCGTGCTGCACGTGCTATACCTCATCTTCAGCGAGGGCTACACCCCATCCGACGGTGACGCGGTCACCGTGCCTGCGCTCTCCGACGAGGCCATCCGCCTCACCCGCTGGCTGCGGCGTCTGCTGCCGGACGAGCCCGAGGTGGCCGGCCTGCTCGCGCTCATGCTGCTCACCGACGCGCGCCGTCCTGCGCGCACGGCGCAGGACGGGGTTAGCCTGGTGCCGCTCGCCGAGCAGGACCGCTCTCGCTGGGACCGGGCCAAGATCGATGAAGGCACCACGCTGATTACTACCGCCCTCGCCCAGGGCAGCACCGGCCCCGTATCAGCTGCAGGCAGCGATCGCCGCCGTGCACGACGAGGCCGAGACGATGGACGACACCGACTGGCCTCAGATTCTCGGACTCTACGACCTGCTGGAACTCACCGTGCCAAACCCGTTCACCGCCCTCAACCGGGCCGTCGCGGCCGGCCTGGTGCACGGCCCCCGGGCAGGCCTTGATCTGCTGGACACCCTCCAGCAAGACAAGCGGATGGCGAAGCACCACCGGCTGCTCGCCGCCCGAGCCCACTTGCTAGAGCTGGCCGGCGAGCCGGCCGAGGCGGCGACGTACGCACAGGCGGCCCGGCTATCCACCAGCGCCCCCGAACGCCGGTATCTCGCCACCCAGGCGAAGCGGCTCAGCCTAGGGGTGGAGCCGACGCCGTTATGAGACGGGAGCTCCGATGGGTAGCCAGCGTGGCCGACCAGCGGCCGACGACATCCGCCGCGCTCACCGCGGTGCGCTGGTTCAAGTCCCTCGGACACGAACCCCACGGCGTCCTGAGCTTTGCGCAAAGCTGCCTGAGAGTGGTCATCACGGTCGCGGTGATAACGAGCCTGGCAGGATCATGGCCATATACAGCTCGTCGAGGAACTTGCCGTCGATCAGCAGGTAGTCCGCGCGGCGGCCTTCGTGGACGAAGCCCGCGCGCTCATACAGGGCGATCACCCGGTGATTGTGGGCCATCACGTTGAGCTCGATCCGATGCAGGCCGCGGGCGGCCGCCCAGCGCTTTGCCTCCTCCAGCAATCCAGTGCCGAGACCCTTACCGCTCGCTCGGGCCAGGACGCCGATGATGACGTGGGTCGTGAACCGGTTCCGCCGGAACTTCCCCCGGCCAGCTCCACGTATCCATCCAGATCGCCGTGCTGGCCGGCCACGATTACCACTGAGTTCTCCGACTGGCTCACTTCCTCCAGATGACGAGCCAGAGTCTGGGTCGAGGTGTCCCGCTCGTCCGCCTCCAAGAGCATGAACGAGGTCTCTTCATCCAGGCGCTGCTTCAGCTTCATCAGCGCCACCGCGTCGTCTGGCGCGGCGATGCGCAGAACCGGCCGGCCTATGTCTTCGTCTTCGGTCACCAACCCAATTTGCCCGTTTAACGAGGCCGGCCACCTCGAGGCCGTGGAGGCGCAGGTCTCGGCGGGTGTGGTATGTCCGCGCCGCCCTTGTCCTTGACCAGCCGGTCCAGGTTCGCCCGCAGGGTACGGAGGTCACCACGGCACCGGCCAGGTCGGCAGGTTCCAGCAGCTCGATGAAATAGCTGATCCCGTGGGTCCAGGCGGTCCAGACGGTCCACCATCGGGTCGCGGCGTCGCCGGCCACCCGGCGGGTGTGCCGCCGCTCCCAGCGCTGAGCTTCCCGGCTGAGCCAGGTCAGCGTGGCGGGCGGGTCCTGCTCGAGCATGATGCGGCATGACGAGCCTCGGCCTCAAAATGGCCGTCACTTCAGCGGTTTCACGGGCGTTCATGACGACCTGCATGTCGCCGAGCGACGTACGCACAGCCGCGCAGCAGCGCCTCTTTCAGCTTCACCTGTTCGGGGCTCTCGGCCACGATGACGCCGACCGCCGGGGTGACCTTCACCAGTTCCGGGTCGCGGCCGGCGTCGCCGACGGCCTGCCGGATGGACCGGTAGACCTTGACGCCTGCGTCGCGGTTCCTGAAGGCGGTGAATACCACCTCCGCCCAGCGTCCGGCGAACGCCAGGCCGCGCCCGCTCATCCCGGCCTGCAGCAGTACCGGGTGACCCTGCGCCGAGCGCGGCACGGTGAAAGTTCCCGCGATCTTGAAGTACTTGCCGTCGTACCGGGTGGGGTGCACCTTCCCGGAGTCGGCGAAGCGACCGGATTCCGTGTCGGCGATCAGGGCGCCGCTTTCCT
The DNA here is from genome assembly GCA_030853115.1 of Actinomycetota bacterium. Lineage (GTDB taxonomy): Bacteria > Actinomycetota > Actinomycetes > Streptosporangiales > Streptosporangiaceae > Palsa-504. Next base: position 2,475 of record JALYVS010000269.1, read on the forward strand.
AGGAGGTCCACATCGGGGTGACGACCTCCAGGAATTCGTCGGCCCGGTCGTAGCGCTCGTCGTGCCCGAGGTGTACCTTGCGGCCGAAGTTCGCGGCTTCCGCGTCGTTCAGGGAGGCGACGATGTTCCACGCGACGCGGCCGCCGCTCATCTGGTCCAGCGTGGCGAACAGCCGCGCGACGTGGAAAGGCTCGTAGTACGTGGTGGAGTACGTGGCCCCCAGGCCCAGGTTCGTCGTGGCCATGGCCATCGCCATCAGCACCGCGGTCGGATCCATCTTCACCGCCCGGATGCCGTGCTCGACCGCCAGGTCCGAGGAGGCACCGTAGATCTCCGGCATCGCCAGCCGGTCGTCGAAGAAGGCCATGTCGAAGCGAGCGTCCTCCAGCGTGCGGGCGATGCGCTGGTAATAGCGCGGCGAGAGAAAATCCGTCGCCGACGCGGGATGCCGCCAGGACCCGACGTAGTTGGAGCAGTTCTGCGCCTGCAAAAACGCGATCAGCGACATCTGCCGGGTGCGAGACAAAGGCGGCTACCTCCGATAGCGGGACACGAGGCCAGCGCCAGCCGCGCCGTCCATGCCGGCATCTGCCGTGCTCCGACCTTTTCCGCCAGTTAACATCCCAGGCAACCGAAGTTTCATTTCGTGCAACTACCGGAGGATACGGTGACGGATTCCGCCCGGAGCATCGCTGAGCCCCGGACGGCGCGGTGCGGGCGCTGCACGTCCTGGAGATCCTGGCCGGAATGCGGCAGCCGGCCCTGCTGGACGCCGTCGCCGCCCGCACGGGACTGACGAAGATGAAGGCCTACCGGGTGCTGCACGCCCTGGAGCAGGACGGCTACGTCGACCATGCCGGGCGCACCGGGTACCGCGTCGGCAGCCGCAGCCGCAGCCTCAGCCTGGCGACCTTGATCGGGCCCCACCCGGCGCTGCTCAAGCGCGCCCGGCCCGTCCTGAACCGGCTAGCCGAGACCGCCAGGGAGACCGCGACCCTCCACCTGCGCTCCGGTGCGTACCGCGACCCTCCACCTGCGCTCCGGTGCGTACCGCGTCCTGGTCCTGGGCGCCGAGCCGGCGAACTGGGACCTGCGGCACGTGGTGCGCCTGGGCGAGCGCGCTCCGCTAACCACAGGGTGCAGCGGCACCGTCATCCTGGCCCAGCTGCCCGCGGCCGAGGCCGGTACGCTGCTGGCAGCCCGGCCGCGTGGCGAGCACCGGCCGGACGCTGCTGCACTCGACCGGATCCGCGCCGACGGATACGCCATCTCGCGCAACGCGAACCACGCCGGCGTCGCCGGCGTCGCTGCGGCGCTCCTAGAGCCCGACGACGGCTATCCCCTGGGGTCGCTGGCCATCGCCGGGCCCGACCACCGCCTCCCCGACAAGGCGCTGGAGCAGCTAGCCGGACCCCTGACGGCAGCAGCTCGCGAACTGGCCCCGCAACTCGCCGCAGTCCTGGGCCCGCATGCATCGGTACGCCAGGACGCCCTAGACGTCACCATCCAGAACTTCCTCAGCGCCTGACCACAGCAGTTAAAGCAGACAATTCCAAATGTTACACATCTAACTTCACAGGTTCTCCCCAGGACAGGTCAGGGTGGTGCCATGCCCCGGTGAGCTGAGGGATGCAGGCCTGCCGGGAGGCGGTCGGGCTCTGCTTCGTCAGGGCGAACGCGGTTCGGTAACAGATCACGTGGGCGCAATCATCGAGGACACCGCCGCTGGCGGTGTCCGTGCTAGGAAGAAGATCAGACGGAGCGACGGATCCGGCGGAACGGCAGGCATAATGCGGCACGAGCAGCGACTGATCTTCGAGCTATGGCAACTGAGGCAAGTGATGCCGAAGGCTCTCGATCGGGAGATCGAATCTCTCGGCATCACCATGTTGCAGTTCGGCACACTCAATGCCATCGCGGTCACTGGCCCTCAGTCGGGAGCAGACCTGGCCCGAAGGGCCGACGTCCGGCCCCAGACGATGGCCTCGATGCTAACCGGGCTAATCGACGCCGGGTTGCTCGAACGGCACCCCCACCCGGTTCACAAACGCATACTCCTGGCCGACCTCACGACCCCGGGCCGGCGGCTGTGGAGAACAGCCAGCGAGCGGGTCGGCAGGGTGGAGCGGCGCCTGCACGAAACGTTGGGCGACAGCGGTTACCAGGCTATGCGAGCACAGACGAGAGCGCTGGTGGTGGAATTCGGGGGATCACTGGAGCAGCAGCCCGCGGCGTGGCCCTGGCCCCGCTGAAAACTTATCAGCCTATCTGATAACATCTCAGTCATACGAACGCTTAACAGAGCGAGGGCTGAGGTGTGACGACGCCGGCAGGGCGAGCCGCTGACGACAGCGGGGTAGCTATGGACATCGCGTGGGACGTTGAGATACCGGTGTCCGACGGCGGCTCGCTGAGAGCGAACGTCTACCGGCCGCCCGGGGCCGCGCACGTGCCCGTGATCGTGACGATGGGGCCCTACAGCAAGGATCTGCCGATGTCCGTCACGTATCCGGACCTATGGGCACAGCTCGCCCGGGCGCGCCCGGAGATACTCGGCCGGTCATCCGGCCGGTACCTCGCCTGGGAAGTTCCCGACCCCGAACGGTGGACTCCGCATGGCTACGCCGTCGTGCACATCGATGCCAGGGGGACGGGGCGATCACCGGGAGCATGGTCGCCGTTCTCACCGCGGGAGTCGCTGGACTTCGCCGAGGCAGTCGAGTGGCTCGCCGCCCAGCAGTGGTGCACCGGCAAGGTCGGGATACTCGGCGCGTCCTACCACGCTATGGCCGCGTGGCGGGTCGCTGAACGTCAGCCACCGCATCTGGCCGCGGTGATCCCGTGGTTCGGTTCCGGGGACGCCTACCGGGAGGCGCTGCGCCACGGCGGCATCCTCAGTAACACGTTCATCGACGCCTGGTGGTTCCGGTGGGTCATCAACCAGCACGGTTCCGAAGACGGCGTACCTAGTCCGTTCACCGGCGAAAGCTCGACCGGGCCGGGCCAGCTCGGCCGCGCCGAACTGGAAGGCCTGCGCGAAAATTTTCCCGCTGAAGCGCGCGCCCACCCGCTGTTCGATGACTGGGGCGCGTCCCGGGCCGTCGACTGGTCACGGGTCACCGTGCCGTTCCTGTCGGTCGGCAACTGGGGCACCGTCGGCCTGCACCTGCGCGGGAACATCGAGGGTTTCCGGCACGCCGCCAGCCGGGAGAAATGGCTGCTGCTGCTGGACGCCCACGGCCCCGGAATCGACCGGTTCCTCGACGAGAACAGCCTGGCCATGCAGCTCCGGTTCTTCGACCACTACCTTAAAGGGGTAGAAAACGACTGGACGGCGCAACCGCCTGTGACCTACGAACTGCCCGGACCCGGTAGTGAGGTCCACCCGAACCGCGACCACCTGGCCCTTGGACGATACCCGCTGGACCCGGCTGCATCTCGACGCAGATAACCACACGATGGGCCCTGAGGTGCCGGGCGCCTTGACGCGCGCGGACTACTGGCCGACGTCGGCCGGCGTGACCTTCCGCAGTCGGCCCTTCGGCGAACGCACCGACGTCGTCGGACCTCTTGCGCTTCACCTGCAGGTCTCGACACAGGCCGGCGACCTCGATGTCTTCGCCTCCGTGCGCTCAGTGGACCAGGACGGCCGCCCTGTGAGTTCCACGGCGCTGGGCTGGCTCCGGCTGTCGCAGCGCGATCTGGACCAGCAGGCATCAACGGAATGGAGCCCGGTCCACGCGCACCGGCACGCCTGCGAAGTCCACGCCGGCGAGCAGTACGCCCTCGACGTGGAAATATGGCCGGCTGGTCTCGTCGTGCCGCCGGGAGGCCACCTCCTGCTGACCATCGGCGGCAGCGACACGTTCGCCACCGGGGAGTGGCGCCACAACGACTCCGACGACCGGCCCAACGCCACCTTTGCGGACTGGGCCACGCTCTACAGCGGCCCGGATGCCCTGTCCTGGCTGCTTGTGCCGGTGGTCTCGTGAGCCCGGGGGCTCCCGCAGCGGAAGGCAAACGCCGCCACCGCCAGACGGGAGCGCGGAATCTTACGGCAGATACCAGGATGCTCATCGCCCTGAACGCCGCAGGCACCCTTGCCGCCGCCGCTTTCGCGGCTTTCGGTGCCGCCCGCCCCGGTTACATCGGCCGTGAGGAAAGTCCGAGCTCACCGGCCGGGTTCTGGGCTGCCTCGTCGGCTGTACGTACGTGGGCAGTCGCCATCCCGCTCCTTGCCGGTCTCACCCGGCAGGGGCGGCCCAGCCCGGAACTCCTGGTAGTCGCCGGGCTCGTCCAACTCGGCGATTCGGCCCTGGGAATCCGCCAGCACAACCCGCGGATGACGCTCGCGCCGGCACTGATGGGCATTATCCATCTCGCGACCGCCCGTCGGCTCGCTCACTCAAGGAACGCTGGACGAGCGAAGTGGTGACACAGCTAGTTCCCGATAACCCTGACGAGAATATCCACCCCGACCCCAATCCGCGCTGTCCATGCGCCGGGCCGGGGCCTGACCGTTGCGGGATGCCGGTCATCCGTCTTGAGACAGGCCGGCTCGTCCGGTCCGCGGAACTCAAGGGCCGCCTGCCGGACTTCGGTGGCGACGGATTCCTTTCAGGCCTGCAAAGGCTGGCCGATGTGACCGAGCAGACGCCAGCCCGCATTCGCCGACGCATCACTGCATTACCTACGGAAATAAGGCGGTCACCACGTGATCCTTGAAAGACCTCAGGCATACCTGGGCCGCCGGGCTGGAGAACGCCGGGATGAGACCGCACCGTCACGACCGTGTCGCCGGTGCTCTCACCGGCCATCTCAACAGGCTGAACCGCTGACAGCCCCGCCTCCCAGAATTCCAGCCACAAGGGCCGGATAAAGGAGCGTGGCATTCAGCCGAGCACGCCCACCCGGCCAGGTGGCACCTGGCTGCGCATTACTGCGGTCGCTGTCGACCTCCTCGATTTTGCCCGGATTAGCGGAGGCGCGGCTGCCAATCAGGTGGCCAAGCGTGAACAGGCCGCCGGAGGCCCCCGCTCCCGAGGCACAGCGCGGTCGCCAGGGGCTCCAGGGCGAACAGGACGAACAGCAGGCCGAGGCCGCCCGCGCCGATGAAGGCGTCGTGGGCCATGTCCTTGCCGTTCCCGAAGAGCTGCGGGTACCGGATGCCGGTCACCCCGAGGATGCCGAACGCCAGCACGGGGGGGCGAACAGCGCCTTGAGCCCGGTGGCGCGGGGTTGCGATACCCAGCCGATGAGCCGGATGTACCCAGATGAGACCAGTCCGATGACCGTCCGGCCAGCAGCGCCCAGACCATGACAGAGTCGGCGAAGCGGTACTGCGGGATATCGAGGTAGGGGCGTGGGTGGGCAGGTAGATCCACGCGGTCAGGGTCGCGATCCCCTAGCAGGCCAGGGCGGGCAGCATGATGGGCAGCGAGATGCTGCCGCCGCCCCGCCGAACGCGCCGACGATAAGCAGGAAACTGAGGGCAGCGGGCAGCATGCCCTGACGTCCTCGACGTTACCGACCGCGGGCTGCCTGTTGGCCGTAGCCGTCACCGCCGTCACCGGCTGGGGCGCTGGCGCTGGTCCGGGCGTCGGCGGCGGAGTTCCGGAGGAACAGGGCGGTGCTCGCCGCGCGGGCGGTCCACCATCGGGTCGCGACGTCGCCGGCCGCCCGGCGGGCGTGCCGCCGTTCCCAGCGCTGGGCTTCCTGGCTGAGCCAGGTCAGCGTGGCGGCCGGGTCCTGCTCGAGCATGGCGCGCAGGGTGTAGCGGCGCTCGCCGATCCGGTGGCCGACCCCGGCATCGGCTGCGCCCAGGGCCAGGCGGCGGCGGGTCAGGATGATCCCGCTGCGTACCGGGGTGGTC
>JALYVS010000270.1 GCA_030853115.1 Actinomycetota bacterium
CATTCCGGGCAGCCAGTTCCTCATACGACGGCTGCTCCGGATCCGGCATCCCCGAACCCAACCACGATCACAAAGCGGACGCCAGCACCGACACACCGCAGATCAACAAGGGGCCTGACTGGTTACCGATCGAGGTCTCCTCGCGGTGGGCTAGCCCGTCGAAGGTGGAATTGAAGGGATTGCTGATGTCGACGATGACCTTGCCCGCGAGAGCGTCTCCGTACTGGGCGACGGCCGGCCCGACACCGTCGTACAACAGGGCCACGATGACGATGTCCCCGGCCGGGGCGGTGCCCCATTCTCCCGCCGTGGCGCCGCCGCCGAGAGTCTTGGCCAGGTCAGCGGCCTTGGACTGATCGCGGCCCATGACCTCGACGGTGTTGCCGCCCGCTATCGCCCGGGTGCCGATAGTGCGGGACATGTTCCCGGTGCCGATGATGCTGATGTTGCTCATGTGATGTCCTACCCTGGTAGTTATGTACACCGATCTGTGTGCTTACGGTACCGGGCAGGCAGCCGGGGACGCAAACTATGTACACCAGTCGTTACCCATCGGGGGTACGATGGGCCCATGACGGAGTTGGAGAAGGGCCCCAAGGGCCGCCGCCGTGGCCGGGGCGCCCGGGAGCGCATCCTCGGCGCTTCCCAGCAGCTGTTCCGCGAGCAGGGCATCAACCGCACCGGCATGGACCAGCTATGCGCGGCCGCCCAGGTGTCCAAGCGCACGGCCTACCAGCACTTCACCGGCAAGGACGAACTCGTCGCCGAGTACCTGCGCCGGTTCGACCCCTCCGTTCTGCCCGGCGTGTTCGACCGCACTGACCTCACGCCCCGCGAACGGCTCCTCGCCGCCTTCGACATCCCTCCCACCGCCCCCCTGTGCCCCTACATCGCCGCCGCCGTGGAACTCCACGACCCCATGCACCCCGCATCCCAGTACGCGCGCGACTACAAGAAAGCCGTCGCCGCGCGGCTCGCCGACGTCGCCCGCGAAGCCGGCGCCGCCGACCCTGAACAGCTCGGCGAGCAGCTCGCGCTGCTCATCGACGGCGCCGCGGCCCGCACCCGGGTACTCAACGCCGACGCCTTCCCCGCCGCCGCCACCATTGCCGCCGTCCTCATCGACAACACCATCCCCGCCACAGCCGGCGATGACCGGCGACGGGAGGAAGTGTCAAGCTAACCTGGCCCTCCGCGGCCGGGCTGGACGCGCTGCCGGTCGCGCGGCTGCACCCGCTCTTACGCGACGCGGCGGTGACCCGGAGATGTTCCAGGCCCCGTCCCGAACGTTCGGGACGGGGCCTGGAAAGCCAGTGGCGTCGTTCGCGCGGAACGACTGCCGTGTCCGGCCCCTAGGGGATCGTCACCGTCGACGGCGGTGAGGCGATTCCGTTGGCTACCACGACCAGCGTGCTCGTGCCCGCCGGCGTGCCCTGCGGGAGGGTGAACTTGGTGGAGGACCTGGTGCCGGGATTGACCGACACCGAGGTCCAGTCGTGGGTCCGGGCGTAGGTCACCACGCCCGTAGCGGAGTTGGTGATCCGTACCAGGGGGAAGTTGGTGTTGTTTTGGACGTCGTCACCGTAGGCGGCTCCCTGGTCCAGCCCGGCGAGCTGCTTGCCCCACAGGGTGTAGGTCCTGCCCGGGGCCAGCCGGGTGGAACTCAGGGCTGAGATCGAAGGCTCCCACGATGCGTTCGGCGTCCCGCCGGCCGTGTAGACCTCCATCTGGTTGCTGCCGTCGTTGAACAGCACCTGCCCGTTCGGCAGATCCAGCATCCGCGTGTAGTAGGAGGAATCGTTCGGAGCGTTCGGCACATCCGTGACCTGGGTGAGGGTGCTCGAGCTCGCGTTGTAGACGAAGAAATGAGTCGGCGTGTTGTAAACGCACGCGCTCGCGTCGAACAGCACGTTTCCGTTCGGAAGCGTCGCCGCCGACCCGTCGGTGCTGTCGTACTCCTGGTTGCCGATGGCCGGGATCTGCGGCCCCGCCGTCCACGTGCCCACGGTCCCGGCCTTGTAGGTGTAGAGCGCGGTCTGCGTCGGGGTGTTCGTGGTGCACGCGGTGGGGGGCTCTTGCGTGCTGGAGCCGGCGCCCACCACGAACGTGTTGCCGCCCGGCATCTCGGCCTGCGGCCCGATCTCCACGACTGGCAACGGATCGACAGGATTGCCGTTCGCGGCCGTGTTTCCCGCGAACGACCAGGACTTGGTGGCGGGGTTGAAGAGCTGGGTCGCAGCCGGGATCCAGGCGTCGACGGTCAGCAGCTGGCCGTTTGGCTCCAGGGTCCAGCCCTCTTCGTCGTTGGGGTCGTTTTTGCCCGTCCCCGGGATCACCGTCCACTTCAGCGTCCTGGCATTGAGCAGCGCGTCGTCGACGGTGAGGTCCGGATTGGTGATGCAGGTCTGGCACGGCTGCTGGAGCATGAAGGTGCCGTTTGCCAGGACATCACTCGCGGCGTCCCCGATGTTCGTCCAGCCCGGCGGCGGCGCGACCGGCTTCCAGGCGTTGGTCACCGGGCTGTAGATCTCGCCCTGGTTCGACCACGCGGGATTTTCGCCGATGTATTCGCCGCCCTCGACGATCATGCGCCCGTCGGGCAGGATCGCCGACGCGAAATACAGGGGCGAATACGCGGCCGGCATCGACGCGATCTGGCTCCACGTCCCGTTGACATAGCTGCCACTGGAATCGGGGGTGAGCTTGTACCACGCGTTCGAGCCGCCGGTGGTGTTGTTGTCCGGCTCGTCGTGAACCAGGACCGTCCCGTCACTCTCCAGCAGCATCGTGCCGGGCGTGCCGAACGGCGGCGGGCTCTTCAGCGGCGTCCAGGGTGACGTCGTGTTCGCGGCGTTGACGAACGGCGTCACCCCCGACGCCTTCGCCCGCCCCAACGGCGGCCGCGGCATAATCGGCACCGGTGTTTGCGCGGATACCCGCGCGGTCACGGTCACGCTAACCGGATGCGCGGACGCCGGCGTGGTGGCAATCGCCAGCCCGGCCAGTGCGGCCACGCCCGAAGCCCCGCCGGCGAGCGCGGCCAATCGACGACTAAATGTCATAAGTCTCCAATACGTTGGTTTGGCCGTGTATTCGACGACCGTACGCTACCAAGGCTTTACAAAGTTTGTCGGCATATATCTGGGATCAGGCGGCTGGTTTGACCAGTACCGGGCCCGGTGGCGTTTTCGGGCGGAGCAACAGGCCGCTGGCCTGAGGTCTCGGCGAAACTGCCGCGCCCGATTAACCCGACTAGGCGTTACCCGGCGCGATCAGGTCAGGATCGGGCCCGGCGTTACGGTGGTGATCTATGTTGAGGAAGTAAATGATGTTGTCCTCAGTTCGTCGATGCTATAGCGAAGGCGGTCCTCGCCGCGCTGGGCTCGCCATTCCGCGTCAAAATAACCGGGGCCGTGCCCGGCTTAAGAGCGAGGCTGGCTCGTATCGGCGCCGTAGCGCAGTCAGTCGATGAGGAGCGACCATCCGCATGGCCCGCCGGCCCCCGGCCCGGCAGCACCCGAGCCTGCGCCGGCGGCCCGTCGCTGACCGCACCGCCGCAGGGCCCGCTGCTATCCTGCCGCGGCCCGGATCGCCTGGCGAGTCCCGTCCCACAGCATGATGCGGGCCCGGAATGCCTGCTCGATGGTGTGCTCGCAGGCCAGCCACTTGTCGTCGTCATCACCGCACAGGTCGGCCAGCATCTGCATAGCCATCGGGGTGTGCTCCTCGCTATCCACCTGGATGTGACGGCGCAGGTAGTCCACGAACCGGCCCAGCCGGTTGCCGAACTCCTGGTTGACCGCGACCACCTTGTCGAACATCTCAGGGATCAGGTCCTCCCGGCCGAAGGCGAACGCGGCCGCCTGGCAGTGCACCGGGGCGTCTTCGATGAAGGACCAGGTGGTGTGGACGAAGTCCGACGCCGGGCCGGGCGCTCCCGCCCGGTCCAGGGCCGTCGGCACCGCTTCGCCGCGGCGGACCAGATCGAGGAAGGCCTCGAGGACGGTCGTGTCCGCACCGGACTCCGCCATGCCCAGGAGATAGAGCTCAAAATGGCTGATGAACCCGCCGTCGAGCTCGTCGCTTTCCTCCACCAAGACGATGTCGTTGATGAGCCGGCGGCTGCCGGCCGGTCCCGTGGGGACCCACGGCACCTGGACGCAGGTGAGATTCCGCTGCAGCGTCTTCAGCAGGGACATGAAGTCCCAGACCGCGAAGACGTGGTGTTCCATGAAGGTGTTGATGGCCACCAGGCTGGTGAGCTCACCGTAGAGCGGATGCCTGGTCACCTGATCACGAACCGGCGCGACTACCTTTTCCAGCCGGTCGATACCGGGGTGGGTGACATCCCATTCATAGCGTGACATCTGGCGAGTCCTCTTTTCGGCTGAGCTTCTCTCGTTACCGGTCGTTACTGAAAACTGGCTTTGCGGGACGCCGGGCGTGCACCTGCGGCCGGGCCGGGGCCGCGCCAGCCTGGGGCGCCCCGATTTTCCTGATGCCGCGCAGCAGCTGCGCGTAGGCGACGTTGGAGAGCACGCCGGTAGCCAGGCTCGGCTGGAGGAGCCCCATGTTGAGCAGCACGGGGTAGGCCATCCCATGGTCACGCCAGTGCGCCAGTTGCTCCAGGATCTGCGCCGGCGTGCCCGCGAGCACGAAGTCGCGGATAAGCGACGTGGGAACCCGCCGCGCGTAGCTGAGCGCGGTCTGTTCGTCCATCGTCTGCGGAAGCAGGTCGTGCACGCCGGAGAACCCGGCTCCGAGGGGATGCTCCGCCCCGTGGCGCTGCCAGTACTGCGACGGCGCGCACAGCGCGTACGACTTCACCACCGCGGCCTCGAGGATTTCTTCGACCACGTCCGGCGAGCGCGCTGGGACCACGAAGAAGTACTTCGCGGCCTTGATCGCGTGCGGGTCGCGTCCCGCGTCGGCTGCGGCGCCGCGGATGCCCGCCAGGTGTTCGCCGTACTCGCGGGCGTCCATCGTCACGCCGGGGAACCACGCGTCGGCGTACCGCCCGGTGGCACGCCGCATCCGGGGGCCGTGCGCGCCGATCCAGATCTCTGGCCACGTCCCCCGGTAGGGCGGCACGCCCATCACGGCGTTGCGCAGCGGAAACAGGGGAGAATCACGCGAGACCGGTTCCCCGCCCGAGTTCCACAGCGCGCGGATGGTCGCGACGGCCTCCTCGAAGATGGCCACCGGCCGGTCCGCGGCGACCCCGTAGGGCGACTGGTTCATCCTTTCCCCCGCACCCAAGCCGAGCACGGCGCGTCCCTTGCTGAGCTGATGCAAGGTGGCGGCCGCCTGCGCGGTGACGGCGGGGTTGCGTCGCGCGGTGTCGGTGCAGCCGATGCCGAGGCGCAGGCGGCTCAGCCGGTTGCGTGCCGCGAGGTGGCCCAGCATCGTCCACGGCTCGTAGCAGGCATCCAGGCTAGGCACGATCCGCTGTATCGCGACGTGCTCAGCCGTGTAGATCGACCGCGGTATCACGCCGATCAGGTGGTCGGGCAGCCAGATCGAGTCCGCCCCGGTCGCGAAAGCCAGCGCGCGCGTGCTCGTCAGGACCAGGTCCGGGGTCACCCGGCTGTGGACGCACGGATCGGCGATTCCGAACTTCATACCAGTCTCCAGGTGAGTGAGTTGACCGGGTGTGCCGCTATCACGTCAGGTCCGCCACGGTTTCGGCGAGCGCCCTGACCCCGGTGAAGACGTCCTCGAACGAGACGTAGAGCGCGTTGAACCCGAACCGCAGCAGGTCCGGCGGCCGTTGATCGCAGATCACGCCGCGCTCGAGCAGGCCCCGCATGATGTCGTCGCTACGTGCGTGCGTGACCGTCACCTGACTGCCGCGGCGGCGGTCCTCCCGCGGCGTAATGCAGCCCACCCCGCGCTCCGGTGCCAGCGCGTCCAGGCACGCGAAGAAGAACCTGGCCAGAGCCAGGTTCTTCGCCCGGATCAGCCCGATCGGCGCGTCACGGAACACCGCCAGCGACTCCTCCAGGGCCCGCATCGACAAGATATGCGGCGTGGCGACCCGGGCCCGCGAGATGCCCTGGGCGGGGACGTAGTCACCGGCGAAGCCGAACGGGCGCTGGTGGCCGTGCCAGCCGGTCAGGGGCAGATCGATGGCATCGTGGTGCCGCGCGGCGATGTAGCAGAAGGCCGGCGCTCCGGGTCCGCCGGAGAGGTACTTGTAGCTGCATCCCACCGCGAGATCGACGCGGTGCTCGTCGAGACCGACCGGGATCGCGCCGACGGCGTGGCACAGGTCCCACAGCACCAGTGCCCCTGCGTCGTGGCAGCGGCGGGTGATCTCACCGATGTCCCATCGCTCACCCGAGCGGAAGTCGACCGCGCTCGCCAGCACTACGGCGGTGTCGCCGTCGCGTGCGGCCAGTTCCTGGGGCAGGTCCGCCATCGGCACTGGCGTCAGCTCGACGTTCAGGAGCCGCGCCACCGATGAGGCGATGTAATGGTCGCTGGGGAACACGTCGGCGTCGACCAGGATCCTGGCTCGGCCCGGGTTCAGCCGGACCCCCGCGGTCAGCAGGTTGAACAGCTGCACCGACACCGAGTCCCCGACCACGACCTGGCCCTCGGCGCATCCGAGGATCGGGGCGATGAGGTCCCCGACGCGCAGCGGAGCGTCCCACCAGCCATCATCGAACCAGGACCGGATGAGGTTCGTGCCCCACTCGCCCGTGATGACCTCGTTCATCGTGGCGGGCACCGTGTCCACCAGCGCGCCGAGCGAATTACCGTCGAAGTACACGATGCCGTCCGGGAGCGCGAACCGCTTGCGCAGCGGCGCGAGTTCGTCCAGGGCGTCCAGCGCCCGCGCGTCCCGAAGGGTCGGCGCGTCCGGACGTGATTGCGGTGTGATCATGGCTGTGACCTCAGTCCCATCTGCCGGAGTACGGCCCGCCCCAGCTCGTCCCGCGGATCCCCGAGGCCCAGCGGCAGGTCGAAGTGGTTCCGGCCCTGGCCCACCAGCGACCGCACCATCGCTTCGCGCGGCCCCGCCGGTGCGGTCCGGCGCAGGGCGCCGACCAGCAGTTCGTGCTGGCTGCGATACTCGCCGGTCTCGATCTCGCCACGTGCGACGAGGATCTCGTCGGCTCGGATCGGCAGGAAACGGACCGGGCTATTCCTGCTGGCGTCCGCCTCGGTCAGGTCCAGTGCGTCGTTGACATAGCTGAGCCGGATTCCGGTGAGGTCATAGACCCCGCTCAGCAGCGCCACTCCGGCCAGCCGCACCGACGCCGCCACCGGGGCGCTGCTCAGCGCCATGGCGAGCAGGTGCGCTCCCGCCGAGCTGCCGGCCGCGTAGATCTTCTGCGGCGTCCCGCCCAGGGCGGTCGCGTTGGTCACCACCCACTCCAGCGCCCGGGCCACCGATGCCGCCATCTGGTCCAAGGTGGCGTCCGGGGCCAGCCGGTAGCCGACCGCTACCAGCCCCGCGCCCATCTCGGCCAGCGCGGGCGCGGCGAAACAGGAGTCATCGATGCTCAGCTCCTGCCAGTGACCGCCATGGACGAAGACCAGCAGCGGGCTGCCGTCCCGCCGGGGCGCGAAGTGGTGAAGCAACTCGCCTGTGGCCTCGCCGTAGCGGACATTGAGTTCGCACGGCAGCCGCTCTTTGGCGATATCGCTGAGCCTGCGGTACTCCGCCAGGACCGATCGGTACTCCGGCACGATCCGGCTGGGACTGTACCCGGCGTCGAGGTCGGCGGCACCCGAGCCGGGTCGCGGGTTAGGAGAGCAGGATGGCGACGACAAAACCGAGCCCTCCCGCGTCGAAGCAGCGCATGCCGATCTTCATCGCCCGCCGGGCGTCGCCGCGGATCGCGCCCCAGTAGACCTGCACCGTCTGCAGCACGATCAGCGGGACGGCGAACACGATGCCGGCCGGCGTGAAGAACCCGAGCGCGAACGGCAGCACGGCCAGGGTGACGCTCGTGAGATAGAGCGCCCCCACAAAGACCCGGTACACCTGCGGGCTGGCGAGTACGGCGAAGGTCCGGCGGCCGGAGGTCTCGTCACCCGCCCGGTCGGCCGCGTTGCCGTAACTGACCACCAGCAGGGTCCACGAGCTCACCAGCGCACTGATCAGGACGGCGATCGCGGTCACGCGGTGCGCGATCCACAGGTAGGGCAGCAAGATGGTGGCGGCGTTGACCCCGATGATGACCAGCTCGAGCCCGCCGGGCCGGTAGCTGAGCTTCAACCCCCACGAGTACTGCACCGCGCAGGCCAGGACGGCTACGTACCCCAGGAGCGCGACCACCGGGACCTTCACCACCAGCAGTGAGCCGGCCGCGGCGGCGGTAGCGG
>JALYVS010000719.1 GCA_030853115.1 Actinomycetota bacterium
CCTGGGCGGCGTTCCTGGCCGCGGCCACGCCCCGGTCCAGGCCAGCCAGCGTCTCCCGGGCGGAGTCCAGGAACGCCGAGCCCGCGGGCGTGAGGGCGACGCCGCGGCTGGTGCGGCGCAGCAGCTGGGTGCCGACCGCGTCTTCCAGCTGCCGGATCTGCGTGGACAGTACCTGCTGAGTCACGTGGACGCGCCGGGCGGCGGCGGTGAAGCTGTTGTCTTCCGCGACCGCCACGAAGTACCTGAGGTGCCGCATCTCTATGTTCATCGAGGGCTCAATCCTAACCATCGCGCGAACCCGCGGAACGAGGACAGACTAAGCCTAGGGAGGCACACACACTCATGACCGAAGCCCACCAGGCACCCCCGCCCGGACCGCAGCGGGAGGAGCCCCAGCGCGGCCGCCTCGCGCAGGTGATCGCCACCCGCGGCGGCCTGGCCCCGCCCGAGGCCCCGTTCGTGATCGAGCACCGCGAGGCGCTGATCTACATGCTCTGCGAGGCGGCCGAGCTCGAGCACGGCATCATGTGCCAGTACCTGTACGCCGCGTTCAGCCTGAAGCAGTCCACGGACGAAGGCCTCACCGAAGCCGAGGCCGCCGCGGCCCGGCGGTGGCGCCAGAAGATCTCCCGGGTGGCCACCCAGGAGATGCTGCACCTGTCCCTGGTGCAGAACCTGCTGTCCGCCATCGGCGCGGCCCCGCACCTGTCCCGGCCGAACTTCCCGCAGCCCGCGAACGCCTACCCGGCCGGCGTGCACCTGGCGCTGCTGCCGTTCGGGGACCAGACGCTGCGCCATTTCATGTTCCTTGAGCGCCCCGAGGGCATGGACATCGAGGACGCTGACGGGATGGCCGCCTTCCGCCGGGCCGTTCCGGCCATGGTCGAAGGCGACATCGTCCCCCGCGGCCAGGACTTCGCCACCGTCGGGCACCTGTACCGGTCCATCGAGGCGGGCATCGCGAACCTGGCGGAGAAGTTCGGTGAGCGCTGGCTGTTCGTCGGTCCGCCGCGGGCCCAGGCCACCCAGCAGTACTTCTCCTGGCCGGAGCTGGTCGCCGTGACCGACGTGGCGTCGGCGCAGCGGGCGATCGACGAGATCCTGGAGCAGGGTGAGGGCCCGCGCGGCCAGTGGCGGGACGCGCACTTCGGCCAGTTCGTCGCGATCCTGGACGAGTACCTGGAGCTCCAGGCGGCCAACCCGGCCTTCGACCCGGTCCGCCCCGTGGTCCCGGTCAACGTCAGGCCGGCCGAGCGCGACGCGGACGTCCCGCTGGTCAGCGACCCGGTCACCCGGCGCGTGATGGACCTGTTCAACGTCTCCTACGAGATCTTGCTGCTGATGCTGCAGCGCTTCTTCGCCCACACCGAGGAGACCGACCCCCAGATCAAGGCGCTGGCTGACGCGACCGTCGCGCTGATGTTCCAGGCGATCAAACCGCTCGGCGACCTGGTCACCGCGCTCCCGGCGGGCCCGGAGTACCCGGGCCGGACGGCCGGCCCCAGCTTCGAGCTGTTCTACGAATCCGACTACGTGCTCCCGCACCGGGAAGCGGCCTGGATCCTGCTCACCGAACGCCTCCAGCAAGCCGCCGCCTTCTGCGAGCCCGGCGGCCCGTGCGACCCCGCCGTGAGCGACGGCCTGATCGCGGTCCGGGCCAGCCTGAACGACATCGCCCAGGCCCTCGCCGCCCACCTGCCGTCCCGGGACCCCGCCCCCGCTCCGGCTGAGGACCTCGACGCCCTGCTGGCCAGCGCCGAAGATTTCCGCCGAACGGCCCTTCCTTTCACCGCCCACCACGACGCCACGCTGTCCGGCCTGGCCGCCCTGCTGACCTCCGCCTACCAGGTCCTGCGCGCCGCCCCCGCCGACGCTCGCACCACGGGACGCCTGGTCAACAGCGTCCTGCGACCCCTAGCCGCCGCCCTACCCGCCCCCGCGCCCCCCTTGGCGGCACAATCCGAGACCTCCCCGTCCGAGACCTCCCCGCCGGCGGCCTCCCCGCCGGCGGCCTCCCCGTCCGCGGCCTCCGCGCCGGCGGCCGCCGCCCCGTCTATCTGGGACGTAGCGGTCGCCGCCACTAGCCTGCGGGTCCGGCT
>JALYVS010000271.1 GCA_030853115.1 Actinomycetota bacterium
GCCTGGGACAGCGACCCGTTCGAGCCCGCCGTCCGGGACGGGCGGCTGTACGGCCGCGGCGCCGCCGACGACAAGGCGGGCGTCGCGGTGCACCTGGCGACGCTGCGGGCCCATGGTGACCAGCTCCCGGTCGGGGTGACCGTGCTGATCGAGGGGGAGGAGGAGATCGGCTCGCCGTCACTTGAGCCGTTCCTGGACGCCTACGCCGGCCGGCTGCGCGCCGACGTGGTGGTGTTCGCCGACGCGGTGAACTGGGCCACGGACACCCCGGCCCTGACCACCACGCTGCGCGGCGGATGCAGCGTAACGGTCGAGGTGCGGACATTGCGTTACGGGGTGCACAGCGGGCTCTACGGCGGCCCGGTCCCGGACGCGCTGACCGCGCTGTGCCGGCTGCTGGCCACCCTGCACGACGAGCACGGCGACGTGGCCGTGCCGGGCCTGGTCCGCGGGACCGCGGACCCGCTCGACCTGACCGAAGCGCAGCTGCGGGCCGAGGCGGGCATGCTCGACGGGGTACAGCTGACCGGCACCGGCGGTCTCACCGGTCGGCTGTGGGCCGGCCCGGCCATCGCCGTCACCGGCATCGACGCCCCGTCGGTGGCCGACGCCGCCAACGTGCTCATCCCGGTGGCCCGGGCCAAGGTGAGCATGCGGATCGGCCCCGGCGACGACGGGGTCCGGGCCCGGGAG
Source organism: Actinomycetota bacterium (assembly GCA_030853115.1). Lineage (GTDB taxonomy): Bacteria > Actinomycetota > Actinomycetes > Streptosporangiales > Streptosporangiaceae > Palsa-504. Next base: position 694 of record JALYVS010000271.1, read on the forward strand.
GCGCTGACCGCGTACCTGCACGCGCACGCCCCCTGGGGCGCCCAGGTGAGCATCTGGCCAGGCTCCGTCGCCGCTCCGTACGCCGCCCCGGTCAGCGGTCGCGCGTACGCGGCCGCGCGCCAGGCCCTGACCCAGGCGTGGGGGAGGCCGTCCGTGGACATGGGCGCGGGCGGCTCGATCCCGTTCGTCACCGCCTACGCCGAGCGCTTCGGAGCCGCCGAGATCCTGGTCACCGGCGTCGAAGACCCCGGCACCCGGGCCCACGCCGAGAACGAGAGCCTGCACCTGGCCGTCTTCGAGCGCGCCTGCCTGGCCGAGGCCATGCTGCTGCGCAACCTGGCCGTGGCGTAACACCACGGGCCCCGTTCGGAAAATAACAGCCGCGTCTTCCCGCCGTGGGCTAGGCAGGCGACCCGGAGCCGATGGTCAGGGTCGTCTGCGCGCTATTGCTGCCGGATGAATTGGCGGCGGCGATGACCACCGTGTAGGTCCCGGCGGGCAGCCGCGTTCCGGACGTGTTGTACCCGAAGTACCAGAAGGATGACCAGCCGGCCGGATCGTTGGCGTGTTCCTGCTCGCGCTGTATGACCCCGTGGCTGTCGAGCACGCAGATGGCGACGTTGGCCGACTGGCTGAGCTTGAACAAGATCCGGAGATGATTCTGACCGGTCGGCACGAAGGAGACCGGGTCGACCCGAGCCTGGCTGATCGACGGCCCCAGCGGGTTGGCGGACGGACTCGCCGGTGCCGAGCTGGCGGTGGGGGACGGCGTGGCCGACGGCTGGACCTCTGCGGCTTGGATGTCCGCGTTGCCGATGACCGCGTGCCAGGCCTGGATTGACGGGTCGTCTGTCAGTTCCATCCAGGGGAAGCCGGTAGAGTCGAACAAGGTACCGAACAATGCACCGGTGCTTTGCAGGTAGCTTGCCACCTCGGCTAGCCATTGCGGGCGGTCGGCGGGGGTGCCGAGCGCGAACTCGGCGAACCCGAACGGCAGGCCCGCCTGGCGTGAGGCGGCTTCGGCTGCTCCCAGGAAGCCGGCCGGCGAGGTCGGCTGCGGGTTGGAGTCGTGCACGGTGCCTGCCGGGTAGCCATCCCAGCCCAGCACGCTGATCACGTGGCCGGCCGGCAGGTAGTCCTTCCAGTTGATGCCGGAAGCGGGATTGAGATCCCAGGTCATCAGGATCAGCGTGGATTTCAGGTCCGGGTTGCGCGCGGCGCTGGCGATGGCGGCGATGTGCGCCCAGGCCGCCTTGTACTGGTCTACCGTGAACGTCCCGGCCTGCACGAGCAGTTCGGGCTCGTGGTAGTAGGAATAGTAGACGGGGTAGCCGGACGGGGCGGAGTCGAAGAATTTCGCCAGCGCCGCGTCGTCGGCGCCGGACAGCACGGTGGACGGCAGCGACCGGAAGCTGACCACGACCGCGGAATGATTGAGCCCCTGCACCCCGGTGGTCCACAGGTTGGGTCCGGCATGCCCGTGTAGTACACCCGCAAGATCGGCAAATGGCCGAACTGCGCCGTGCGGGTGGTCAGCTGGCTGGGACTGGTCGCGTTCACGCCCAGCAGGGTGCTGGCCGGCGTACCCGTCATGGGCGCGGGCGCCGCGGCCGTGGGGGCGGGCGTGGCGGCCACCGGCGTGGCGGGACAGTCGGACGAGCTGAGCGCGAGGTGGACCGCCGGGCGCTCGCGGGACCTGGGCCAGGGGGGATCGGTAAACTTTCTGTGCTGAAAGTTGCTAAAACGTGAACTCTCAGTGACGAACTGTCAAAGTCACGTACCGTATCAGAGTGGAGGAAAACGGTCTCCGCGGCGGCTCGTTCACCTGTGGGGGGACCACATGTCATTCACCGACGCCAACCTGGCCCGGCTGCTGATCGCGCTGGCCGTGCTGTTGCTCGCGGCGCACGGCGTCGGCGCCCTTTTCGCCCGGTTCAAGCAGCCGCCCGCCATCGGCGAGATCGTCGGCGGCATCCTGCTGGGCCCGTCGGCCCTGGGAGCAGCCTTCCCGTCCGTCCAGCACTGGATTTTCCCGTCGACCGGCTCATCGGCCGCCGCGCTCGGAGCGGTCTACCAGATCGGCCTGTTGCTGCTGATGTTCGCCGCCGGTACCGAGACACGCCGGCTCCTGCAGCGCGATGCCATCCGGCCGGTGGCGCTCACCGCGGCCTTCGGACTGGCCATACCCTTCGCGGCTGGCCTCGGCCTGGTGGCGGCCCTGGGGGTTCGCAGTTTCATGGGCACCGCGGGCAACAAGTCGGCGCTGGTTCTCGTCTTCGGCATGGCAGTGGCCGTGACGAGCATCCCGGTGATCACCCGGATCATGCATGACGTCGGCCTGCTCGGCACGCGCTTCTCCCGGATCGTGCTGTCGGTCGCGGTGATCGAGGACATCGTCCTGTACGTCGTCCTGGCCGTGGCGGTCGGGCTGGTCCAGGGCAAGAAAAGCAAGCCGTTCGGGCTGCCGGCGGCGCTGAACATCCACACCATCTGGCAGAACAGCGTCTACCACACGATCGTGGCGGTGCTCTTCCTGGGCCTGGCGCTGACCTTCGGGAGCCGTGCCTACAAGACGCTGACCGGGATCCGGGCCAACTCGCTGGCCCGCCGGAGCCCGGTCGCGTTCCAGCTGATGTGGATGCTCGCCCTGGCGGCGGCCGCCCTGGCCCTCGGCCTGGTCCCGCTGTACGGCGCGTTCGTGGCGGGCATCAGCGTGGCCATCGCCAACGAGGGCGAGATCGTGCCGGAACGCAATGCCCTGGCCAGTGTCTCTTTCGGCTTCTTCATCCCGGTCTACTTCGCGATCATCGGGATCCAGATCGACTTGATCCACCACTTCGACGTGCTGTTCTTCCTCGGCTTCCTGGCCTTCGCCTGCGTCGCCAAGGCCGCGAGCGTGTACCTGGGCGCGAGGCTGTCGGGCGAGGACACGTTTATGGCGAAGAGCCTGGCGATCGCGATGAACGCCCGCGGCGGTCCGGGGATCGTGCTCGCCTCGGCCGCCTTCGCGGCGGCCATCATCAACGAGACGTTCTTCGTGAGCCTGGTCATGCTCTCCATCTTGACCTCGCTGGCGGCCGGATCGTGGCTGGAGCGGGTCGCGGACAGGCTGGCCGGCTACGGAGCCGACCAGCCGAAGCAGGAGAGCCCTCAGGTCCCCGGCAAGCTCACCGCGACGTGACCGCGACGTGAGACACCCTGGGGCCCCGGTTGGCCGCCGCTACGAGGCGGCACCCACCGGGCGGATCTTTCGCTGAAGTCCCCTTTACAACGAAAGCGCAGGGCCCTACGGTCTACTCGTGCCAACGACTCCCGGGCGTAGCCGCCTGCCAGCAGCTGCCTCCGGGCTGCTCTTGATCATTGTCCCGTCCTCGTAATGGAGACCGGGGACGCTGTCGTCGTAGAAGACCTGCGGAAGAGCTACGGCGCCACCCGCGCCGTGGCGGGGGTGAGCTTCACCGTCAGGTACGGGGAGATCTTCTCCCTGCTCGGGCCGAACGGCGCGGGCAAGACGACGGTGCTGGAGATCCTCGAGGGCTACCGGCAGGCGGACCAGGGCAAGGTCATGGTGGCCGGCTTGGATCCGGGCGACCGGCGCACCGGGCGGCAGCTGCGGGAGCAGATCGGGCTGGTGCTCCAGGAACTCGCGGTGGAGCCATACCTGACCGTGCGCGAGTCGATCTCCCGCAACGCGGGCTACTACCGCCATCCGCGCGACGTCGGCGAGGTGATCGGGCTCGTCGGCCTCGCCGGGAAGGAAAAAAGTAAGGTCAAGTCGCTGTCCGGCGGGCAGAAACGGCGGCTGGACCTCGCCCTCGGCATCATCGGGAACCCCAGGGTCCTTTTCCTCGACGAGCCGACCACCGGCTTCGACCCGACCGCGCGGCGCGGTGCCTGGGAGGTCATCAGGGGGCTTTCCGGCCTGGGTACCACGATCCTGCTCACCACCCACTACATGGACGAGGCGCAGGAGCTCGCCGACCGGGTCGCCGTGATCTCCGGCGGCAAGATCATCGAAGAAGGAACGCCCGCCACGCTCGGCGGCCGTGATGTGGCCCGCGCGCGGATCAGCTTCGCCCTCCCCGCCGGGCATTCCGCGGCGGACCTTCCGGTCCAGGCCGCGCCCGGCGAGAACGGCCGGGTGGTCGTTGAAGCCGACGAGCCGACCGAGCTGGTGCACCGGCTGACCGGGTGGGCTCTGGACCACGGCACGACGCTGCCCGGGCTCACCGTGGACCGGCCGAGCCTGGAAGACATCTACCTGAGCCTGACGGCCGCACAGGACGCGGCCGTCGCGCCGCAGGACGCTCCGGCCCCCCGGCGCAGGATAGGACGGCGCGGATGAACAGCCAGACCTCGACCGCCGGGGCCCCGGCGGCGCCGGCCCGCCGCAATACCGCGGCCCTGGTATGGCACCAGGTCCGCTACGAGCAGCTGAGCTTCTGGCGCAATCCGCAGAGCGCCTTCTTCATCTTCGCCTTCCCGCTGGTCTTCTTCGCCATCCTGGCCGGCGTGTTCGGGAACGCCACGCTCGCCAAAGTCGGCGGCAGGCCGGTCACCGGACTGCAGTACTACTCCTCCACGATCATGGCGGTGTCGGTGATGGGCGCCTGCTACTCGCAGCTGGCCATCACGCTGTCCCTGCGCCGCCAGGACGGCATCCTCAAGCGGCTGCGCGGCACTCCGCTGCCGGCCTGGGTGATGTTCGCCGGGCTGGTGGCGCACTGCGTCATGATCAGCCTGGTGGACGCGGTGCTGATCCTGGGCATGGGCCTGCTCTACGGGGTGCCGCTGCCCACCCACTGGGCCGCCATCATCGTCACGCTGGTCATCGGTGCGGTCGCGTTCTGCGCGCTGGGAGTCGCGGTGGCCAGCCTCATCAGCAACGCGGAGGCCGCGCCTGCGGTGGTGCAGTTCGTCTTCTTCCCGCTCGTGTTCATCTCCGGCACCTACTTCCAGGTCACCTCCCGGTTCCTCAACGACCTGGCGGACGTCTTCCCGGTCCGGCCGTTCAACCAGGCCCTACTGAACCCGTTCGCCCTGGACCGCGGCTTCGCGGGGCACCAGCTGCTGGTCCTCGCGCTCTGGGGGGTCGCCGGCGGCTACGTCGCGATCAGGCGATTCCGCTGGGACCCCAGGCCCGAGTAATGCCGCGCTGCGCTCCCTGGCATCCCTAAAGAGGTCCTTATACGCGAGGAAGCCGTCGGCCTGCCGTCGCACCCGGCACCAACAGCCAGACCTCGGCAGCGGTTCAGGCGCCTGGCCCGCCGAGGATCACGGCGGCGGCTTAGACCCGGTCGAGGCGGACGACGATGATCAGGTCCCCTTCGACCTCGTACAGCACTCGGTAAGAGCCGATGCGCAGCCTGCGGTAAGCGCCGCGGACGAACGCGCCCGGAGGCGCCGGATCGCCGGCTAAGGCACCTACGGCGCGGTTGACGGCCATGATCGCGCTCTGGTCGGCCAGGAAGCGGACGAAGGTCGCCTGCGCGATCTCGGACCAGATGATTCTCATCGGAGGCCGCCGAATACCTCGGCCATGAATTCCTTATGCGACTTCAGGCCGGGCCGCCCGGCCGCCTTCCATGCCTCGTGCTGGGAGATGGCCGCGTCGATCTCGGCTTCCTCGACCTGCTGGGCGGATGCGCGGTCCCGCAGGGCCGTCAGCGTGTGGTACTCGTGCATCGGCACCACGACAGCGGTTTCGCCGCCGAGGCGGATGACATCGTGGCTGTCGTGCCCTGAAGCCTGCGCGCTCATGCCACGATGCTAACTCCCCGCGCGCCAATCCGGCCGTCTCGTCGCGCGGGCGCGCCGGGACTAGCGGGCGCCTGCGGAGCGGCGCGCTCATGTCACGCCGGGTCGATCGTGCCCGGGGACGGGCGTCAAGAGGCGGTGTGGTCGGCGGAGGGCGCGGCTGACCGGATCGTTGCAGCCGGTTTACCCGGGAGGACCCCGGCGGGTTTCACGCCGCGCGCCCAGCTCGTAGCCGGGTTGCTCGGCGTCGCGGTGGGGCAGGCGATGCTCACCGGCATCGATGCCCAGGCCGGTGCCGGCGGATCCTGCCGGGCCTGCTCGTGGCCGCCTGCCAGGCCTGCTCGTGGCCGGCGCGGCCAGCAGCGTGCTCAACGCCGCACTCGGCCGGCAAGCCGTCGCCAGCGCGCCCGTCGGCCTGGCCAGCATCGGCAGCGGGGCCAATAACACCGCCCGCTATCTCGCCGCCGCCATCGGCGTGACGATCGTGGCCGTGCTGGCCGGTCACCCCACGCCCGCTGGCGTGATCTCGGGCTGGAACGTGGCGGTGCTCGTGAACGCGGTCATTTCCGTGGCCGGGGCGCTGACCGTCGCCGCCTTGGGTCCGCGCGCGTCCACGCGTCCGGCCCCGGCCGGCCCAGTCGATCCCGCGCATCGCAGCCTGCGTTGACGCGGGTGATGACTCTCGGGGTTCGCTACACCAGCGTGACCAACGCGTCCAGGACGAGACCGATCGTGCAGATGATCAAGCACACGTTGGAGATGTACAGGCCGACCACGATCAGGGCCTGGGTGGGGCCGGTTATCGTCGTGTGGCCGACTTGTATCGCCCCCGGCTGGCCTGGCACGGAAAGGTCGGCATTCCAGGTGCGCCACAACCAGCTGCCGAGCGCGATGTCGACCAGCAGTGTCAGAGCTGACCAGCCCCACAGCACATGAATCACGGCCATGCCCGCATTGTCGTCGCCCCGGTGCCGGGAAGGCAAGGGCCGTTCGCTGCGCCAAACCAGTCCTCAGCCCGCGGTCTCGGTTTAATAAGCGGCGCGTCCTGCGGAGCTCGGGGAACCGGAGACCGTAGTACAGTCCGCGCGCCTCGGGATGTCCTGGCTGCTCCACGTCCCTGAGGTCCCGTTCGTTGAGGACCTGGTAACTCAGGCAGGCGCTGGTGACGTCGGTAACCGACCCGTCGCCGGAGAACCACAGCCGACGCGGCCAGGTCACCCCGTAGGCGGCGCACCCCTTGCCCCAGACCCAGGCCAGCTCCCCGTACGAGGCGTCGGCGCTGACCAGGTCTGGGCGAAGGGGGGTGACGAGCTGCGCCAGACCCTGCATGAGCGGTATGTCTGCAGCGGTCCCAAGCTCGAAGTGCGGCATGGTGCACCATGGTGCGGGGCACCGCAAAGCCGTCGAACCGTTCCCGGACGCTAAAGCTGTTCCAGGCCGCATGAGCGACTTTGCCGGTCCCTGGTGGGGTCGATGTAGTCGGCGGCGTAGGCATACGGGTTGCCACTCAGATAGAGTGCCGCCGCGGAACGATAATGAATATTACAAAACCCGAGGTGATATACCCGGCACAGCCGATGATAAAAAGAACTATGCCCGTCAATCGGTCGAAATAAAAGCCTATCAGGAGCCCAGCGATCATAATGACTGCCATCAGCAGCCAAACCAGAAAGAGGCCCCGAGGCGGCTTCCTGTATTTCATTATCACTCACTTCGCAAAGTTGCGTCTATGCAGAGTCATGGTAAGTATTCGGAAGTCGCGTGACGGGGGTCTGTGACGTCTACGGTGCCGTGGGCCGTTGGCTGCGACACGCTGGCGCGTGGTGCGTGATTTGCGTCTGCTGAGGGTGTTTGCTGTGCTGCGTGGC
>JALYVS010000720.1 GCA_030853115.1 Actinomycetota bacterium
GCCCCCGGGGGCGGCGCGGCCGGGCTGGCGCGCGGCGCCCACGCCGTCGTTGAAATTCCGCAGCGCCGCGGTGAACAGCGCCTTCATGCCAAGCTCGTCCACCCCGGCCGCGGCCGCCTCGCCCAGCCAGCCAGCCAGTTTCTTCTGCAGGCCAGCCATCTGCTTCAGGCCCGCGATGCCCGGCGCCTGCGTGATGAACGTGCCCACCCCCGGCCGGCCGGCCGTCACCCCGCGCAACTCCAGTTCCCGGTACGCCTTCATTACCGTGTCCGGGTTCACCGCCAGCGTCCGGGTCACGTCCTTGATCCGCGGCAGCTGGTCACCTTCCCGCAGGAAGCCAAGGCGCAGCGCGTAGTCGACCTGGTGCACGAACTGCAGGTAGGTCGGCACCCCAGACCCCCGGTCCAGGTAGAACACGATCGGCGACAAACCTTCATCATCTGGTTTTACGGTAATCATGGTAAAACCATAAAGCTCGACGACGGTTCAGTCAACCGCTCGCCTTCCAGGTCAAGACCCCGGTGGCCATGTCTCCGGCCTACCGCTGGCACCCGGTCGTGCCGCGCAGTTGGCGGCGGCTCAGCGCCGGGCCTAGCGGCACCTCAGGTCGGCAATGAGGAGGCCGATCGTCTGGGTCGGGCTGTGCCGCCATCCCAGGTGGCGTGCTGCGGCCTGCCCGCCGATGCCCTCAGTTTTCTGCGTGGCGAGGTTAACGAGTGCCTTCCACAGTGCCCAGCCACGGGCGCGGGCCCAGGTCGCGTCGTCCAGGGACAGGCCGCGGCGGAATGCCGCAGCGCTGTCACCAGTGAAGAACTCCCATTTCATGACCAGGTCATAGGCCGGGTCGCCGACGGCCACCCCGCCGAAGTCGATGACCGCGTGCAGTGCCCCGTCGGCGACGAGCATGTTCGATGCGGTCAGGTCGCCGTGTACCCAGACCGGCGCCTGCTCGCACGTGCTGGCCAGGGCTGTGTCCCACACGCTGGCGGTTGCCTCGGCGTCGATATCATCTGCGGCGAGGCGGATCAGCTGCCGGGTTTGCTCGTCCCAGGTGGCCAGCGGGCCTCCGCGGAAGAAGTTGTGCGCCCCGGCCGGCGGCCCGTCGCTGGCGTCCGCGGCGTGCAGTGCGGCCAGGAAGCCCGCAAGGCCGGAGGCGAACGCGGTCAGGTCGGCCACTTGGGCCACGCTCGCCGGCTCGCCCTCAATCCAGCGGTAGACCGACCACGGCCTGGGAAACCCAGCGCCTGGGCACCCGATCGCCACTGGCTCCGGGATGGGCAAGGGCAGCTGCCGGGCCAGGACCGGCAGCCAGCGATGCTCCTTCGCGACCTGCGGAACGCAGCTGGCGCTCGGAAGGCGGATGCAAAGCTCGTCACCGAGCCGGAACGTAGTGTTGTCCCGGCCGTTGAATGCAACCGGCGTGACAGGCAGGCCCGCCCACTGGGGGAACTGCGCCGCCACCAGGCGGGCGGCAACGTCCGGCGTGATCTCATCCTCGTTCACGGTGACGATCATTTCCCTCGGGTCGCCGGGGAGCATTCCCATTTCGGCTGCATGACGCCATGCGGTCCAAACTCACGAACAAACGAATCGCCAGAACGGGAGTGCGGTCCCAGTATCCTGGCGCTAGGAGCTTCGCGCTCCTCCCGGGCCGCCTGTTACCTTTCGCCGGGTCCGGGCGGTCCGGCTTTTTTGGCCGCCCGGACCACGCCTTCACGCTCCGATCCCGACATCGGGGATCACCCGGATCCGGTCCAGGCTTTCGGTCATGTGCCAGATCTGGCCGATCTATACGAAGATGGGCGTCCGGCCGACGAAGTCGTTGACGACTCAGAGTCGGCATTATTCCGGCATACTGGACCGCGACCTGGGAGTCGCGAAGCGGGGGCTGGAAGCGAGGGCGAATGATCGCGGGCCGCCGTGCGGTGCTAGCGGCCCTGGCGGCGGGTGCGCTAACCGGCTGCGACCGGCCACGCAGCCCGGCAAGCGGCAGGGCCGCCTCCGCCGCGCCCGTCGCGGCCCCTGAGAGCCGCGCGCCAGGTACGGTCCGGCCGGCCGTGCCTTCGGCGGCGCTCGTGCTGACCCGCGCCGACG
>JALYVS010000272.1 GCA_030853115.1 Actinomycetota bacterium
GTGACCGACCTGCTGAGCGGCGCGGCCGAGCTGCACGCGTTCGGCGCGGTCGAGGCCGGCCTGGCCCCGGCCCGGGCCGCGGATGCCGAACTCACCCGGCTCGCCCGGCGCTCCGCGTCGGCTTCAGGCCTGGGCACCGGTCTGAGCGCCGCGATATCCGGCCTGACCCTGTGGGGTGTCCTGCTGCTTGGCGTCGCGGCCACCGGATCGGGGTCCCTAGGCCGGGTGCCGCTGGCGGTGATCACCCTGACCGCGCTGGCCGCCTTCGAGACGGTCACGGCGCTGCCCGCGGCCGCGCTGGCCCTCGGCCAGTCACGAGCCGCGGCCGACCGGATCGCCGGCGTGCTGGACGCACCGGACCCCGTCCGCTACCCGGACCGGCCCTTCCCGGCGCCGGGCCGGCCGGTGGAGATCTCCATCCGCGGCGGCACGGTTCGCTACTCGGCGGGGGAACCGCCGGCCGCTCGGGATATCGATCTTGATCTTGGCCCCGGGCGGCGGGTCGCGCTGGTGGGCGCCACCGGCGCGGGGAAATCCACGCTGGCCTCGGTGCTGGTCCGGTTCGTCGACCTCAGCTCGGGCACCGTCCGGCTAAACGGCCGCGACCTAGCCGGGTACGACCCGGACGATGTCCGGGCGGTCATCACCGGCTGCGCTCAGGACCCGCATATCTTCGACGCGACCATCCGGGACAACCTGCGGCTGGCCCGGCCGCAGGCCAGCGACGCCGAGCTGGCGCGGGCCGCGGCCGATGCCCGGCTGCTTGACTGGATCACCTCGCTGCCCCGCGGCTGGGACACGCCGACCGGAACGCACGGCGCGGCGCTGTCCGGCGGCCAGCGCCAGCGGCTCGCCCTGGCCCGGGCGTTGCTGGCCGACCCGGCCCTGCTCATCCTGGACGAGCCCACCGCTCACCTCGACCCGGCCAACCGTCGCGCGCTGACCGCGGACCTGCTGGCGGCCACGACCGGACGGGCCACCCTGCTGATCACCCACGAGCTGGACGGCCTGGATCAGGTGGACGAGATCGTGGTGCTTGATCACGGCCGGGTGACCGAGCGCGGCACTCACGCCCAGCTCATCCGGTCCGGCGGCGCCTATTACCGGCTATGGCAGGCGGGACACCCCGGGAGGCCGGCATGACCTGTACGCTGCACGTGGCCTGGGACCCGTCGCTGGCGGACTACGACTTCGGCCCCGGTCATCCGATGGCACCGGTCCGGCTCGCGCTGACGATGGAGCTGGCGCAGGCCTTCGGCCTCGGCCGTCAGGACGGGGTCGCGGTCGTGGTTCCCGCTGCGGCTACCGACGCCGAGCTCGAACTCATCCACGATCCGACCTATATCGCCATGGTGCGGCTGGCGGGAAATCCGGCGCTGCGGTCGCGGGGCGGCCCGGCGGCCCGGGACATGACCGCACGTGCGCTGCTGATGCACGGGCTTAGCACGCAGGACAATCCGGTGTTCGCCGGAATGCATGAGGCGTCCGCCATGGTGGCGGGAGCCACGCTGGCCGCGGCCCGGGCGGTCTGGACGTCGGCCGCGCAGCACGGCGTCAGTATCGCGGGCGGCCTGCACCATGCGATGGCCAGGAACGCCAGCGGGTTCTGCATCTACAACGACCCGGCGATCGCGATCGCGTGGCTGCTGGGCCAGGGCGCGGAGCGGATCGCCTACCTCGACGTGGACGCCCATCATGGCGATGGAGTGCAGGCGGCGTTCTGGGATGACCCGAGGGTGCTGACCATCGGCCTGCACGAGCACCCGGATACCTTGTTCCCCGGCACCGGGCGAGCCACCGAGATCGGCGGACCGCAGGCCGAGGGGGCCTCGGTCAACGTGGCGCTTCCGGCCGGCACCGGGGACGCCGGCTGGCTGCGGGCCTTTCACGCCGTGGTGCCGCCGCTGCTGCGGGAGTTCGGCCCGCAGGTGCTGGTCAGTCAGCACGGCTGCGACTCGCACTGGAGCGATCCGCTGGCCAACCTGGAGCTGACCCTCGACGCGCAGCGCGCCGCGCACGCCGCGATCCACGCGCTCGCGCACGAGGTGGCCGGCGGCCGCTGGCTGCTCACCGGCGGCGGCGGTTACGAGCACGTCCAGGTGGTGCCGAGGACCTGGACCCATCTGCTCTTCGAGGCGGCGGGCCGGCCGATCGACCCGGCCGCACCGACGCCGCGGTCGTGGCGCGAATACGTGTCCCTGGCCACCAGCCAGTCCGCGCCGGAAACGATGACCGAAGGCGGCCAAGGGCACTTCGACTCCTTGACCGCCTTCGAGACGGGCTACAACCTGGCCGATCCGGTGGACCAGGCCATCATGGCCACCAGGAAGGCCCTCTTCCCGCTGCACGGGCTGATGCCCTGAACCCTCAGCCGCGGTCCTGCGGGGGAACGATGAGGACCGGGCAGTGCGCGTGCTGGGCGACTTGACCTGCGACCGATCCCATCAGCAGCCGGGTGAATCCGCCCGCGCCGCGCGAACCCAGGACGATCATGTCCGCGTCCCTGGCCGCCTTGATGAGCTCTTCGACCGGGAAACCGTGAACGGCGGTGACCGTCACCGATTCCGGGTGGGGTCCCTCGAGCCCAGCCAGCGCCTTGTCGGTTTCGGTCTGGACCGCCTGGCGGGCCTCTTCGGTCCGGGCCGGAGCAGCCGGGTCCGCGGCCATGCCGCGGTAGTAACCGGCGACGGCCTGGTCCACGGTGAGCACGGTGAGCGGCGCATGACGGATCACCGATTCCTTCAGCGCCCATTCCAGGGCGAGCTGGGAATGGGCGGAACCGTCTATTCCGACAATGATTCCGGGCATTACGTCTCCTGCTGCTATAAGTTCCTCATTATCTTGCTTCGTGACGCTAGGCTGGCCCGCCCTCAGCCAACAGAGCCGTCCGGGCCGCTCGCCAGGGACTTTGGTCCTAACCCCCGGGGGGACGAACTGCCTAGAGTTGACATGACACACCGCCCCGTCCGGGGCTGCCCGCACCAGCGTCAGGAGTAAACGGTGACTAATCCGGCGAACGGTTCCGCGTCCGGCGACGAGGCCGGGAAGCCGATCGCGGTCTTTCTCCTCGATGACCACGAGATCGTTCGCCGGGGTGTCCGTGACCTGCTGGAAGCCGAGCCGGATATCAGGGTCGTCGGCCAGGCCGGGACCGCGTCCTCCGCGCTGGCTCGCATTCCGGCGCTGCGGCCGGATGTGGCCGTCCTCGACGTGCGGCTGCCCGACGGCGACGGGGTGTCGGTGTGCCGGGAGATCCGGTCGAAGATGCCGCAGGTGGCGTGCTTGATGCTGACCTCGTTCAGTGATGACGAGGCACTGTTCGACGCGATCATGGCGGGCGCGGCGGGTTACGTACTCAAGCAGATCCGCGGCACCGACCTGGTCGGCGCGGTGCGCACGGTCGCCTCCGGCCAGTCGATGCTGGACCCGCGGGCGGCGAGCCAGCTGATGGCCCGGCTGCGGGACCAGTCCGCCAAGCGCGATCCGCTGGCCGGGCTGTCCGGGCAGGAGCGCAGGATCCTGGAGCTGATCGGGGAAGGGCTGACCAACCGGCAGATCGGCGAGCGGATGTTCCTGGCCGAGAAGACCGTGAAGAACTACGTGTCCGCGCTGTTCGCCAAGCTCGGCATGGAACGCCGCACCCAGGCCGCCGCCTACGCCGTCCGCGTCTTCGACGACCCGCATCACCCTGGCCGCGGCGAGGGGCACTCAGGGCCCGGCGACTAAGGACCTTGTTCCCTGTTTTTACCTGGCCGGCTCCCGGCATCCTCTTGACATGTACTCCGACGGCTCGGCTCTCGAGCAACTGTCCCGGGATGAATGCCTCCGGCTGATGGCACTGGTATCCGTGGGCCGGATCATCTATACCCGGCGGGCGCTGCCCGCGGTTGAGCTGGTCAAATTCGCACTCGACCACGGCGACATCGTCATCAGGACAGCTAGCGGCGGCGAGCTCGCCGCCGCGACCCAGCATGCCGTCGTCGCGTTCGAGGCCGATTGCCTGGACGCGGCCCAGCAGGCCGGCTGGAGCGTTACCGCCATCGGGAAGTCGCGGGAAGTGACCGATCCCGAAGAAATCGACCGACTGCAGGCGATGGGTCTCAGCTCCTGGGCCCCTGAAGCGCCCGAGCACTTTATCCGAATCACGGCGGAGATACTGAACGGCCGGCGGCTTCGCGTCTCCGACCAGGAAACACCGAAGTGAGCCCGACAAGTGGAGGTTACCCATGAATACCCGGCCGTCCCTGGATCAGATGGGCATCAGCGCGGGAAAAAGGCCCGGCTGTACCGGATTCTTCACGGGCACGGAATGCGGAATGGCACTGCCATTTTCCTGCCCTACGACCACGGCCTTGAGCATGGCCCGAGAGATTTCTTCGGCAACCCCGAGTCCAGCGACCCCGGGTACATCATCAAGCTCGCGGTGGAAGGCGGTTTCAACGGCATCGCCCTGCAGATTGGCCTGGCGGAGAAGTTCTACTGGGATTACGCCGGCGAAGTTCCGCTGGTCCTCAAGCTCAACGGCAAGACCGAGATCCCGTCCTCGATCGACCCGCTCTCCCCGGTGAACGCTAGCGTGGAAGACGCGGTCCGGCTGGGCGCGGACGCCGTCGGCTACACGCTGTACGTCGGCTCGCCGGCCCAGGAGCGCGACTTCGCGCAGTACCTGCGGGTCCGCGATGACGCCGAACGGTTCGGGATGCCGCTGATCGTCTGGTCCTACCCGCGCGGCGCGGCGATCGACGCCAAGGGCGGCAAGGACTCGTTCTACGCCGTCGACTACGCGGCGCGCATCGCCAGCGAGCTGGGTGCCGACCTGGTCAAGGTGAATTTCCCCCAGCCCGGGAAGCAGTCCGGCGTACCGGAGGCCTACCGCCGGGAGTTCTCCCCGGACGAAGCCATCGAGGCCGTGGTCAGATCGGCCAGCCGGACGCTGCTGCTGGTCTCCGGCGGCGAGCAGGCCGGTGACGAGGCCATGCTCGAGAAGGCGCGCCAGTCGATGGAAGCCGGCGCCACCGGCCTGATCTTCGGGCGCAACGTCTTCCAGCGCGGCCACGACGAGTCGCTCCGGCTCGTCGCTCAGCTGCGGGACATCCTGGCCAAGTACCCGTCGTAAAGGCATCTTGACGGACAGCAGCGGGCCAGCTAGATGACGCACCAGACGAGCGGATCCTGTCGGTCAGGGAACTAGCCCGGGTACAGGTTTGGGGGCCGGCTGGACGGCCGCGGCGAGCGGCCCGCCGGGCCCGGCGACTGAGGACTTTGTTCCCTGTTCTCACTGGTCAGCTCCCGGCATCCTCGGGGCTATGTACTCCGACGGCCCGGCTTGGCAGCAACTATCCAGGGATGAATGCCTCCAGCTCATGGCCTCTGTGCCGATGGGCCGGATCATCTATACCCGGCAGGCGCTGCCGGCGGTTGAGCTCGTCAATTTCGCGCTTGACGATGGTGACATCGTCATTAAGACGGACGGTGACGGTAAGCTCGCCGCCGCGACCCGGCAGGCCATCGTCGCGTTCGAGGCCGATTGCCTGGACGCCCAGCAGGCCGGCTGGACCGTCACCGCGATCGGGCCGTCGCGTGAAGTGACCGACCCCGATGACATAGGCCGGCTGCGGAAGATAGACCTCAGCTCATGGGCCCACGGGACGCGGGAGCGCTTTATCCGGGTTTCCCCCGAGCTCATGAACGGCCTGCGGCTGCACGCTCACGACCAGGAGGACGGCGACCGTGCGGATCGTTTCTGAGGCGAGGCTGAAGACGTTGCTCGGCGCGCGACCGGGCCTTCCCCGCGTGGTGGCGGGAGGCAGTTTCGCTACACCCTGGCGGGCGCTGGCGATCCTTGACGACGCCGTCGCGGACGCGACCTCGGATTCCGGGTCTAGCCGGCTCCGGCGCTCAGCCCACATCAACCGCGGGGTACGCGCCACTCCAGCCGGGTTCCGGGAGTGGGCGCCGTCGGATCGGCCGGGCTGAGCCGCAGCTCGCCACCGAGGTCCCCGGCCCGCTGCGCCAGGTTGCGCAGGCCGCCGCGGTTCGCCCCGGCCGGGATCCCGGTCCCGTCGTCGATGACCAGGACGGTGAGGATCCCGTCCGGATCCACGTCCACGGTCACGTCGACGCCGCTGGCGTCAGCGTGCCTGGCCGCGTTGGACAGGGCCTCACTAAGCGCGGCGAGCACCTGCTCGGCGAGCTCCGGGCGGACCGCCGCGGCCAGGCCCGCGCCCAGGCGCAGTGACGGCGCGAAGCCGAGCATGGGCGTCATCTCCTCGACTACGGCGACGATGTCGCCGCGCAGGTCCGGCTGGCCGGGGGCATCGCGGGCCTGCAGCGCGAAGATGGTGGCCCGGATGTCCTTGATGGTCTCGTCCATCGCGTCCACGGCGTTGGTGACGCGGCTCGCGACCTCTGGCCGGGTGATCATCGGCATCGTCCCCTCCAGCGACATGCCCGTGGCGTACAGCCGCTGGATGACCAGGTCGTGCAGGTCGCGGGCGATCCGGTCCCGGTCCTGGAACACCGAGAGCCGTTCGGCTTCGGCGCGGCTGGCCGCGAGCTCGAGCGCGACGCCGGCCTGCGCGGCGAACGAGGCCACCACGTCGGCCTGGGCCTGCGGAAACGGAAAGGCGCCGTGGCGTCGCCCGACGGTAAGCACACCGCGGACGTTGCCCGGCGCGCCGAGCGGGAACACCACCGCGGGCCCGATCTGGCTCATCGCCCCGCGGGCGGCGTCAGAGGCGCGCTCGTCGGCGGCGAAGTCAGCGGCCGTCAGCGGCTCGCCGTCGGCCAGTACCCGGCCGGACAGGGACTCATCGGCCGGCAGCACCAGGCCGCGGGTGGCGTCGGCGCCGTCGCCGTCGGCATAGGTGATCGTCAGGCGGCGTCCTTCCTCATCGGGCAGGGCGAGCACGGCCAGGTCGGCGCCGGACAGTTCCCGGGCCTGCTGGGTGATGCCGGCCAGTACCGCACCGGGTTCGGAGCCGGACAGCAGCCGGGTGGTAACCTCGGCGCTGGCCTGGATCCAGCGCTGCTGGCGGCGGGCCGCCTCGTACAGCCGGGCGTTCTCGACCGCCACGGCCGCCGCGGCGCCCAGCGCGACCAGCACCGCCTCGTCGTCCTCGGTGAAATCCCCGCCGCCGCGCTTGCCGGTCAGGTACAGGTTGCCGAACACCTCGTCCCGGATCCGCACCGGGACGCCGAGGAAGCTGTGCATCGGCGGATGGCCGCCGGGGAATCCCGACGACGCGGGGTGGGCGGCGATGTCGGCCAGCCGCAGCGGCCGGGCATCGTCGATCAGCAGTCCGAGCAGGCCGCGCCCTTCGGGCCAGTGATGGATCGCCTCGATCTCGCCGGGGCTCAGGCCCACCGGGATGAACTCGGCCAGCCGCCCGCCCTCACCGACGACGCCTAGCGCCCCGTAGGTCGCGTCGACCAGCCCGACCGCGGTCTGCACGATCCGCCGCAGGGTGGATTCCAGGTCCAGGCCGGAGCCGATGGCCACGACCGCCTCGAGCAGGCCGCGCATCCGGTCCCTGGTCGTCGCCACGGCCTTCAGCCGAGCCTGCAGTTCCGCCAGCAGGTCATCTAGCTGCAGTTGCGGGAGGAACCCGGGGCGATTCCCGTCATCCGGTTCCACCAGCAGATCCTTCCCAGCGCTTAAGCCGGATCAACAATATCGGCCGGACCGGCCGGGGAGGAAGGTGCCGGGCCAGGAAACCCTGGTGATGATGCCGAACGACCGTGGTGTCACACCGGGCCCGCTGATCACCCCCGGGAGGCCGGGCCGCCGCCCGCGGATTACCGTAGCAGCTGGTAGCCGGGGTTGATCATCGCCGGGCGGCCGTCGGCGCCGGTGCCGACCATGCCGCGCAGCCGGATCCGGCAGCCCGGCTCGAGGCCCGCGATCTGCGTGCGTCTGTAGAACAAGGCGGTCAGGTCACCGGTGGAGTCGGCAACCTCGCAGGCCAGCA
The DNA here is from genome assembly GCA_030853115.1 of Actinomycetota bacterium. Lineage (GTDB taxonomy): Bacteria > Actinomycetota > Actinomycetes > Streptosporangiales > Streptosporangiaceae > Palsa-504. The sequence goes on from JALYVS010000272.1 coordinate 7,971, forward strand.
CGCTGGTGCCGGGGACCGGCTGGACTTGCGCGGTGTGCAGGCGCCCCTGCACGGTGGCCTGGCCGGGCGGTCGCAGCGACCCGATCGGGTCGGTGCCCGGCGGCGGGACCGGCCATTCGTAGTCGTGCAGGCCGCCGTCGTGCGCGGCCCGGGCCCGCTTCGCGTGGATGGTCTCGACCTTGTGCTGGATGTCGAACGGGATGATCGTGGCGGCCGCGCCCGGGATATGGCTGACCACCCGGGCGATCCGGTCGGCGGTATGGTCGTGCAGCAGCCGGCCGGCCCGCGGCGGGTAGCTGCGGCGGGGCAGCACGATGGTCACCTG
>JALYVS010000033.1 GCA_030853115.1 Actinomycetota bacterium
GAGCTGGTGGGGTGCTCGCTGCTGGCCGCGGGACTGGCCCGGCTGGTGCTGCCGCCGCGCCACGCGGGCCTGCTGTCCTCGCGCCGGAAAGCCTCTGATGTGCTAGCGTTCGCGGCGCTCGGCGCCGGGGTGCTCGCGGTCGCGCTGATGCTGCCATGAGCAGCTGTCGATGAAGGGAAACCGGAAGATAATGTCCAAGATCAAGGTAGCGAACCCGGTCGTCGAACTCGACGGGGACGAGATGACCAGGATCATCTGGCAGTACATCAAGGACGAACTGATCATGCCTTACCTAGATGTCGAGCTCGAGTACTACGACCTGTCCGTGCAGTACCGGGACGCGACCGACGACCAGGTCACGATCGACGCCGCGCACGCCATCCAGCGCCATGGCGTCGGGGTGAAATGCGCGACGATCACGCCCGACGAAGACCGCGTCACCGAGTTCGGGCTGAAGAAGATGTGGCGCTCACCGAACGGCACGATCCGCAACATCCTGGGCGGTGTCATCTTCCGCGAGCCGATCGTGATCTCCAACATTCCCCGGCTGGTGCCGAGCTGGACCAAGCCCATCATCATCGGCCGCCACGCGCACGCTGACCAGTACAAGGCCAGCGACTTCGTGGTCCCCGGCCCGGGCACGGTGACGATCACCTACGTCCCGGACGGCGACACCAATCAGCCGGTCGAAATGCAGGTCGCCCGCTTCGAAGGCGGCGGTGTCGCGATGGCGATGTACAACTTCGACGACTCGATCCGCGATTTTGCCCGGACCACGATGCGCTACGCGCTGGACCGGAAATTCCCGCTGTACCTGTCCACCAAGAATACGATTCTGAAGGCCTACGACGGGCGTTTCAAGGATATTTTCGCCGAGGTCTTCGAGTCCGAATTCAAGGCGGAATTCGAAGCGGCCGGGATCACCTATGAGCACCGGCTGATCGACGACATGGTGGCTCAGGTGCTCAAGTGGGACGGCGGCATCGTCTGGGCCTGCAAGAACTACGACGGCGACGTGCAGTCCGACGTGGTGGCCCAGGGCTACGGCTCGCTCGGCCTGATGACCAGCGTGCTGATGACCCCGGATGGCCGCACCGTCGAGGCCGAAGCCGCGCACGGCACCGTGACCAGGCATTACCGGCAACACCAGCAGGGCAAGCCCACATCGACCAACCCGGTCGCGTCGATCTTCGCCTGGACCCAGGGGCTGGCCCACCGCGGCAAGCTCGACCACACCCCCGAGGTCACCGGGTTCGCCCGGACCCTGGAGGACGTCTGCGTGCAGACGATCAAGAACGGCGAAATGACTAAGGACCTGGCCCTGCTCGTCGGCCAGGACACCCCGTTCCTGACCACGCAGGATTTCCTCGCGGCGCTCGACGGTAACCTGCGCAAAGCCATGGGTGTGTAAAAACAAAATCATTCATTCCGAACGGGCCGTGGTGTCAATTCCAGGCTCGCTGGCACATATCACGGACAAAGGAGTTCCCGGAAATGGCACGCAAGGGTAAGGTAACCGTCGTCGGCGCGGGTTTTTACGGCTCGACCACCGCGCAGCGGCTGGCTGAGTACGACATCTTCAACGAGGTTGTGCTTACCGATATCGTCGAGGGCAAGCCCGAGGGACTGGCCCTGGACATGAACCAGTCGCGCCCGGTCGAGGGCTTCGAGACCAAGGTCACCGGCCAGAGCACCGGCGCGGGCGGCGAGGGCTACGAGGCGATCGCCGGGTCGGACATCGTGATCGTCACCGCGGGCCTGCCGCGCAAGCCCGGCATGAACCGGATGGACCTGATCGAGGTCAACGCCAAGATCGTCCGCAACGTGGTGGAGAACGTGGCCAAGTTCGCGCCGGACGCGGTGCTGATCATGGTGTCCAACCCGCTGGACGAGATGACCGCGCTGGCCGCCAAGGTGTCCGGGTTCCCGTCCCACCGGGTGCTCGGCCAGGCGGGCATGCTCGACACCGCGCGGTTCAGCTACTTCGTGGCCGAGAAGCTGGCCGTGCCGGTGGGCGCGGTGCGCACGCTGACGCTCGGCTCGCACGGCGACACGATGGTGCCGGTGCCGTCGGCCTGTACGGTCAACGGCCAGCCGCTGGCCGCCCTGCTGCCCGCCGACGAGGTCGAGGCGCTGGTCAACCGGACCAGGAACGGCGGTGGCGAGATCGTCGCGCTGCTGAAGACAGGCTCGGCGTACTACGCGCCCTCGGCCGCGGCGGCCCGGATGGCCCGCGCGGTCGCGGAGGACTCCGGCGCGGTCATGCCGGTGTGCGCGTGGGTAGACGGCCAGTACGGCATCTCCGATGTCTACCTGGGCGTCGAGGCCGAGATCGGCGCCGAGGGCGTCCGCCGGGTCGTCGAGCGAGACCTCACAGAAACCGAGCTCGAGGCGCTGCGCGCCGCCGCCGAAGCCGTTCGCGCCAAGCAAGCCGACGTAGCCACCCTCTGACCCAACCGACCCGGGGCCGTCCCCTCCGGCCCGGCCCAGACCGTCAGGCGGGCGTCACGAAGCCGGATTCGTAGGCGATCACGATCAGCTGCGCCCGGTCCCGGGCGGCCAGTTTGGTCAGCAGCCGGCTGACGTGGCTCTTGACCGTGGCCAGCGAAATAACCAGCTGATCCGCGATCTCGCCATTGGAGTGCCCGCGGGCGATCAGGGCCAGGACGTCCCGCTCGCGGGCGGTCAGCACCTCCAGCGCGGGCCGGGGCGGGGCGGGTGACTGCCGGGCGAACTCGCTGATCAGCTTGCGGGTCACGCTCGGCGCGAGCAGGGCGTTCCCGGTGGCGATGACCTTGATGGCCGTGATCAACTCGGCGGGTGGCGTGTCCTTGAGCAGGAAGCCGCTGGCCCCTGCGCGCAGCGCGGCATAGACGTATTCGTCGAGGTCGAAGGTCGTCAGGACGAGGACCCGGACGGGGCGCTCGGCCCGGCTCCGGCTGGTGATCTGCCTGGTGGCCTCCACCCCGTCCGTCCCCGGCATGCGCAGGTCCATCAGGATCACGTCCGGCGCGGCCGTCGCCGCGAGCTCGACGGCCTCGGCTCCGTCGGCGGCCTCGCCGACCACCTCAAGGCCAGGCTCGGCGTCGATGAGCGCCCGGAAGCCTGCTCGCACCAGCGTGTGGTCGTCGGCCACCGCCACCCGGATGGTCACCCCGTGCCCGCGTGCCCGGGCCGCGGGTCCGTCACCCGATTGAGGACCGGCCGCTCCGCCCGCCGGTCCGTCACTCACCCGGGACCGCCTGGGCCGGGAGGCGGGCCGTCACCAGGTAGCCGCCGTCAGCGTGCGGACCCGCATGCAGCTCGCCGCCGAGCAGGCTGATTCGTTCCCGCATCCCAGCCAGCCCGTAACCGGGACCGGTTTGCGGCTGGTCCAGCTGGGTGCGGTGCCCGTCGCCCGGTCCGCGTCCGTCGTCGGTCACCTCCACCAGCACGTCCCCGTCGTCCCGGTAACGGATCACGACCGTCGCCGTGGCCGGCTGCCGCGCGTGCTTGATGACATTGGTCAGGGCCTCCTGGACCACCCGGTACGCCGAAAGCTCCACGCTGGCCGGCAGCGTCCGGGGCTGGCCTTCCACCCGCAGCGTCACCGGTAGGCCAGCCCCGGTCAGCTGGTCGATCAGCGCGCCGATGCGGTCGAGACGCGGCACCGGAGCAAGATGACCCGGACCCCGGCTCCCCGGAACCAGCCTGCCCAGCTCGTGGTCGTCCTCACCCCCGCCGTCCTCACCCCTGCCGTCCTCACCCGGGGCGGCGTCGCGGAGTGCGCCCAGCAGGTAACGGGTTTCCGAGAGCGCATCCCGCGCGGTTGCCTGGATGGCGTTGAGCGAGCGGGCGGCCTGCTCCGGCCGGGTCTCGATCAGGTGGCCGCCGACACCCGCCTGGACCGCGATGACGCTCAGCGCGTGAGCGATCACGTCGTGCAGCTCCCTTGCGATCTGCAGCCGCTGATCGGTCAGCGCCTGGCGGACCGATTGTTCCCGCAAGCGGGCGGTGTACCGGCGATGACGGCGCACGCTGTCGCCGACGATCCAGATCGTCAGCTGGACCAAGGCGGTGAACGCGCCGTTTACCGGGTTGCTCGTGCTCCTGGTGGTCAGCGCGAAGCTCATCGCCACGCCGCCCTCGGCCGCGACCAGAGCCAGCCAGGACCAGCTGCGGTCGGCCTGGACCGCGACCGTGTAGAGCGCGTAGGAGGCACCGGACACGGTGGTAGTGGCCGAGCCGACGATGCCGAACGCGACCGAGGCGACCAGCACAACCGCGAACACGGTGCGGGGCCAGCGGCGACGCACCGCCAGCGGCAGCGACGCCGCGGGCGCGAGCAGGTACAGCAGGAGGCGATGCTCTGGCGGGTGATGAGGGTGGCCGAGCGCCGTGAAAGCCAGTACGACCGCGAGCTGCGCGACCGCTACCACGGCGTCGACGGCAATCCATGGCCTGGCGCGCAGACGCCTGGTCAGCGACGGGCGGTCAGCCACGTCACGATCTTAGCGCTGCCCGCGGCGCTAGGCCGGCCACGAGACGGATAGCGGAGTTCATCCTTAAGCCCGAAGATACGGCAGGCCCGCACCCGGCAGCGTGGAGCTATGCAACTAATCCAGAAAAGAGTGTCGTGATGAGCAGGCTCGCCCGCAGCCTGGTAATCGCGGCCCTGATCACCGTGAGCGTCACCGGCTGTCATATCGGGGCCAGCGTGCACTCCAACCCAGGCGTTGTGATTTCGCATATGACCACCACGCCACCGACCCGCGGCGCCACCCCATCCGCATCGGGCTAACCCAGCCGCCCCACGCCCGCCCATCCGCCCATCCGCATCCAGCCGTCCCACCAGCACCGAGAAAGATCCCCTCATAAGGGTATGAATGTGACATTGTCGCCCGAAGAGTGTGCACGGTGTCACATTCATACCAACTAGATGCCCGGGACCCGCCGGCCCTGGGACCCGGGACCGGGACCTGGAGCCGGGACCAGGGCTAGCCCTAGCGCCGCAGTCGGGGTAAGGGCCCGCCCCGGCCCCAGGTGTAGCCCTTTGCCGGGGCTAAGGGTCCAGGGGCTAAGGGCCCTCCCGGGCCCCCAGGTGTAGCCGTCAGCCCTGGCTGAGGCGGCGCAGGGCCAGCTCGGCGTACAGAGCGGTGCCCTCGGGCAGCGCCGCGTCGTCGAACCGCGCCCGCGCGGAGTGGTTGGTGGGGGCGCTCGCTGGATCCTGGTCGGGCGGGCACGCCCCGAGGAAGACGAACGCGCCGGGCACTTCCTCGAGCACGAAGGAGAAGTCTTCGGCGCCGGTGATGGGGAACTGGGCCGTCTCGCCCCGGCTCGGGCCGAACACGGCCGCGATCGTCTCCCCGGCGAACGCCGCTTCGGCGACATCGTTGACGGTCACCGGGTATTCCGCCGCGTATTCAGCGTCGGCGGTCAGCCCGTGCGCGCGGGCGATGTTGTGGATCAGTTCGGGCACCAGCTCGGCTAGCGCGGTCCGCGACCGGGCGCTGTAGGAGCGCGCGGTGGCCAGGAAGCTGGCCCGGTCGGGGATCACGTTGTCGGTGGTGCCGGCGTGCAGGCTGCCGACCGTGATGACGACCGGGTCGAACACGTCGAACTTCCTGGTCACCATGGTCTGCAGTGCGAGCACCATCTCGCAGGCGACCGGGATCGGATCAGCGGACAGGTGCGGCTGGGAGGCGTGGCCGCCCCGCCCGTGCACGGTGACGGTGATCTGGTCGGCAGCGGCCAGCATCGGGCCCGGCCGGGTGGAGAACATGCCGCAGGGCAGCCGGTTGGCCGCCACGTGCAGGCCGTAGGCCGCGACCGGCCGCGGCCCGGCCGCATCGAGCACACCTTCGCTGATCATGTGCCGGGCGCCGGCGTAGCCCTCTTCACCCGGCTGGAACATGAAGATGACCGTCCCGGACAGCTCGGCCTGACGAGCACACAGCAGCCGCGCGGCGCCAGCCAGCATGGCGGTGTGCAGGTCATGGCCGCAGGCGTGCATCACGCCGGGGATCACCGAGGCGTACGGCAGGTGGGTCTCCTCGGTGACGGGCAGCGCATCCATGTCGCCTCGCAGCAGTACCACCGGACCCGGCCCGGCGCCGCCGCGCAGCACCGCGGTGACCGAGGACAGCCCACGGCCGGTGCTGATCTCCAGCGGCAGCCCGGCCAGCGCGCCGAGTACCTTGGCCTGCGTCTTCGGCAGGTCCAGGCCGATCTCGGGTTCGCGGTGGATGGCGTGCCGCAGCTCCGCGATATCGCCCGCGAGGGCCGCCGCCTCGTCACGTACCGGCACTGGTACCTCCCTCGGTTGCCTGTCTCCTTGTTCCCGCCACGACCCTATCGCGACCGTCATCGCGGCCAGCTAAGCGCCGGGTGGCTTGGACGCGGCAAAAGATCGTGTCACCGCGGCACCGGGGCAGGGTGCGGACGGGGTAACGCCAGCCGCCTGGCCCGGTCCGAAGGAGCCGCGTCCAGGAAATCCGGTGCGGTCCAGCCGTGCCGCGCGTAGACCGCGGTGACCGCATCGCGGACCGCCCCGCAGGCCTCCTCAGGCACCAGCGCGAGCACGCAGCCGCCGAACCCGCCGCCCATCATCCGCGCGCCGAGCGCGCCCGCAGCCAGCGCCGCCTCGACCGCCCCGTCCGCCTCGGGCCAGGAGATCTCGAAGTCGTCCCGCAGCGAGACGTGCGCCTGGGTCAGCAGGCGCCCGATCCCGGCGTAGGTGTCGTCGCGGCCGGGAGCGGCTCGGAGCAGAGCGACCACTTCCAGCACGCGCTGGTTGTCGGTAACGATGTGGTGGGCGCGCCGCCGCAGCACGGGGTCGGCTAGCCGGGCGGTGTCACCACTGTCCGTTAGGTATCGCAGCGAGGGTATACCGAGCAGCCGCGCTGCTTCCTCGCACTCGGCCCGCCGCCGGGCGTACCCGCCGTCGGTCAGCTCGTGCTTGGCGCGGGTGTTGATCAGCAGCAGCCGCGACCCGGCCGCGGCCGGGTCGAACGGGACCTGCGAGCGCTCCAGCGAACGGCAGTCGAGCAGCAGCGCGTGGCCGGCCTGGGCCAGCAGCGACGCGGACTGGTCCATGATGCCGGACGGCACTCCGACGAAGTCGTTCTCGGCCCGCCGGGCGATCGCGGCGAGTTCGTCGCGCGGCACCGGCACCCCGGTCAGCTCGGTCAAGGCCAGTGCGGTCGCGCACTCCAGCGCGGCCGAGGAGGACAGGCCCGCGCCCGTGGGCACGTGGGAGTCGATCGCGATGCAGGCGCCTGGGACCTGAAAGCCCGCCGCGGCCAGCGCCCAGGCCACCCCAGCCGGGTAGGCGCCCCAGCCGGTCACCTGGTCAGGGGCCAGCCCGTCGAGCCCGATTTCCAGCACCGCGTCCGGCTCCTGGCGAGAGCACAGCGTCAGCGTGCGGCCAGGCCGCCGGGCGGCGGCGGCGGCGGTGCCCTGGCTGAGCGCGAACGGCAGCACGAACCCGTCGTTGTAGTCGGTGTGCTCGCCCATCAGGTTGGCCCGGCCCGGCGCCAGCCATACGCCGTCCGGCTCGCTGCCGAACCTGGCCCGGAACAGTTCGGCGATCCCGGCCTCGGCCGCGGTCACCGGTGCTGACCCGCTTCCCCGCGAGGCGCCCTGTTTCCCGCTCGCCCGCGAGGCGCCGCGCCGCGGCCCGCCGGCTCGTTCATCGGGAGTTCCGGGCCTGGATGGACGCCCAGGCGTCGGCGGCCATCGCCCGCAGGTCCCGGGTGGCATGCCAGCCGAGATCGGCCTGGATCTTCGCCGACGAGGCGACCAGCACGGCGGGGTCACCAGCCCGGCGCGGGCCCACGTCGGTGCTGATGTCGGCCCCGGTGACCTCCTGGCATACCTCGATGACGTCGCGGACCGAAAAGCCGGCCCCGTTGCCGAGGTTGTAGACGCTGTGCTGGCCGGGCCGGCAGGACGCCAGCGCGCGTAGGTGCGCGTCGGCCAGGTCCGCGACATGGATGTAGTCCCGGACGCAGGTCCCGTCCGGGGTCGGGTAATCGTCGCCGAAGATCTTTACCCGGCGGCCGTCGGTCACGCCGGCCAGCACGTTGGGGATCAGGTGGGTTTCCGGGTGGTGGCGCTCGCCGAGCCAGCTGCCGCCGGAGGTCCGCTGCGCGCCTGCCACGTTGAAATAGCGCAGGCTAACCGCACCGAACCCGTGCAGCCGGCTGAACTCAGTCAGCGTCGTGTCCACCGCCATCTTGGACGCGCCGTAGGGACTGGTCGGCCGGGTGGGGTCAGTTTCGGTGATGGGCGTGCGCTCGGGTTCGCCGTAGACGGCGGCGCTGGAGGAGAACACGATCGTGCGGACGCCGATCTCGCGCATCGCCTCGAGCAGCGCGACCGTGCCACCGAGGTTGTTCGACCAGTACTTGGCCGGGTCCGCCACCGACTCGCCGACCAGTGACTTGGCCGCGAAGTGCAGGACCGCCTCGGTGCCGTCGCTCAGCACCTCGGCGGCGCGGTCGCGCAGCGTGCCCTGGACGAACGTGGCGCCGTCCGGCACGGCGTCGGCGAATCCGGTGGACAGGTCATCGAGCACGGTGACCTCGTGCCCGGCCGTGATCAGCTGAGCGGCCACGACGCTGCCGATATACCCGGCGGCGCCGGTGACGAGCACTCTCATCAGGCCTCCCTGAGTCGTTGCGCTGCCTCTTCGGGGACGATGTCGTTGATCCAGACGCCCATCCCCGATTCCGTCCCGGCCAGGTACTTCAGCTTCCCGGCCGCACGCCGGACCGACAGTACCTGAAGGTGCGCGGCGAACTGGCGGCGTGTCGTCTCGTCGTTGACCGGGGCCTGGTGCCATCCGGCGATATACGGCGCGGGCTGGCCGAAGAGGGCGTCGAACCGGCGCAGCACGTCCAGGTACAGCGGCCCGAAGGCATCCCGCGCCGCCTCGCTGGTGGCGGGCAGGTCGGGCACCCGGACGGAGGGGAAGATCTGGACCTCGTACGGCCAGCGCGCCGCCTCGGGCACGAACGCGATCCAGTGCTCGTTGCGCACCACGATCCGCTCCCCGGCCCGCAGCTCGGCGGCGACCAGGTCGTCGAACAGGTTGTCGCCGTTGTAGCCGCGGACCTGCGTCACCATGCGCTCGGTGCGCGGAGTGACGAACGGGAAGGCGTAGATCTGCCCGTGCGGGTGGTGCAGCGTGACGCCGATCTCCTCGCCGCGGTTCTCGAAGCAGTACACCTGCTCGGTCCCGGGCAGCGCGCTCAGCACCCGGGTGCGGTCCACCCACGCTTCGAACACGGTGCGCACCCGCGCCGGGCTGAGCCGGGCGAAGGAGGAGTTGTGGTCGGAGGTGAAGCAGACCACCTCGCAGCGGCCGAGCGGCTCGCGCAGCGAGGGAAACCTGTTCTCGAACACCACCACGTCGTAGCTGTCCGCCGGTATCTCGGTCAGCCGCCCCGGCGCCGACGGGTCCAGCGGGCACTGATCGGGCGGCGGCAGGAACGTCCGGTCCTGGCGGGCCGCCGCGATCACCACCCACTCCCCGGCCAGCGGGTCCCAGCGGATCCCGGATTCGGCCGACCCGGTCGGCAGCGCGGGCCCGGGCGGTCGGGGCGGCAGCGGCCTGGTGTCGGCCACCTGCTCCCGGCCCAGGCCGGGTGACTCGTCGAAGTAGACGATCTCGCGGCCGTCCGCCAGCCGGGTACTGCTTTTCCAGATTGATTGTGTGCCCACGAAACCCATACGCTATCCCGTCTAGACTGGTCACACACATCGTGCCACTGAGTAACGGATAATCCCGGGGGTCTGGGGCGGATCATCCGTTCCACCGGTGCTGATCGGAGGAAGTCGGCGATCGCGGCGTGAGCAAGGTCGTCCTGGAGATCGTTGTCGTCCTGGTCATCGCCTGTATCGGAGGGTTCTTCTCCGCGTCGGAGATGGCTCTCGTTTCGCTGCGCGAAGGCCAGGTCAGGGAGCTGGCCCGGCGGGGCAAACGCGGTCAGCGGGCGGCGAAGCTGGCGCTGGACCCGAACCGGTTCTTCTCCGCCGTGCAGATCGGCGTCACCCTGGCCACCTTGGTCACCGGCGCCTACGGCGCCGACACCCTGGCCGGGGTGCTGAAGTCGTGGCTGGTCAAGAGCGAGCACATGTCGCCGGGCTGGGCCGGGCCTGTGGCTTTCATCGCGGTGACCATCTGCATCACGTTCTTCAGCCTGATCCTGGGTGAGCTCGCCCCGAAGCGGATCGGGCTGCAGCGGGCGCCCCGGCTGGCGCTGCTGGCCGCGCCGCTGCTCGACCGGATCGCTACCCTGGCCCGGCCGGTCGTCTGGCTGCTGACCCAGTCGACCAACCTGGTGGTCGCGATCCTGGGCGGCGATCCCCGGGTCGGCCGCCAGGTCATGACCGAGCAGGAGCTGCGTGAGCTGGTCACCGAACACCAGGCGCTCAGCCAGGACGAGCGGCACATCGTCGGCGAGGTCTTCGACGCGGGCAAACGGCAGATCCGCGAAGTTCTGGTGCCTCGCACCGAGGTGGTGTTCCTGGACGCGGAAACGCCGGTCGCCGAGGCCGCCTCGATCGCCGCGAGTGTCCCGCATTCACGGCTGCCCGTCTTCCGGGACACCTACGACAACGTGACCGGTTTCGTCCACGTGCGAGACCTGTTCGGGCCGGGGGAGGCCAACCGCTCGGTGCCGATCAGCGAGATCAGCAGGCCGGTGAAATTCCTGCCGATCAGCAAGACCGTGCTCTCCTCGCTGTCCGAGATGCGCCGGGAGCGAGCTCACCTGGCCATCGTGGTCGACGACTACGGCGGCACCGCGGGCATCGTCACGCTGGAGGACCTGGTCGAGGAGCTGATCGGCGACATCAGGGACGAATACGACCTGGAGCAGGGCCTGGCGACTACGCTGCACGGCGGCGAGGTCGAGGTCGACGGCCTGCTCAACCTCGACGAGTTCACCGAGCAGACCGGCGTCCAGCTGCCCGAAGGCCCGTACGAGACCGCCGCGGGCTACGTCCTGGCCGCTTTCGGCGAGCTGCCCGCCGTCGGCCACACCGTCGAGGTAGCCGGCCGCACGATCACGGTGACCGAGCTAGACGGCCGCCGCATCGCCCGCCTCCTCGTCTCAGAAGCCCCGTCCAGTACCCCGGCCGGCCCCGCCGACCCCGCTCCCGGCACCGCCGCCCCTCCCGCCGGCACCCCTGCCCCTCCCGTCGGCACCCCAGTTCCCGCTGGTCACCAGGATGACCGGGATCCGGTCCAGCTAAACTCACAGGCCCCCCGCGACGGTGGCCCAACGTGAAAGGCGATTAACGTGCCCGGTGGTTTCGACACCGTTCTGGTGGTTGACTTCGGCGCGCAGTACGCCCAGCTGATCGCGCGCCGGGTGCGGGAATGCCACGTCTATTCCGAGATCGTCCCTTCGACCATGCCGGTGCCGGAGATGCTGGCCAAGCGGCCGAAGGCGATCATCTTGTCCGGCGGCCCGTCGTCGGTGTACGCCGAGGGCGCCCCGCCCGCGCCGTCTGGGCTGTTCGAAGCCGGGGTACCCGTCCTGGGCATCTGCTACGGCTTTCAGCTCATGGTGGCCGAGCTCGGCGGCACGGTCGAGCGGACCGGTGCGGCGGAGTACGGCAGCGCTTCGCTGGGTCTCCTCGGGGGGGACGACCCCCCCCAGCCCCCCCCCGCTCCTGGGGGGAAGCCTTTCCCCCCAGACCCCCTCGGCCCGCTCGGCCCCCTCGGGCCCCTTGACCCCCCTGCGGGAGGGATTCTGCTGGGCGGGACGCCGGCCCGGCAGCGGGTGTGGATGTCCCACGGCGATACTTGCACCGCGGCCCCGCCGGGCTTCACGGTCACCGCACGGACCGAGGCGACGCCGGTGGCGGCGGTCGAGGATGTCCGCGGCCGCATGTTCGGCGTCCAGTTCCACCCCGAAGTGATGCACACCGAGTACGGCACCCGCCTGCTCGGCCGTTTCCTTGAGCTGGCCGGCTGCCGCCCGTCCTGGACGATGCTGAACATCGTCCAGGAGCAAGTGGAGCGGGTCCGCGAGCAGGTGGGCGGTGGTCACGCGATCTGCGGGCTGTCCGGCGGGGTGGACTCCGCGGTTGCCGCCGCCCTGGTCCAGCGGGCCATCGGCGATCGTCTGACCTGCGTTTTCGTTGATCACGGTCTGCTGCGCAAGGGCGAGGCGGAGCAGGTGGAGCAGGACTTCGTGGCCGCCACCGGGGTCCGGCTCATGGTGGCGAACGAGGCCGAGGCGTTCCTGTCGGCGCTGGCCGGGGTGTCCGACCCGGAGCAGAAGCGGAAGATCATCGGCCGGGAGTTCATCCGTGCCTTCGAACGGGCCGCCCGGGAGATCACCGCGGAGGCCGGCCAGCACGGCGAGGCCTGCGAGTTCCTGGTCCAGGGCACCCTGTACCCGGACGTGGTGGAGTCGGGCGGCGGCACCGGCACCGCGAACATCAAGTCCCACCACAACGTCGGCGGGCTGCCCGATGACCTGAAGTTCCGCCTGGTCGAGCCGCTGCGATCGCTGTTCAAGGACGAGGTGCGCCGGGTCGGGTCCGAGCTGGGCCTGCCGCAGGCGATCGTCCGCCGCCAGCCGTTCCCCGGCCCGGGCCTGGGGATCAGGATCATCGGCGAGGTCACCGCCGAACGCCTCGCGATCTTGCGCGAGGCCGATGCCATCGTCCGCGAGGAGATGTCCGCCGCGGGGCTCGATACCATGGTCTGGCAGTGCCCGGTGGTGCTGCTCGCTGACGTGCGTTCGGTCGGCGTGCAAGGCGACGGCCGCAGCTACGGCCACCCCCTGGTGCTCCGCCCGGTCACCAGCGAAGACGCCATGACCGCCGACTGGGCTCGTCTCCCCGACGAGGTCCTGGCCCGGATCTCCACCCGCGTCACCAACGAGGTCCCGGAGGTTAATCGCGTCGTCCTGGACGTGACCAGCAAGCCCCCCGCCACCATCGAGTGGGAGTAAAAGCCCTCTTCTCCCGAACGGCCCCCTCTTTCCCGCGCCACCCAGGCGAGCCATCGCGGTGGAGCCTGCCTGGTTACCCCAGGCTCCGCATGGCCCACAGGTCGGGAAACGTGGGCCTGCTGAGGGTGGTGGTGAGGTAGGTGGCGCCGGCCGAGCCGCCGGTGCCGGTCCGGACGCCGATCGTCCGCTCCACCATCTTCACGTGGTGGTAGCGCCACTCCTGCATGCCCTCGTCGAGGTCGACGAGCAGCTCGCCGACGGCGGCCGCGTCGGTGTCGTCCTGGTAGACCTTCTTCAGCACCTGCTGCATCGCGTCCGAGGCCTGCAGCACCTGGCTGACGTCCCGGTGCGCGATGTCTGCCGGGATGTCGTACCCCTGGCCGGCCAGGTAGGCCACGAAGGAGTCGAACACGCCCGGCCGTGCCATCGCGGCGGAGATACGCTCCCGCTCCGGGCTGCCCTCGGCGTACCGGGCCACCATCATCTGGTCTCGCTGTCCCAGCACCGCCTCGAGCTCGCGGAACTGCGCGGACTCAAAGCCGCTGGAGGTGCCGAGCCAGTCGCGGAACCGGGTGAACTGAGTGGGGCTCATGGTCTCGAGCACGTCCAGCTGGCTGACCAGGATCTTCATGATGGCCAGCGTCCGCCGCAGGGTGCGCATGGCGTGCGTGGTGCCGCCGGCCGCCAGTTCGCCCTGCAGCTTGCCGAGCTCGTGCAGCAGCTGCTTGAACCACAGCTCGTAGACCTGGTGGATGACGATGAACAGCATTTCGTCGTGCTCGCCCGACCGCGGCTGCTGGGCTGAGAGCAGCTGATCCAGCCGCAGGTAACCGGAGTAGGTGACAGGTTCAGCCATGGGTCCGCCTTTAGCGTGTGCGCTCGGTCAAGCTGTGCGCTCGATGATCTCGCGGGTGGCGTCGGCGGCTCGCCAAACGTCGGTGAAGCGCGTGGTGAGCGGGGAAAGGCCGAGCCGGAACCGGTCCGGGGTGCGGTAATCGGTGATGATGTTCGCGGCGGCGAGCTGACCGACGACCCGCTCGGCGTGCGGATGGCAGAACGTGACGTGGCCGCCGCGGCGGCCGGGGTCCCTGGGTGTGGCCAGCGCGCAGCCCAGCGGGACGAGCCAGGCATCGGCCAGCTCGATAAGATAGCTGGTCAGCTGGACGCTCTTGGCGCGCATCGCGCCGATACCCGCTTCGAGCAGCAGCCGGGCGCCTTCCTCCACCGCGGCGGTGCCCAGGATCGGCGGCGTTCCGGTGGTGAACTTGGCGATGCCGGCCGCCGGGTCGTACCTGGGGCCCATGGCGAACTGGTCGCGCTGGGAGAACCAGCCCCAGATGGGCTGCCGCAGCACGTCCCGCAGCCGGGCCGAGACGTAGAGGAACGCGGGGGCGCCGGGACCGGCGTTGAGGTACTTATAGGTGCAGCCGACAGCCAGGTCGACGTCGCAGCCGTCGAGATCGATGGGCACGGCGCCGACCGCGTGGCACAGGTCCCAGAGCATCAGCGCGCCGGCCCCGTGCGCGACTTCGGTGATGGCCGCCATGTCGGCCAGCGCGCCGCTGCGATAAGCCACGTGCGACAAGCTGATCAGCGCGGTGTCCTCGTCGGCCGCCGCGCGGACCGCGTCCGCGGTCAGGCCCTCGTTGATGTCGGTCGCCAGCATCCGGAGCTCCGCGCCGCGTTGCGCCGCGATTCCCTCGAGCACATAGCGGTCACTGGGGAAGTTATCCCGGTCGGTGATGATCACGTGCCGCCCCGGCCGCGCATCCATCGCCGCCGAGGCCAGCTTGTACAGGTTGACCGTGGTGTTGTCGGTGATCACCACCTGGCCAGGGGCCGCGCCGGTGAGCTCGCCGACCAGGTCCCCGGTTCGGCCGGGCAGGTCGACCCAGTGGTCCCAGGACCGGGCCAGGGCGGCGCCCCATTCCGCCCGGATCATGTGGTCCATCCGGGCCATGGTGGCCAGCGGCAGCGCGCCGAGCGAGTTGCCGTTGAGATAGGCCAGCGACGGGTCCTGGAGGGCGAACCGCTCCCGGTATTCGCCCAGCGGATCCGCCGCGTCCAGTTCCTCGGCACGCGCCCGGTCCAAGGTCTCCTGGGGCATACCGCTCACCTTAACCCTTGGCCACCGTAACCCTTGGCCACCGTCAGGACCCGCCCTCGGCCCGGCGCCCGCGGTTAGCCGCGGGTGCCTTCCCGCGGACCGGGAACCTGGCGTCCGCTCGGCCGGAGCAGGGCTTCAGCCAGGGTGAGCATGGTCTCTTCCAGCGAGCCGAGCTGGGCGGTGATGTCGTGCTGGGCGGCATCGACGATTTTCGCGACCTGGTCACCGAGTTCGCCCGGATCGAGCCGGCCCGACAGCTGCTCGTGCACCGATGCGAGCTTGCCGCCGACCGCCCCGACGTGCTGGCCCAGGGCCTCCAGCTTGCCGCTGACATCGGCGGAACGGCCGTTGGCGATCTCCAGCCTGCCGTCGAACGCGCCAAACTTCTCGCCCAGGCCGTCGATCCTGGCCCCGACGCCTTCCAGCCTGCCGCCGAGCCCGTCGAGCCGGCCACTGAGCGTGCCGATCTTGCCGTCGACCGCACCGAGCTTGCTGTCCAGCGCGCTGAGCTTGCTGTCGACCGGCGCGAGTTTGCCCGCCACCGTGCCGAGCTTGCCGTCCACCGAGGTGAGCCCGTGGCCGTGCTCGCCCAGCCGGTCCTCGACCCGTTCCATCTTGGCGTCCAGCGCGCTGAGCCTGGTGTCGACGGTGACCAGCGCGGCCTCGGTCCCGCCGAGCCTGGAGTCGGTGGCGGCCAGCGTGCCGCCGATCGCGCCGAGCTTGGTGTCGGTGGCGGCCAGCGTGTTGTCGATGGCGCTGACCCGGTCGTACTGGTCGTCGAGGCGTTCATCCAGGCGTTCCAGCCGGGTGTCGAGGGCGGCGACCCGGGCGTCGGTCGAGCCGAGCTTGCTGTCGGTCGCGGTCAGCGTCGCGTCCATCGAGTCCAGTTTGCCGTCGACGGTGGCCGTCATCGTCTCCAGCGCCTGCCTGAGCCGCCCGGACGTCACTTCGGCGCCTTGGTCCACCTTGGCCGCGAGCGTGCTGAAGCCCGCCTCGGCCCGGCCCTTGACCGCGGAGATCTCCTTGTCCAGCTGGCCGGTCCGCTGTCCCAGCTCGGTCAGGGCCTTGTCCAGGCGGCTGAACCGCCCCGCCGCGGTTTCCATGCTCTGCTGCAGCTTGCTCATGCTGTCCTGCAGCTTGGCCACGCGTTCGTCTTGCGCCCGCAGGACGTCCATGGCCTGACCCATGGTGTCGCATACCGCCTGCAGGCGGGGCAGCGACTGCTCGACGTTTTCCGAGACGGTGCCGACGACCGCCCACAGCGAGTGCAGCTCGGTGACCGGCATCACCTGGGTCCGGAGCAGCTCGATGTGCTCGGCGAGAGACTCGGCCCACTGCGGCGGCCTGGCCGTGGCCTCGATCAAATGCTGGGCCAGGCCGTCCAGCCGGGCGGTCATGCCCGGGATTTCCCGCTCGCGGACCTCCTTCACCAGCCACTCGAGCCCTTCCATCCGCTGCCGGATGTCTTCGAGCACGCTGGCGTTGGACTGCTGGTCAGCGACATGGTCCTGCACGGTCCGCGCGAGCAGCTCGCGCATGCGATCGGCGGCGCCCGGCTGGTTTCCGCGAAGGAAGATGTGGTTGCCCGGCTGATCCATGGTGCTCCTTCAGAAGGGATGGCCGTCCCGGTGGTCGTTATGATCGGTCCCGACCCCCAAAGCTGGCACCGGACGACCTGCCAACTCTAGTAGCTCGTTGTAATCGAACGTGCACTAAGAGTAAAATTTAGTCGGCTCGGACGGTTCGTTTGACGAGTCCGCCCGGTACGGCTACTGTTCCGAGTTAGCACTCACTTGTGTAGAGTGCTAATGCGACGAGGCAGTCTGGCACCCGCGACGACAGGCGGCCGCGCTCGCTGTCTCTCCAGTAATTCACCATTAGCCTTTCCGAAGGGGGAGGTCAGATCATGACGACCGCCACCAAGGTAGTAATCAAGCCGCTCGAAGACCGGATTGTGGTCCGCACGCTCGAAGCGGAGCAGACCACGGCGTCCGGACTTGTGATCCCGGACACCGCGAAGGAGAAGCCCCAGGAGGGCGAAGTCCTAGCGGTGGGCCCGGGACGCTTCGACGACGCGGGCACCAAGCGCGTGCCGATCGACGTTAAGGTCGGCGACGTGGTGCTGTACAGCAAGTACGGCGGCACCGAGGTGAAGTACTCGGGCGAGGAGTACCTGGTGCTCTCCGCCCGCGACGTACTCGCCATCATCGACAAGTAGTCAAGTATCAGTAGTTGAAGAAGCAGTAGTTCGCGGGCTCCGGAGGCAGGACGATCGGCTCACTGCCGGGGTCTTGCCGCCGGAGCCCGTGAGCATGCGCTCGCATGCTGACTGAGAACTCGATCCAACCGTAGGTTGAGGTAGTAAATGCCCAAGATCCTGGAGTTCGACGAGGCCGCCCGCCGCTCGCTTGAGCGTGGCGTCAACAAGCTCGCCGACGCCGTGAAGGTGACGCTAGGCCCGCTCGGCCGTAACGTCGTACTTGATAAAAAGTGGGGCGCCCCCACCATCACCAACGATGGCGTGACCGTGGCCAAGGAGGTGGAGCTAGAGGACCCGTACGAGAACATGGGTGCTCAGCTCGCCAAGGAGGTCGCCACCAAGACCAACGACGTCGCCGGAGACGGCACCACGACGGCGACGGTCCTGGCCCAGGCGATGGTGCACTTCGGCCTCCGTTCGGTCACGGCCGGTGCCAACCCGATGGACATGAAGCGCGGTATCGACGCCGCCGCCGCTGAGATTTCCAAGCGGCTGCTCGAGTCCGCGCGAGACGTGGAAGAGCAGACCGAGATCGCGCACGTCGCGACGATCTCGGCGCAGGACGAGAAGATCGGCGAGCTGATCGCCGAGGCGTTCAGCAAGGTCGGCAAGGACGGTGTCATCACCGTCGAGGAATCGCCGACCATGGGCCTGCAGCTGGAGTTCACCGAAGGCCTCCAGTTCGACAAGGGCTACGTATCGCCGTATTTCATCACCGACCCGGAGCGCCTCGAGGCGGTCCTGGACGACGCGTACATCCTCATTCACCAGTCCAAGATCTCCTCGATGGCGGACTTCCTGCCGCTGCTCGAGAAGATCGCGCAGGTGAAGAAGCCGCTGCTGGTGATCGCCGAGGACATCGAGGGCGAGGCGCTGGCCACCATCGTGGTCAACAAGCTTCGCGGCCTGCTCAACGTGGTGGCCGTGAAGGCGCCCGGTTTCGGTGACCGCCGCAAGGCCATGCTGGCCGACGTGGCCGCCCTGACCGGCGGCACCGTGATCACCGCGGAGCTCGGTACCAAGCTGGAGACGGTCGGGCTCGACAGCCTGGGCCGCGCTCGCAGGATCGTCATCACCAAGGACGACACCACGATCGTGGACGGGGCCGGAGACAAGACCGAGATCGAGGACCGGATCAGGCAGATCCGTACCGAGATCGAGAACACCGACTCCGACTGGGACAAGGAGAAGCTGCAGGAGCGGCTGGCTAAGCTGTCCGGCGGCGTCTGCGTGCTAAGCGTCGGTGCGGCCACCGAGGTGGAGCTCAAGGAGAAGAAGCACCGCCTTGAGGACGCCATCTCCGCCACCCGGGCGGCCATCGAGGAAGGCATCATCGCCGGCGGCGGCAGCGCCCTGGTGCATGTCGCCACCGATCTCGGTGACCTCGGCTTCACCGGCGACGAGGCGACGGGGGTGCGCGTGGTTCAGCGTGCCCTGTCCGAGCCGTGCCGCTGGATTGCGATGAACGCGGGCCAGGAGGGCGGGGTGGTGGTCGCTAAGGTCGCGACGCTGCCCGCCGGACACGGCTACAACGCGGCCACCGGCGAGTACGGCGACCTGATGGCTCAGGGCGTCATCGACCCGGTGAAGGTGACCAGGTCGGCCGTGCAGAACGCCGCATCGATCGCCGGCATGCTGCTGACCACGGAGACTCTCGTGGTCGAGAAGCCGGAAGAGAAGGAAGCGGCCGGGGCCGACGGCCACGGCCACTCGCACTAAGTCCAGCCGCCTGCGCCAGCCTTCGCCGGTCCCACCCGGACCGGCGGGGCAGCAAGGCTAGTGAAAGCCGGGTTTCACGGCGTGACCACGCCCTGAAACCCGGCTTTCATGCTGTTCGGGCATGCTGTTCCGGCACGCCCCGATAGCGCTCATCCTGAGCTAACGTCAGCGAACGCGAAGTAACTCAGAGGTCATAAGAATGTGGCCTTCCCGGCCGGCGTGTCGCCGAGATGTCCCGCCGCCAAGTGGGCATTAGCTTTCCGTGACGAGATGTAATCTCTCCGTATTCACCGGCGGGGACCTGGCCGACCGGGCTGACCCCGACGACACCCCAGAGCCACCCGAGCCACTGGCCCCGGCGGACCTGCACATCCTGGCGGCGCAGGGCCGTCAGGACGCGATCGAGGCACTGCTACGGCAGTTCAGGCCGGTGATCGTCAGGTACGTCCGGGCCCGGCTGGCCCCGACGGGGCACCAGGACGAGGACGACGTGGCCCAGGAGGTATGCCTGGCGCTGCTGTCCGCCCTGCCGTCCTACCAGGACATGGGGCGGCCGTTCGCCGCGTTCGTGTACGCCATCGCCGCGCACAAGGTGGCCGACGCGGTCCGCGGCGCGGCCCGCTCGCCGCTGCCGGTGCCCGTCCTGCCGGACATGCCCGACCGGCGCCCCGGGCCCGAGGAGGCCGCGGTCGCCAGCGTCGAATCCTGCCAGGCGAGAATGCTGCTCGGCAGCCTGACCGACGGCCAGCGGCGGCTGCTGCTGCTCCGGGTGGCCAGCGGCTTCTCGGCCGAAGACACCGGGTACGTGCTCGATATGTCTCCGGGCGCGGTCCGCGTGGCCCAGCACCGGGCGCTGCTCAGGCTGCGCACGCTCGCCACCAACCGGGGGACTACGCAAGCCGGCCGTCCGGGCGCTCAATAGGATGAGAGCATCCCGCTGCTGCCACTTTCGGTGAAGGTGCCATGACTGATCACGTAACCCCGGGCCAGGATGACAAGTTCGCGCCCGTGGGGCTGACCTTCGACGACGTCCTCCTGCTGCCCGCCTATTCCTCGGTGCTGCCCAGCGAGGCGGACACCACGACCCGTATCACCCGCCGGTGCCGGCTCCGCGTCCCGCTCGTGTCGGCGTCGATGGACACCGTCACCGAGGCCCGGATGGCGATCGCCATGGCCCGCCAGGGCGGTGTCGGCGTCCTGCACCGCAACCTGTCGGTAGAGGATCAGGCGCAGCAGGTCGATATGGTCAAGCGGTCCGAGGCCGGCATGATCACCCATCCGGTGACGTGCGGCCCGGACGCCACCATCGCCGACATGGACGGGCTCTGCGGCCGCTACCGGATCTCCGGCGTGCCGGTGACCGATGCGGACGGTGTGCTGGTGGGCATCGTCACCAACCGGGACATCCGCTTCGAGACCGATCACAGCCGCCGGGTGGCCGAGGTGATGACCCCGATGCCGCTGATCACCGCCCCCGTCGGGGTGGCGCCCGAGGAGGCGCTGCGGCTGCTGAGCCAGCACAAGGTGGAGAAGCTGCCGCTGGTCGATGAGGCGGGCCGGCTGCGCGGGCTGATTACGGTGAAGGACTTCACCAAGAGCGAGAAGTTCCCGTTCGCGACCAAGGACCCGGCCGGGCGGCTCGTGGTGGGGGCCGCCGTGGGCGTCGGCGAGGACGCCAAGCGCCGCGCGCAGGCCCTCATCGAGGCGGGGGTCGACTTCCTCGTGGTGGACACCGCGCACGGGCATGCCCGCGGCGTGCTGGACATGGTCACGCAGATCAAGGCGAACTCCGACATCGAGGTGATCGGCGGCAACGTCGCCACCCGGACGGGAGCGCAGGCCCTGGTGGACGCGGGAGCTGACGGCGTCAAGGTCGGCGTCGGGCCAGGATCCATCTGCACGACCAGGGTGGTAGCGGGCGTGGGCGTTCCGCAGGTGACGGCGATCTACGAGGCGGCCAAGGCGGCCCGGCCGGCCGGCGTGCCGGTGATCGGTGACGGCGGCCTGCAGTACTCAGGGGACATCGCCAAGGCCATCGCCGCGGGCGCGGACACCGTCATGCTCGGCAGCCTGCTCGCCGGATGCGCGGAAAGCCCGGGCGAGATGGTCTTCATCAACGGCAAGCAGTACAAGCTGTACCGGGGGATGGGCTCGCTCGGCGCCCTGCGGAACCGGGAACGCGGCCGCTCCTATTCCAAGGACAGGTATTTCCAGGACGACGTGCTGCGTGAGGAAAAGCTCGTCCCGGAGGGCATCGAGGGACAGGTGCCCTACCGCGGCCCGCTCGAGGCCGTCGCCGCGCAGCTGGTCGGCGGCCTGCGCGCGGCGATGGGCTACTGCGGCACCCGGACCATCGCCGACCTGCAGGAAGCCCGGTTTATCCAGATCACCTCGGCCGGGCTGACCGAAAGCCACCCGCACGACGTCCATATGACGGTCGAGGCGCCCAACTACGGCGGCCGTCCCGGCCGGGACGGGGGCCCGCGGTGATCCGCGCGGGAGCCAGCGCCGGGGCGGGGCGGACGCCGTGAGCGACGTGGAGATCGGCCGGGGCAAGACCGGCCGCCGGGCGTATTCGCTGAACGAGATCGGTATCGTGCCCGCCCGCCGGACGCGCGACCCGGAGGAGGTGTCGATCGCCTGGCAGATCGACGCCTACCGGTTCGAGCTGCCGCTGATGGCGTGCCCGATGGACAGCGTGGTCTCGCCCGCGACCGCCGTTCAGATCGGCCGCCTGGGCGGCCTCGGCGTGCTCGACCTGGAAGGGCTGTGGACCCGGTATACCGACCCTGAGCCGCTGCTCGCCGAGGTCACCGAGCTTGACGAGCAGGCCGCGACCCGGCGGCTGCAGGCCATGTACGCCGAGCCCATCTCCGAGGATCTCATCGGGCGCCGGATCGAGGAGATCGCGCGCGCCGGGGTGACCACCGCGGCCAGCTTGTCACCGCAGCGGACCGCGAGGTACGCCAAGGCGGTGGTGGACGCCGGGGTGGACATCTTCGTAATCCGCGGCACCACGGTGTCGGCGGAGCACGTCTCCAGCCGGGCCGAGCCGCTGAACCTCAAGCAGTTCATCTACGAGCTCGACGTGCCGGTGGTGGTGGGCGGCTGCGCGACCTACACCGCCGCGCTGCACCTGATGCGCACGGGCGCCGCCGGGGTGCTGGTGGGATTTGGCGGCGGCTCCGGTCACACCACCGTGACCGTGCTCGGCGTGGCGGTGCCGATGGCCACCGCGATCGCCGACGTGGCCGCGGCGCGCCGCGACTACCTGGATGAGTCCGGCGGCCGCTACGTGCACGTGATCGCGGACGGGTCCATGACCACCAGCGGCGACATCGCCAAGGCGCTGGCCATCGGCGCCGACGCGGTGATGGTGGGCTCCCCGCTGGCCCGGGCCGCGGAGGCGCCCGGCCGCGGTTACCACTGGGGCAGCGAGGCCAACCACACCGAGCTGCCCAGGGGCGCCCGGGTTCAGGTCGGCACGATCGGCGCCCTCGAGCAGATCCTGCACGGCCCGTCCACCGTCCCGGACGGTTCGATGAACCTGATGGGCGCCCTGCGCCGGACGATGGCTACCGCCGGCTACTCCGATCTGAAGGAATTCCAGCGGGTCGAGGTGGTCGTCGCCGATTCCGGTCTGCCCGGCGGACGCCGCTAAACTCCTGCCCATGTCTGCGCCCCGCGTCCTTTCCGGCATCCAGCCCACCGCCGACTCCTTCCACCTCGGCAACTACCTGGGTGCGGTGCGCCAGTGGGTGGCCCTGCAGGACAGCTACGACGCCTTCTACTGCGTCGTGGACCTGCACGCGATCACGGTGCCGCAGGATCCGGCCCTGCTGGCCCCGCGGACCAGGATCGCCGCCGCCCAGTTGCTCGGCGCCGGGCTGGACCCGGACCGGTGCACCCTGTTCGTGCAGAGCCATGTGGCCGAGCACGCCGAGCTGGCCTGGATCCTCGGCTGCCTGACCGGGTTCGGCGAGGCGAGCCGGATGATTCAGTTCAAGGACAAGTCCTCCAGGGAAGGCCAGGACCAGGCTTCGGTCGGCTTGTTCACCTACCCCGTCCTGCAGGCCGCGGACATCCTGCTCTACCAGGCGGATCAGGTCCCGGTGGGGGAGGACCAGCGGCAGCACCTGGAACTCAGCCGGACCCTGGCCCAGCGGTTCAACCACCGGTACGGCCAGACGTTCGTGCCGCCGGAGCCGTACATCCTCGCCGAGGTCGCCAAGATCTACGACTTGCAGGACCCGACGGCCAAGATGAGTAAGTCGTCCTCCTCGCCGCAGGGCATCATCGACGTGCTGGACGATCCGGCCGTGATCCGCAAGAAGATCGCCCGTGCGGTCACCGACGCGGGCTCCGAAATCCGGGCCGATGCCGAGGCCAAGCCGGGCGTGAGCAACCTGCTGCGGATCTACTCGGCGATGTCCGGGGAGCCGGTGGCCGGGCTCGAGGCCAAGTACGCGGGTGCGGGCTACGGCGGGTTCAAGAAGGACCTGGCCGAGCTGGTCGTCGCCACGTTCACCCCGATCAGGGAGAAGACGCAGCGGATCCTGGCCGATGAGGCCGGGCTGGACCGGGTGCTCGCCCGCGGTGCCGCTCAAGCCCGCCAGGTGGCCCGCCAGACCATGGACCAGACCCGCGCACGCATCGGCCTGCTCAAGCCGGCCGGCTAGGCCCCTGTCGCTGCCTGCGGTTGTAAGCGAAACCGATCCCGGCGGCGGCCACCGTGACGAAGCTGAATCCGGCCGCGAGCACCGACGGACTGCTGCTCACCAGCCGCGCCCCAGCATGGCCCCCCGCCGTCACCGACCCGCCCGGCGCAGCCGCCGAGTCGATCTCGGTCAGCGCGGGGCAGTGCAGCAGGGTCACGATCAGCGTGACGCCGTTCCGCCTGGCCATCCCGATGTAGGTGGCGCCCGCGGCGCTGGTCCAGCCGATCTTGCCGCCGATCCCGCCCGGGTAGGTGGTGAGCAGCGAGTTCTGGTTGAACAAGGTGACCGACTTCTTGGCGCTGACATTGAACTTCACGGTGATCATCTCGTCGTACTTCAGGAATGCGGGCAGCCGGAGCGACTGCCGGGCGATCAGCGCCAGGTCGTAGGCGGAGGTGCGCTGGCCGGGGGCGTCGAGCCCGTTCGGCTGGACGGCGACGGTGTCGTCGGCCTGCAGGTGTCGTGCCTCGGCGTTGATCGCGGTCACACCCTGGCCGAACGAGCCGGTCGCCTGGGTCAGCGCGACCGCGGCGTCGTTGGCCGAGATCGTCAGCAGCGCGGTGAACAGGTCGGAGATCCGGTAAGCGTGCCCGGTGAGGAGCCCGACCGTGTTGGCGGGCGCTGAGGTGGCCTGCGGGCTGGCGAGCACCGTGGCGTCCGGGCTGAGCAGCGGGATCAGCGAGATCGCGGTGAGCACCTTGAGCGTGCTGGCCGGCCGGTACCAGCCGTGCGGGTCCTTGGCCGCGAGCACCTGACCGGTGCCAGCGTCGGCGATGACGAACGCCGAGGCCTTGACCCCGGGCAGCTGGGGCACGTGGCTCCCCGCCGCGGATCCGTAGTCGACGATCACCCCGTGACCGGACAGCTGCTTCCCCCCGATGGCCGGCGCCAGCCCCCCCGGCGCCGCCACGGCCGCCGGGGCCGCGGTGGCCGCGGCCACCAGGACCACGCC
>JALYVS010000721.1 GCA_030853115.1 Actinomycetota bacterium
GTGCCGGTCACCGCGGCCGGGATTGGCATCGTCGCGGTGCTGGCCGCCGGATACGCCGCGGCCGGCCCGTCCGGGCTGATCGACGCGGCCGCGCTGGCGGCGGTCGGGGTGCTGTTCGTGGCCAGGGGAACGATACCGGGGGGCACACCACGGCTCGTTCGGCCCAGAACCGGGTGGCGGAAGGGGGAGCAGCGGCCGGCGGACTTCCCCGCCTACGCCAAGATCGCCTCGGATCTGGAGTGGGCGCAGATGTCGCGGCGGCACTACGAGTACGCGGTGCGCCCGATGCTGGCCCGGCTGGCCGCCGCGCTCGGCCGCCCGGACGCGATGACCGCCGGGCGGCACGGGCCGCCGTCCGCGGACCTCGACGGTCCCGGCGTGGACCTGGCCACGCTGGAACGCATCATCGCCGCACTCGAGGGAGAGGGGAGACCGTGACCGAGGTCCTGACCGGGACGGTGGCGGACACCGCGCGGCTGGCCGAGCGGGTGCTGGCCGAGGTGCAGCAGGTCATCGTGGGCAAGCCGGAGGCGGTCACGATGGTGCTGCTCGGCGTGCTCGCCTCCGGCCACATCTTGATCGAGGACCTGCCCGGGCTGGGCAAGACGCTGCTGGCGCGCACGTTCGCGACGGTGCTCGGGCTGGAGTTCACCCGGGTCCAGTTCACCCCCGACATGCTCCCGGCCGACCTGACCGGCGCGACCGTGCTGGACCTGGGCACCGGGGCGCCGGTGTTCCGGCCGGGTCCGGTGTTCACCGGCCTGCTGCTGGCCGATGAGATCAACCGGACCCCGCCGAAGACCCAGGCGGCGCTGCTCGAGGCGATGGCCGAGGGCCAGGTCAGCTCGGACGGGGTCACGCGGCGGCTGCCGCGGCCGTTCGTGGTGCTGGCCACCGATAACCCGATCGAGTACGAGGGCACTTACCCGCTGCCCGAGGCTCAGCTGGACCGGTTCATCGCCCGGGTCAGGCTCGGCTACCTGGACGCCGAGGGCGAGGCCGAGATGGTCCGCCGCCGGCTCGCCCGCGGCTCCGCCGAACCGGTGCCGCCGCAGGTCACCGACGCGGCCCGGCTGCTGACGATGCGCGAGTCGCTGGAGCGGGTGCAGCTGCACCCCGACCTGCTGGCCTACGTGGTCGCCCTGGTCGGCGCCACCCGGACCCATCCGCAGGTGACGGTGGGCGCGTCGCCGCGCGGCACGCTGGCGGTGATCCAGCTGGCCCGGGGGCAGGCTGCGCTGGCCGGGCGCAGCTACGTGACGCCGGAGGACATCAAGGCGGTCGCGGTGCCCGCGCTGGCGCACCGCCTGGTGCTGCGCCCGGACATGTGGGTCAGGCAGGTGACCGGCGAGGATGTGGCGCGCCAGATCCTCGCCGAAGTGCCCGTGCCCAGAGCTGCGACATGAAAAACGTCCTCGGTGCCGCCGGCTGGTCCGCGTCGGCCCGGACCAGGAGCCTGGCCACGGTGGCGCTGCTCGCCCTGGTCGCCGTGGTCCTGACCGGCCACGTCGCGCTGGTGCTGCTGGCAGCGCCGGCCCTGGGGGCGCTGGCCCTGACGCCCAGGGGGCGCCCGGCCGGAGAGCTGGCGGTGGACGTCGCGCTATCCGGCTCGCGCTGTTTCGAGGGCGAGGACGTGACGATCACCGCGACGGTCCGCGGCCAGCTGGCCGGCGGCGGTCCGCTGGAGGAGGTGGTGGTCCAGCTGGAGCTGGCGCCGCGGGTCACCCTCGCCGCGGACCCGGCCCAAGGCTTGCGGACGTTCCTGCCGGACGGCGCGGACCCAGCTCCCTCGGCCCGCTGGACGGTGCGGCCGGACCGGTGGGGCCGGTACTCCCCGGGCGCGGTCCTGGTGTCCGGCCGGGCGGGCCGCGGCGGCTTCCAGAGGTCCGTGCGGGTCGAGCTGGATCAGCTGGAGGTCTTCCCCCGGGCCGAGCGGATGCGGCCGCGGCTGGTGCCCGCCGAGCTGCTGCGCCGGATCGGCGAGCACACCGGCCGCGCCGTCGGCGACGGCGTCGAGTTCGCCGGCCTGCGCCCGTACCAGCCCGAGGACCAGCTGCGGGATGTGAACCGGGCGGTGAGCATCCGC
>JALYVS010000273.1 GCA_030853115.1 Actinomycetota bacterium
GCCGCCGCCCACGGCATCGCCGCGCTCGACGCCATCCGCGACGCCATCACCGGAAAACCCTGGCTACCGCCACTCCCCGCCCTCGGCTGACACCAACTCACGACCCACGACCCCGTGAATGGACACCGTCATACCGTGCGACAATTGCGCATTACCTTGCTGTGCCTGGCCATCTCAGCTCTCCTGCCCTAGCGTCAGCGGTCAATGCTCAGGCCGACGCGACGGCTACCGCGGGGGGCGTGGCCACCGCTCACGTGAGGGTCTCGAATTACCAGCCGAGCCGTGTTACCACATCCCGTGTCATCAGCGGTAGTGCGGCTTCGGCAGATTCGACCGCCTCTATAAGGGTTATGGGACAGTCTGCGGCGGCACCAAGTCGGGGGGGCTGCCGGTCCTGGTGGGTCGCCCTGCACTTCGAGTTCACCCTCGGCAGTACGGCCCAAGCATGGGTCAACCAGTCAGCAGCAAATGGCGCACAGCGGGCGGCACGGATATCACTTGGTGCGGCTACACCGGAAACGGTACTCGGCAGCTAAGCATCGGGGCAAACTTCGGCAACGGTGGCTGGGTCCGGTTCGACGTGTTTCTCGCTAATGACGGCGCGACCTATTACTGGACCTGGCAGCAGACCAAAGTAAGCTGGGCCAATTGGGGCAGGTGACGGCTCCCGTGGCCAGGTTTCATGACCTGAGAGGTTTCCGGCCGCATGGCGGCCAGCCACCGTCAGGTGGCGGCCGAGGTGCTAGGAGTACAGAAACCGGGCAGGACCCCTGATTCTCACGAGAGTAAGCGGGTCTACGCTGATGTCATGACCGAGGAGCATTTTCTGCCCGCCTCGCACGCACCGTTTTCTATCGTCGCGATCAGTGCCCTGCTATGGTCTCAGGGAGTCATCTGGGCCGCGCTCGGAGCGGTTTCCCTCTACCTCTCGGGGCGGCTGATCACCGGCGATGTGATCACCGCAGTGCTCTTCGGTTTCGCCGTCCTGTCGTGGGTCCTGGCCGTGCTGCTGCCCCGGCGCGGCGGCAAACGGGCGCGCACCTTGGTCATCGCCGAGGAGACCTTCATAGCGTTCTTGGGGCTGGCGATCCTCGGAACATGGGCATTCGCCCTCAGCGGCTACTACCTGATGGCGCCAATCGGGCTTTTCGTCGTCGCTGGGATCTTCATGGCGGCCTGCGCTGCCGCCGCCCTGCTGTCGGGCTCCGCGCGTGACTTTTGCTGCCAGCGCACCGTGCTCTAGCGATCGCTGTCTTCCCCATAGAGCTGCCATGGCGCCCGGTCATTTCGCCCGTATGGGTGCGGTCATATCTGGCGAACATGAACTTCGCTGGTCCTGCCCTGGGTAGTGCAGCAGGCCCGGAACTTGCTCACGGACCTTTAAGACACAAGGACAGGCGCAAGGTCGGGCCTGCGCGACCGGGACGCCAGCTTCACCGCCGCATCCGACTCGGTGTTCCAGGCGGCGGGGATCCGCGTTACCCGTCCTGCAGTCTAGGCGCCGCGGATGAGTTGGCTCATGGAAAGCTGAACCGGCAGCTGCCGGCGCGAGCTGCTGGACCGTACCCCTGGTCTGGAACCAGCGGCACCTTATGACCGTCTCGCGCGAGTACGAGGACTTCACAACACCTGCCGGCCGCACCGCATCCTGAACCAGGCCGCACCGCTGCGCACACTGTCTGATAACACCACTGACCTGACTCAGCTCCGGTTCCCGAAGCACAAAAAACTTGGCCATTGACAGGCGACGGCACGCCACGTGGGCTGGCCGGAACGGTGCCATGATGGCGGGAAGCCGGAACCAGGAGGACGCGAGAACGGCCTGGAGCGGCTAGCCTTCGCGTGGTAGGCGCTGCGCCGTTCGAGGGCGCCCACCAGACCCAAGAGCCTGGTTCCGCGGTTCTGCCGGGACCTCTCACGAATGGAGGACCAGACATGCTGATGAAAAGATCGCTGCTGGCTTCCCTTTTCGCGCTCCTTCTTGCCGCAGCGGCCACAGCGGCCGTAAGCGGAACCGCCTCCGGGCGGCCTGCGATCTCACCCGCGGCCAGCGTACGCGCACCGGCATATCCGGCAGCCATCACCAAGTTGCTCGTCATTGTCGAGGAGAACGAGAACGCCAATGCGATCACCCCGGGTTCGGCGCCGTACATCTCGGGCCTCAGCGCCACGTACGCATACGCCTCGAACTACCGGTCCGTAGGCTTCCCCTCGCTGCCGAACTACCTCGCGATCACCGGCGGCTCGACGTTCGGGATCACCACGGACGGACCCCCGTCGCAATTCGCTGTGAACGCCCCCAGCGTCTTCGGCCAGGCGCTCAAGGCGGGGCGCACCGCCAGGGTGTATTCGGAATCAGCCACCTCGCCATGCGATACCCAGGGCACCGCCCTCTATGCCGTCCGGCACAACCCCTGGCTCTACTTCCGCCCCGAGGCCGCCGACTGCCGCCAGTACGACCTGGGTTTTCCGGGCGTAACCTCCGGGGCGCTGGCCACCGACGCAAAGAACGGCACCCTGCCCAACGTCGGATTGGTCGATCCGAACCTGACCGATGACGGCCACACCCCCGGCGGCCAGGCAGGCCTGGCTAACGCCGACAAGTGGCTCAGGAAAGCCATCCCCATGATCCAGTCCGGGCCGGACTGGAAGGCCGGGCACCTAGCCATCGTCATCACCTGGGACTCGGGCGCCGCCCTGAGCACACCCACGGTGGACTTCATCGTCGTCGCCCCTACGGTCTCCCACCTGACCGTAACGACGGCGCTCAATCACTACTCGCTGTCGCGCCTGATGTCGGACTTCGGCGGCAGCACCCCTCTGAGCCAGGCCAAAAGCGCCCCCGACATGCGCAAGGAGTTCCACCTCTAGCCCTGTGCGGGCCGAGAATCTCGTCCGTGACTGTGACCTGCAGCATTGCCTCGCTGCCGTCTGGCCGGGATGGTCACCGGTCATGTGCCTGCGGTTCGTCTTCCTCTGATCACGCAGCTGACCTCATCGCCGTCTTCGACGACCTCGCGCTCACCATCTGAGCCGACGAGACACTGCGATCATGCTCCGGCATACGCGGTGAAGGCACAACGCGACAGTGGCACGTGGCGGGAACGCTGGTCCCGAGCGTGGGGGGAGGTTCTGGTGAAGGTCTGGCACAGAGCCCCCTAGGCGACCAGCGTTATAAGTGCTGCTCATAAGACTTTGTCAGCCGGATAGGAAGGTGCTCGATCCGACTATCGTCCCGGCCGCGACATGCGGGTAGGCGGGCGAGGTTTGCATCAATCGATCGGCGATACTAACGATGGCTCCCGTATCGGGATCGACGTTTACCAGGGTCTCGTCGTCGGAGGAGTCGATGCACAAGGCGATCGCGCCAGGGTCGGCCTGGCCGGGCAGATCTTGACAGATGCTCAGCCCGGGAAGTGAGGCGATGACTTGCCAAGCCGCCGCGCGCACCGCGTCGGTCAGGGGGCCGTGGCGATCAGATACGCTACCTCCTTGAGTTCCAGGCTGGCTGGTGGGTGCAGGCCGGCGTAGGCACTCAGGTGGCCGGCAAGAACCGCGGCCAGGCTGTCCCGCTCCGCCAACAGCCCTGCGGCCTGCCGGTACGTAAGGCTCCGCCCCTGAGGCACGAACGTGTACTGGCCTACGGGAATGGTCTGCATCACGTCAGCGGCCGGAGCAAGCCCGAGCGACGGCCGGCCGGCCGCTTGCCACATGGCCTGGTCGGAGGGCGTGGCAAAGCGCGTTGATCCGCCGTTAGTGGCCACGATCGTAGCCGCCGAGGCGGTGGTAACCACCGTGGTTCGCCGGGTGGTAATGAAGGCGGTGAATCCCTCGGGGCTTCCCGGAGAGAACACGGTTGCGGTGTAGTCAAGGGTCAGAAACTCGATGGGGAGGTTGCGGGCGAACGGGGGTGCGCCCGGGGCAGACCAGCGGGCGGCGATCTCCCCGGCTACGCCCGCCGCAGACCCGGGCGCCGGCTGCTGCACCGCGGACCTGCGCAGCCCGGGGTCAGCCGTGGATGCGGGTCCAGCACCCATCGAGGCCGGGCCGGTCCCGCATCCACAGAGCAGGGCACCCATGACGGCCACGCTCACCAGCAGCCTGCGTATGCTCATCACCCCTCGCGCCGGCATGACGGGACGCCCGGCGGCCGGGACGATGTGGGGGTGGGACGGGGTCTGTGACCACAAGGTGACCAGAAGAGGCGCCATGCCGCAAGCAACCAGGGTGGGGGGAAGCCCGACCGTGTAGACCGGGAACCGCATCACCATCCCCGATTTCCGGCAGGATGGCACGATAATTGGATTTTCCGTTCCCTGCTGTGGAGAGTGAACTTGATCCATGTGGCGATCGTGGACGACCATCCCGTCGCACGGCGCGGGCTGCAGTCGATACTCGCCGAGGCCGGTGACATCCAGGTCAGCGCCGCCGTGGCCACCCCGGCCGAGCTCATCCTGGACGCCCCTGGCGCGGGTCACCCCGACGTCATCATGCTGGACCTGTATTACAACGGCGACGAGCCCTGCCTGGATGTCATCGAGGGCTTGCGCCCGAACCACAAGGTGCTGGTCGTGTCGGCCTCTGGCCGGCCGACGGACGTCCTCGGCGCGATCCGGGCAGGGGCCTGCGGCTACGTGACGAAGCTGGCGGACCCGCCGATGCTGATCGCCGCCGTGCAGATCGCCGCCGTGCATACCGTAGCTATGGGTGGCTTCGCGCTGTCGTCACAGCTGGCGGACATCCTGCATGGGGAGCTGACCCAGGCCCCGGCGGCCGTCAACGCCGCGCCGGACGGCCCGGCGCTGTCCCTGCGGGAAGAGGAGACTCTCAACCTGATCGCGCAGGGTCTTACCCACGCGCAGGCCGCATTGCGGATGGGCGTCAGCCGTGCGACGGTCGACACCTACGTCGAGCGGATCCGGGCCAAGCTGCACGTCGGTAATAAGGCGGAGTTGGCCCGGGCCGCGATGGAGCGGCGCCCCCCGGGCCGGGCACGGTGACGGCTGCCGCCCACGGGAATGCAGCCGGGCAGACCGAGTTCATACTGGCCCGGGCCGTCGTGCTGTTCCAGACGCCGCGGTGGTAGAGATCGCCATCGTCACCGGGGACAACGCATCCGGCTACAGCGGTCGTACTGCCGTCGACATGGGATTGCTTGCGGTCATCGCGGTGGAAAGCGCCGTCCGCCTGCCTGGCTTCGCACGCGTCCGACTTGGAGCTTCTCGATGTCGCCGGCTTTCTTGCTATTGGGTTCAGTCTCGGTTCGGGTGCCCTGGAGAGGGGACGTCATCAGGAATCCGTTTGTTCGCAGGGTCGGGCATGGTGTCGGTCACGGTAGCGAGCACGGTCTTCAGCGCATCCCCTGCAGCCACGAGGGGAGCAAGGCCGAGCAGCTCCCCCACGCGATCGGACCAGGCCGCCTGGGCCTGCTGAATGACCGTCAGCACCCGCTGTCCCTCATCGCTGGCCTGCAAGAGCTTGGCGCGCTGGTGGCGCGGGTTGTCGTGGTAGGCGGCAAGCCCGTCCAGGACTAGCGCGTCGGCGAGACGCTGGACACCCTGTCGGGCCAGTCCGAGTTGCCGGCCGATGTCAGCGACCGTGGCCGGGTGCCCTTGAACCGTTTCCAGCACGATCCACCGGGCCAGAGTTTGCCCGGCGGTACGGGCCAGCGCCTCGCCGGCCTGGCTCATGCGCCGCTCCAGCGGAAAGACCAGCATCAGCAGGCGGGTGAACGCATCTCCGGCCGGGCTACGGCCCACTCCAGAATTGACAACATGTTGCCTACTCGATACGGTCTCCGCCATGACAACATGTTGTCATGTGATTGTCCAGGCGGCAACCGGCAACGTGCTCGGCTGAAGAAGGCTACTGGCCTTACGCCTGCCCGGCAAAGCCGTCCCCTGCTCCGTCGTCCCGCAGTTCGGAGGATGTCATGACTATTCTCGTTACTGGTGCCACCGGCAACGTCGGCCGGCACGTCGTCGCCGGCCTTCTCGGCCGGGGAGAGCCGGTGCGCGCTCTAACTCGCGATCCGGCTGCCGCGGGCCTTCCGGCGGAAGTCGAGGTTTTCGCCGGCGACCTCAGCGCCGACGAGGTCCCGGCCGGCCTGCTCAACGAGGTCAGCCAGGTCTTCCTCTTCCCGGCGCCCGGCGGCGTCAAGATCTTCACGGAGCAGGCGTCGGCAGCCGGCGTCGGCCATTTCGTCGTACTGTCGTCCCTCGCGGCCGCGGGTGAGCACGAACGGGACCACGGCTCGTGGAGCGCCGTGCACCATCTCGAGGTCGAGCAAGCGGTGGCGGCAACCGGCACCACCGCGACAATCCTGCGGCCCGGGTCGTTCGCCACCAACCTGCTGTTCTGGACTTACCCGATCAAGGCAACCGGGTCCGTTGAGGGCCCATACCCGACGTCCGCGCAGGCCCCGGTCCATGAGGCCGATGTGGCCGACGTCGCCGTGGCCGCGCTTTGCGATCCGTCCCTGCGCGGAGCGACCTACCCGATCACCGGGCCGGAGGCGCTCACCCGGGTCGAGCAGCTTGCCGCCATCGGGCGCGCGATCGGCCGGGAGCTCGCCTTCCGGGAGATCACCCCGGCTGCCTTCGCCGAGTCCATGGCCCAGTTCATGCCCGGGCCGGCCATCCGCATGCTCCTGGACTACTGGGCTGACACCGTCACCGCGCCCGACCAGGTGCGATCAGTCGCGGCGGTGACCGGGGCGACGCCGCGCAGCCTGGACCAGTGGGCCGCTGACCACGCCGCCGACTTCAGCTGACCCGCGGCAGTTCCTCGCCGTATGACGCTCCAGGACGTGGGGCTGCTGCGACTAGCGGCCCAGCGCATCGCCGGCCAGCCGCAGCCGGATGCCGCCAGCGCGGTGCGGTGGTTCACCGCTGTTCAGGCGCAGGACTACTCCGGGGCACTGAGCTCGGTCGCGCTGCGGGCAGCCGGCGGTACCCGCCTGACCGCGGAAGCGGCGCTGAACGACGGCCAGGTGGTCCGGTCCTGGCCCATGCGCGGAACGCTGCACCTGGTCGCCGCCGAAGACCTCGGCTGGCTGACCCGGCTGTGCGCCCCGCGGCCGCTGGCCGCCGCCGCAAAACGGCGGGCCGCGCTCGGCCTTGAGGACACCACCCTCGAGGTGGCCCGCGACGCCGCGGTCGCCGCGCTGACCGGAAGCCCGCGGACCCGCGCGGGCCTGCTCGGCGTGCTCAATGCCGGCGGGATCTCGACTGCGGGCGAGCGCGGCTATCACTTGATTACGTACCTGGCGCAAACCGGCGTGCTGTGCCTGGGCCCTACCGCCGGGACCAGGCAAATGTTCGTCTTGACCGAGGAGTGGGTCCGGCGGCCGCGCCAGCTCGACGGCGAACAGGCACTCGGCGAGCTTGCCCTCCGCTTCTTCCGCGGGCACGGCCCCGCGACCGCCGCCGACCTGGCGCGCTGGTCGGGCCTGACGCTGACCATCGCCCGGGCCGGCCTGGCCATGGCCCGCCCGCAACTGGCGACCCTCGAGGTGGACGACGCTGAGTACCTGCTCGACCCGGCCACCCCGCGCCTGCTGGCGGCCTGCCTGCCCAAGGCCAGCGGGGTGTTCCTGCTTCCGGGCTTCGACGAGTTCCTCCTCGGCTATGCCGACCGCAGCGCGGTCCTCGACCCCTCCTTCTCCCGCCGCATCGCGCCAGGCGGCAACGGCATCTTCCAGCCAACGATTATCTTCCGCGGCCGAGTCGCCGGGACTTGGCGCTGGTCCGGCACCGGCACCGGCACCGGCACCGGCACCGGCACCGGCACCGGCACCCAGCGAACGGTACTCACCAGCGCGTTCGCCGAACCCAGTGCCGGCCTAACCGAGGCCATCAGAACGCGCGCCAGCCAGTACCCGTCATAGAAAACGAGGACACCGCACCCGACGGCCGACTGTTCCGGGGAATCCACGGCGGTCAGCTCATGCACGCCCGACTCAGCGGTACACGTCAAGGCAGGACACGCCGCCAGCGCGGCCCGTCCGTGATCGGTCCTAGCGAGAGGCCTCGTCTGGCCCGTTCACCTTTTCTCCACCGGGGCGGGCTGTCGCTCCACCACGCGTTAACCGGCCTCCGGAACACACTGGCGGCATGGGAGAGTAAACATTCAGCCCGTGCACGTGCGGTGATGGGTAGCGCGGATTTCGGCGGGTGTTACGGGGAGAGCGCCTGTGCCGGGGGCCGCCAGGGCCTGCCGAGCATGAGGTCGTGCAGGA
>JALYVS010000274.1 GCA_030853115.1 Actinomycetota bacterium
CCCGCCCTCCCGTACCCCCCTGGCCCCCCCGGCGGGGGCTGGCGGCTCGCCCGGCGCTGGCCCTGCTGGCGGTCGCGGTGATCATCACGGCGCGGGACGCGTTCACCGTGCTGTTCGGCTGGGAGGGGCTGACGCTCGCCTTCTACCTGCTGGCCGGATCCGGGCGGCACCAGCGGGGACGAGCCGGCGCGGCCCAGATCACCTTGGCGTTCGGCAAGCTCAGCGGGGCCGCGCTGCTGACCGGGCTGGTGCTCCTGGCGGCCAGGTCGCACTCGATCATGCTGACGTCGTTCGCGCACGTGCCCGGCGGCGCGCCCCGGACCACCGCCCAGGCGCTGCTGCTGGCCGGCTTCGCGATCAAGGCCGGGCTGGTGCCGTTCCAGATCTGGCTGCCGCGCGGCTACTGCGCGGCCCCGGGTCCGGCCCGGGCGATCATGGCGGGCGTGTGCGTCAACGTCGCCTTCTACGGCATGTGGCGCACGCTGGCGCTGCTCGGCCGCACACCTGGCTGGCTGGTGGGGGTGGTGCTCGTACTCGGCGCGCTGTCGGCGCTGCTCGGCATCGCCCACGCGGCGGTGCAGCCCCGGCTGTCCCGGGTGATCGCCTACTCCAGCATCGAGAACAGCGGGCTCATCGTGACCGGTTTCGGAGTCGCGCTGACCGGCGCGGCGGTCGGCGACCGCCGCCTGATCGCCGCCGGGCTGCTGGCCGCCACGCTGCAAATGGTGGCGCACACCACGGCTAAGTCGCTGCTGTTCACCTCGGTCGCCGGCATCGAGGCCGCGGCGGGCGGCGACGATCTCGAGGACCTGCGCGCTCGTGACCTACCCGGGGGGACGCGCCGCGCCCCGTGGAGCGGCTTCGGCCTGGCCCTAGGATCGGTGACCCTGGCCGGGCTGCCGCCGACGGCGGGCTTCGTGTCCGAGTGGTTTCTGCTCGAGTCGCTGATGCAGCAGTTCCGGGTGCCCGGTCTCGGCTACCGCCTGGTTCTCGCCCTGGCCGGCGCCGCGGTGGCGCTGACCGCCGGCTTCGCCGGCGTCACCTTCGTCCGCCTCGTCGGCCTCATTGTCCTGGGCCGCGGAACGGAGGGGCGCCTGCCCGCCGCGTCTGCCGGCACCGGCTTGGTCGAGTACGGCTGGCCCGGGCGGGCGGCGGTGATCGTGCTCGCCGTCAGCTGCCTGGCGATCGCGGCGGTGACTCCGCTGGAAGTCCGGGTGATCGCCGCCGGGCTGTCGCCGGACGTACCGAGCGCGCTGACCATGGGCGCGCTGAAGTCCCCGTGGGTGCTGCAGCCGGTGTTCGCCGGGTTCTCCATCCTGTCGCCGTCGTGGTTGTGCCTCGAACTGCCCGTGATGCTGCTGATAGTGGTGGTGTTCAGCTGGGCCGTATCCGGCCGGCGGCTGTTCCGGGTGCGCCGGGTCCCAGCGTGGCGTTCGGCCACGATCGGCGTCGAGGGTGCCAATTCCTACACCGCCTTCGGCTACGCCAACCCGGCCCGCCGGGTGCTCGCGGGCGTCCTGGGCACCGAGGATTACCTGTACCGGCCCGCGCTCGGGCTGTTCATGTCGGTCGTGGTGGCCGCGAAACGGCTTCAGTCCGGCCGCCTCGACGCTTACCTGGCGTACATGCTCATCGCGCTGGTCGCGATTATCGCCGTGGTGACCGTCCTGGCTTAAGCGCAGACCCGCGCATTCGCCGGTCCGCGGAACCGGCGCGTACGATGCAGGACCATGCCGAATCGCACCGTCACCCTCACCGGCTGGGGCCGGATATCGCCGTCCCGGGCCGAACTCGCCGAGCCGGTCACCGTCGCCGACGCGGCCCCGCTGCTGCAGGCCGGAGCGGGCGTCATCGCCCGCGGCCTGGGCCGCAGCTACAACAACGCCGCGCAATGCGGCGGCGGCGTGGTGATCTCGACCGCGAGGCTGAACCGGCTAGCCGCCCTGGACCCGGCGACGGGCCTGGCTACCTGTCAGGCCGGGGTCAGCCTGGAGCAGCTGATGGTCGCGGGGCTGCCCTCCGGATGGTTCGTGCCGGTCTCACCCGGGACCAGGCAGGTGACGATCGGCGGGGCCATCGCCGCCGATGTGCACGGCAAGAATCACCACGTGGCAGGTAGCTTCGCCAGCCACGTGACGTCCTTCGACATCATGCTGCCGGACGGCGAAGTCCGCACGGTGACCAGGCAGTCTGATCCCGCCCTGTTCTGGGCGACAGCCGGCGGCATGGGCCTGACCGGGCTCATCATCCAGGCCACGGTCCAGCTCAAGCGGGTCGCCACCTCGCGGGTCCGGGTCGACACGGTGCGCACCGCCGATATCGATGAGACGATGGCCGTGCTGACCGACCATGATCGCTCCTACGGCTACACGGTGGCCTGGTCCGACAGCATGGCCCGGGGTGCCCGCCTGGGCCGTTCGGTGATTACCAGCGGCGACTTCGCCGCACCCGCCGACCTGGCGCCCGCCGAGCGCGGCGACCCGTTCGCGTTCCGGCCCGGTGCCCGGGTGGGCGTTCCGGCCGCGTTTCCGCCCGGCCTGATCAACCGCTACACCGTGGCCCTGGCCAACGAGGCGTGGTACCGCAAGGCGCCGCGCTCGCGGACTGCGGAGCTGCAGAGCATCGGGGCGTTCTTCCATCCGCTGGACGGGATCAGGAACTGGAACCGGGTCTACGGCCCGGGCGGGTTCCGGCAGTATCAGTACGTGGTGCCCTTCGGGGCCGAGACCGCCGTGCGCCGCTCGTTCGAGATGGTCAGCCAGGCCCGCGCACCGTCCTTCGTGACCGTGCTCAAGCGGTTCGGCGAGGGCGACCCCGGCGTGCTGTCGTTCCCGATGGCCGGCTGGACGCTCGCGCTGGATTTTCCGGCCCGCACGCCCGGGCTGAGCGAGCTGCTCGACCGTCTCGACCGTCTCGTAGCCGACGTCGGCGGCCGCGTCTACCTGGCCAAGGACTCGCGGGTCCCGGCGGGCGTGCTGGCCGAGATGTATCCGCGGCTCGAGGAGTTCCGGAAGCTTCGCGCCGAGTACGATCCGGCCGGGATCCTCGCCTCTGACCTGTCCCGGCGGCTCGGCTTGTGAAAAGCAAGCGCAGCGGCGTGTCTCAGCCCTGATCCGGGCGGCGCCAGATGTCGCGTTCGTGCATGAGCTCGATTTGCCGGTCGGTGACCTCGCGACGGTATTCGTCGTGGGTGTACGGGGCGCGGTCGAGGTAGAGGTTCTTGGGGTAAACGGGCTGCTCGTAGATGACCTGGTACTGCTCGGTGGTCAGGTCCTTGATCCAGTTGTCCCACTGCGCGCTGGCCCGGAACTTGCGCAGCGCCCCGACGTCGACGGTCCCGGCCACCCAGGACGATCCGCCGCTGTAGTCATGGCGCCCGACGATCTGGCCGCGGTAGTCGATCACGGCCGAACCTCCGCCGAAGGTGTCGATCGGGATGTCTGATTCGGCGTTCAGGTAGTAGGTGCCGACGTTACAGGCGATCAGGTAGATGTTGTTGTCCAGCGCCCGGGCGCGGTTCTGCACCTCGAACAGGCCGTTGCCGACGTGCGGGTGCGGGTACGGGCCCCGGTACACCACCTCAGCGCCGTTCATGGCCAGCCCACGGGCGTTTTCCGGATACGAGCCCTCATTGGCCATCAGGAATCCGAGCCGGCCGATCTCGGTGTCAGCCACCGGGTAGAACGCGTCCAGGTTGCGGCCGTACAGCTCGATCCACCTGTCCCAGACGTTGTGCGGGGTCACCGAGTGCTCGACCGGCAGCAGCGGCACCACCTTGTGATGCCGCAGGATGATCTCCCCGTCCGGGTCCAGGATGAAGCCCACGTTGAAGAACCGGCCGGGGAACTCAGGGTGCCTGGCCTTGGCCTGCCCCATCAGGAAAACATTCCACTGCCGGGCCAGCGCGCCGAGCGCGTCGGTCTCGGGCCCGGGAATGTCGATCGCGCACTCGCGGGCGAACGTCTCGTGGTCCAGGTCGAGAACCTCGTCGTTGAAGCCCTGCAGGGCGCCTTCGGGGATGGCGATCAGCCGTACCGGCAAGTCCAGGCTGGACAGCCAGGACGCGGCCTTGATCAGGTGGGTGAGGTGCTCGATGTTCGCGGCGATCTCGCCGCGATGCCGGATGCCCCGCATCGTGGGCACCAGCCCCAGCGCTTGGTAGGGCTCCACCATGACTGCGTCCCTTCGATCAGCCGGCGAGGTTGAACGCGGCGATAACCTTAGTCGGCCGTAGCCGCACCACAAGTTCGCCGGGCACCGCATTACGCTGGCCGAACGCCTCGGCCTGGTCAGTCCCCATGTACCGGCCGCCGATCGCGGTGGCGGTGCGGAGCAGCTCGGCCGGATCCTGCGACAGTTCCACCTCGCCCTGCACCTGGACGAACGCGAACGGCGGCTCCTCCAGGTCCACGCACAGGGTGGCCCGCGGGTCCCGGGCCAGGGCGCGGCCCTTGGCCGTGGCCTCGCCGGTGTTGAACACCAGGCTGTCGCCCTCGACGATGAACCAGATCGGCGTGACCAGCGGGCGCCCGCTGGCGGACAGGTAAGCCAGCTTGCCGGTCCGGGTGCCTTGCGTCAGGAAAGCCCGGACCTCCGGGTCGTCGATAGTTGACACGCCCTCAGGCCTCCAGCACGTTGCGCAGGCCGAACAGGCGCCGATCCCGCCGCAGCGCCGAGCTCACGATCCGGTCCCGCCACGGCGTGCTGATCGCCGCCAGGTAGTCCGCGTTCTCGAAGACCTCCGGCCCGGCCACCTCGTGCAGCGACAGCAAATCTGGTCCGGCGGCATCCATCGCGTTGACCAGGCGGTACCGCCGGATCCGCTGCCATCCAGGGACGCTGAGCAGCATCGGGATGTGCTCGTCGGTGTACCAGGCGTCCAGGTCGGCTTCGGCTTCCTCGGGTACCGACATCGACACGGCCAAGATCACCGGAGCGGTCCGGCCCACCGGCGACCCGTCCGTGCTGATCTGCTCGTAGACCCGGCGTTCCAGGCTCGCGAGCCCGGCGCCGATGGCCTCGTCCCGGGCGCTCGCCGTCGCGCCGAGCGCCTTGTACTCCGGGCTGTCGATGACCTCCGGGCTGGCCAGCTCGTACATCGCCAGCCACGGCGGTTCCAGGCCGTCCAGCGCGTGATAGCGCGAAGCGCTCAAGAACCCGGGCACGGTCAGCCGGGCCGGTCCATGCTCGTGGTCGTACCAGTCGTGGAATTCCGCCTCGTCGACCGAACCTGGATCCGTGTAGACGTAGAAAAGTCCTTCGGCCATGGCGAGCGGCACCTCCGGGGTCGGCAACAAGACGATCGTATGCCAGTCCTGCCCGGCCCAGCCAAGGCCTCGCCCAGGCAAGGCCTCGTCCAGCCAAGGCCTCGCCCAGCCAACGCCCGGGCACGGCAAGGCCCGGGCACGCAAAGGCCCCGCGACACCGGTTTACCGGCGCCGCGGGGCCTGCGGACTTCAGTCGGTCGGAGCCGCCATCGGGTTGATCCCGGCCAGGTCCGACCGCTTGACCCGGATCATGGCTACGGTGATGATCAGCGCGAGCAGCGCGATCCCGGCCGAGACCTCATATCCCTTGGCGAAGCCGGCCGCCAGGGCGTGGTCATACACCGCTTTCTGCAGTACGGCTTCCTTAGCCGCGGACAGGTGCACCGATGCGTGCTTTGCCGCCGCGGCGGCCTGCGACCGGACGTTGTTCGACACCGCGCTCCACGCCACCGTGCCCAAGATGGCCAGCCCGATTGAGCCGCCGACCTGCTGGCCCGTGTTCAGCAGCGACGATGCCACGCCCGCGTCGTTGTCGGCCACCTTGGCCAAGGCGACCAGCGAGAGCGGCACGAAGATCAGCCCCATCCCGAGCGCGGTCAACATCATCGGCCCCATCAGCCCGGAAACGTAGTGGCTGTGCTCGTTGATCCGGGACAGCCAGAACAACCCCCCGGTCGCGATCAAGCTGCCGGCCAGCATCAGCGGCCGGGCCCCGATCCGGGCCACCAGCTGCGAGGCGATACCCGAGGCCACCATGATCGTGGTGACCATCGGCAGGTAGGCGATGCCGGTCCGCAGCGGGCTGTACCCCCACACCTCCTGCACGAAGATGGTGAGGAAGAAGAACATGCCGAACAGCGCGGTGCCTACGCACAAGCTGATCAGGTAGGCACCCGTCCGGTCCCGGCTGCGCAGGACCCGCATCGGCACCAGCGCGTGCTTGCTGCGGGCTTCGATAAACCCGAACGCGACGAGCAGCACCACCGAGGCCACCAGTGACACGATGACCTTGGTGTCACCCCAGTGCGAGACACCGTTCTGGCTGGTGGCGGCGTTGGACAGCCCGTAAACGAGCAGCCCGAGGCCAAGGCTGCCGGTGACGGCGCCCGGCAGGTCGAAGCGGCCGCGCCGCCGGTCTGATTCCGGCAGCACCCGGATCGCGAGCACCGCGACCAGCAGGCCGATCGGCACGTTGACGAACAGCACCCAGCGCCAGTCGGCGTACTGGACCAGCAGGCCGCCCGCGATCAGGCCGACCGCCGCGCCGGAGACGCTCATCGCGGCGTACACGCCCATCGCGCGGTTGCGCGGCTTGCCCTCGGGGAAAGTGACCGCGATCAGTGACAGCGCGGTGGGTGCGGCGAACGCGCCGCCGATGCCCTGCACGACACGTGCGGTGAGCAACCAGGCCTGGTCGGTAGCGAACCCGCCGAGCAGCGAGGCGACCGAGAACAGCAAGATGCCGAAGATGAAGATCCGGCGGCGCCCCAGTAGGTCGCCGGACCGGCCGCCGAGCAGCAGCAGGCCGCCGAACGCCAGCGCGTACGCGTTGACGACCCATTCCAGGTTCGTACCCGAGAATCCGAGCGCGGTCTGGATGTGCGGCAAGGCGACGTTGACGATGGTCGCGTCGAGCACGACCATCAGCTGCGCCGTCGCGATGACGGCGAGGGCTAGGCCGAGCCGCCGAGGCGGAGCCCCGGTCCCGGCGTCCTGCGGCGCCGCCGCGGCCCTGACCTCCCGGGCCGGCCGCCCGGTGTCTGGTGATATCGCGGACAAAACAATCTCCCTAAATTGAGGGCGTGAAAAGCTATCGCCGTGACCGCCCATGCCAAGGTCACGCGCCGTACTGCAGTGTTAGGACTTTTTTGGCCCGAACGGGCCGTCGTACCTGTGCCCCGTAACGTGTTCCTCCCGTGTGGCCGTCCCCAGGGTTGGTGACGACCTGGCGATCCCTGCTCTCTAGGGACGAGATCGCCGCTGCGGATGTGACAGCCTCACCTCCCGGCCCGCGATCTGAGCATCTTGCGCATCAGTCCGAGCAGGCAGCGGCGCTCGCTCGTGTCGAGGGTGGTGCACCAGGGCGCCCGGGACATGAGCTCCGCGCATATCCGGTCCCTAGTGCTCACGCCTTCTGGCGTGAGCACCATGGTCTTGCTGCGGCGGTCCCGCAGAGAGGGTTCGCGCCGGGCCAGCCCGTGCCTTTCCAGCGCGTCGGCGATCGTGGTGACGAAGGAGGGATCGCAGCCCATCCGCTGCCCGAGTTCCTTCATCGTCATCGGCGTCTCGAGCTTGAACAGTGCCATAGCGTCGCTGCCGGACAGCCCGAATTCCGTCCCGATGCTCTGCCCGAGGCCGTGAGCGTGCTTGATGAGGTCGGCGAACACCTCACTGAGCTGCTGGTTCAGCTGGCCGTCGGTCAGTGGCTCGGTGTGCGGTACCGGTTCGGCGTCCCATGCCGGTGCCGCGTCAATCACCGTCGCCGTCGTCGGCTGATCGTCCATGCGTGCTCACCCCGCTCGCTTGCTCCCGCTGTGTTCAACTACCTGAGTAGCTCAACCATTGAGTAACTCAACTATATTCCGTTCGGTCAGGCAAGCAAGTTAATAGCTGGCCAAATTCCCGTGAACCTGCCCCGCCCGCCTGCCCGCCCGCCGGAATCCCTTCCTCGCCGCCCGTCACAACTGTTTGCCCGCCCGCGGCGTCTTTACCGCTGGGCGCTCCCGCTGGGAAGCTCTCACTAGGGAGGCTTTACTGCGATGACCCAAACCGGAAGCGACGGCGACCAGCCCGGCACCTCCAGGGTTCCCGGGCGGCGCACGTTCCTGCGATTCGCGGCCGCGGCGGGCAGTGCCGGGCTGCTCTCGGCCTGCAGCGGGAACAGCGGCGGCAGCGGGAGCAGGGCCACGAGCGCCGTGACCGGCCCGGCGGGGCAGGCCGCCGGCAGCGTACCCC
>JALYVS010000722.1 GCA_030853115.1 Actinomycetota bacterium
GTTCCCCCCAGGCCGGGGGGGTCTGGGGGGGTCGTCCCCCCGAGGCAACGCAAAATCCGGACGTTTTTACTCGCGGACAGGATGCTCAGCGCCTCGGCATCGAAGCCGGGCGCGATCACCACCTCGGTGAACACGTCGGCGATCTGCCGGGCCAGCGCCGGGGTCACCGGCCCGTTAGCCGCGATCACCCCGCCGAACGCGGATACCGGATCGCACGCGTTCGCCTTGGCGTGCGCGTCGGCCAGGTCGGTGCCGACGGCGATGCCGCACGGGTTGGAGTGCTTGATGATGGCTACGCACGGCTCGCTGAAGTCGTACGCCGCGCGCCAGGCCGCGTCCGCGTCCACGTAGTTGTTGTAGGACATCGGCTTGCCGTGCAGCAGGTCCGCCGTCGCGATGCCGCCCGGCTGGCCGGGATGTTCAGCCCCGGGCCGTTCGGAAGAAAAATTGGTGTAGAGGGCGGCGCGCTGATGCGGGTTCTCGCCGTAGCGGAGCACCTCGGCGCGCCGCCATACGGCCCCGGTGACCTGGGGCCAGCCGCCTTCGCGGGCCGTCTCGTCCGGGGCGTACGCGGACGCGAACCAGGACGCGACCGCGACGTCGTAGGCGGCGGTGTGCGCGAACGCCTCGGCCGCCAGGTGACGGCGCTGGTCCAGCGTGAAACCGCCCCCGGCCAGCGCGGCGAGCACGTCGGCGTACCGGGACGGGTCGATGATCACGGCCACCGAGCCGTGATTCTTGGCCGCCGCCCGGACCATCGAGGGGCCGCCGATGTCGATCTGCTCGACGCACTCGGCCGGCGAGGCACCGGAGGCGACCGACGCCTCGAACGGGTACAGGTTCGATACCACCAGCTGGAACGGCTCG
Source organism: Actinomycetota bacterium (assembly GCA_030853115.1). Classification (GTDB taxonomy): domain Bacteria; phylum Actinomycetota; class Actinomycetes; order Streptosporangiales; family Streptosporangiaceae; genus Palsa-504. Next base: position 868 of record JALYVS010000722.1, read on the forward strand.
ATGCCGAGCTCGGCCAGCTGGGCTAGGTGCCCGGGATGAGCGGTGTCCGCGAGCAGTCCCGCGTGCACCCGCGGGTGCAGCGTCTTGACCCGCCCGTCCAGGCACTCAGGAAACCCGGTGAGCTGCTCCACCGGCGTGACCGGCACCCCGGCCGCGCTGATCCTGGCCGCGGTGCTGCCAGTGGACACGATCTCGACCCCGGCCGCGTGCAGCCCGGCGGCCAGCTCGGCCAGGCCGGTCTTGTCGTAGACGCTGACCAGGGCCCGCCTGATGGGGGCCCGCCCGCTGGGGGCGCCGTCGATCGGAATCTGAGTCAACTGCCGATCCTCACCTTCCGGCCCTGGACAGACCAGCCTTCGCGGACCATCCGGCCTACCGTGCCGACGAGCAGGGCCCGCTCGGCCACCTTGATCCGCTCGTGCAGCGTAACCTCGTCGTCGTCGTCGGCCACCGGGACGCTGGCCTGTGCCACGATCGGTCCCGCGTCCACGCCGTCGTCAACGAGCAAGACGGTGCAGCCGGTGACCTTCACCCCGTGGGCTAGTGCGTCCCGCACGCCGTGTGTCCCGGGAAATGACGGTAGCAGCGCCGGGTGCGTGTTCACGCACCGCCCGCCAAACGTGTCCAGGAACGATTTGCCGACCAGTTTCATGAAGCCGGCCAGCACGACCAGGTCCGGAGCGTACTCAGCGCACGCGCGGCTGAGCGCCGCGTCCCACTCCTCGCGGCCCGGATGCTCCGCCAGCCGGACGGTGAAGTGCGGCAGCCCGGCCCGCTCGGCGCGCGCCAGCCCATTGACCGGGGCCCGGTCCGCGCCGACCGCGACGACCTGCGCTCCGAAATCCGCGTCGCGGCACGCGTCGATCAGGGCCTGCAGGTTAGTGCCCTCGCCGGAGACCAGCACCACCAGCCTCGCGCCCTTGTTCCCGCTCACTTCCACGACCCTAAGGTACGTCGCCGGGTGGTCGCCGAAGGGGGCACAATAGAGTCCGATGGCCAGATACCAGCCACCTGACGGACGCGGGCCGCAACCGAAAGGGTTGCCGCCCGCCAGGCAGTTGCCGCCGCCCGAACCCGCCGCGCGGCAGCATGCCCTGGCCGCGCTGGCCATCGGCGCGCTGAGCCTGATCGCGCTGGCGCTGGGGCTCGGCAACCTGCACCGCGGGATCTACGTGGCCGCGCTGGCGCTGCTGTTCGG
>JALYVS010000001.1 GCA_030853115.1 Actinomycetota bacterium
GGGCGGTAGCCGGCTAAGGCCGCGGCTGGCAGCCGCAGGCGGCACCGTCGACCGGCGCCCTGATCGACGGCGGCGCGGCCGCGTCCCGGAAAATGCCGGAGCCGCGAGTGGCTCCCGACAGCGTGTCGGCCGCGAGGACCACCGCGGCCGCGGTCCAGCTGGACCGGTCCCGCGGGAACGGCGCCTGGTCGGCGAACTGCCAGCCGGTCCAGTAGGAGCCGTCGGGGTGGCGCAGGTGCTGGACGCTCGCGAAGACCTCCCGCGCTTCGGCGCGCATCCCGCAGGCGTCCAGCGCGATCACCAGCTCGCAGGTCTCGGCGCCGGTGACCCAGGGCTGCTCGCTGACGCACCGGACACCGAGGCCGGGGACCACGAACCGGTCCCAGCACGACGCTAGCCGGGTGGCCGCCGCGGCACCGCCGACCGCGCCGCCGAGGACCGGGTAATACCAGTCCATAGCGAACCGCTTTTTATCCGCGAACGCCTCCGGGTGCGCGGCCACCAGATGTGCCAGCTGGTCCGCCGCGAGCTCCCAGTCGGGCTGCGGGTCACCGGCCAGCTTGGCCAGCGCGATCGCGCAGCGCAGGCTCAGGTGGATGCTCGAGCAGCCGGACAGCAGCGCGTAACGGCCCGGCTGCCCGGCGGCATCACGCTCCCAGGCGAAATCGCCGCGCGGCGTGCGCAGCCCGAGCACCCACTCCACCGCGTGGCGGACGGCCGGCCACATGGTCAGGGCGTGGCGTTCGTCGCCGGCCACCAGGTACTCGTGCCAGGCCCCGACGGCGATGTAAGCCGCGTGATGGCTTTCGGCCGCCGGATCGGTCACCGTGCCGCCGGTGCTGGACCGGGGCCACGACCCGTCGTCGCGCTGCGTTTCCCGCAGCCACCGGTAGGCGCGCCGGGCGGGCTCACGCAGCCCGGCGGCGCTCAGCGCCATCGCGCATTCGACGTGATCCCAGGCGTCGACATGCCCATCGGGCCAGACGACGGCCCCGGAAGGCTCCTGCCACCGGGCGATGGACTCACCGGTCGCGAGCAGCTCAGCGCGGGTTAGCGTGGCTGCCACCTCACCTGCGGTCATCCAGCTTGCCCGGTTTGACTGCGTACACCACCAGGCTCTTGCCGATCAGCGGGTTGAGCGCCTGCTCGGCGAGCCGGGTGGCGGCCGGCTTGTGCATGATGTCCCAGACCAGCATGCGATGGTAGGCGCTGGCCAGCCGGTGTTTGTCGTTGTGCACGCCGACCGCGCATTTCAGCCACCAGTACGGTGAGTGCAGCCCGTGCGCATGATGATGCCAGCCGACCACCAGCCCGGCCCGCGCGAGCTTGGCCTGGAGCTCCACCCGGGTGTAAATGCGCACGTGCCCCCCGGGGACTTCGTGATACTCCGTGGACAGGGCCCAGCAGATTCGTTCCGGCAGCCAGCTGGGCACCGTGATCGCCGCCAGGCCACCGGGGCGCAGCACCCGGGCGAGCTCGTTCATCGCCCGCTGGTCGTCGCCGATGTGCTCGAGCACCTCGGCCGCGATCACCCGGTCGAAGGTCCCGTCACCGAACGGCATCGCGGTGGCGTCGCCGGAAATCGCCGTCGCCCCGCCGTTCCCCGCCTCACCCGCCGCCCGCATCGCGCCGAACATCCCGGTCACCGGGCTGAGCTCGGCCGGGTCCAGGTCGAACGCGACCACGCTGGCGCCGCGCCGGTACACCTCGAACGCGTGCCGCCCGCCGCCGCAGCCCAGGTCGAGCACGCGGTCCCCGGGCCGGACCGGGAACCGGGCGAAATCAACGGTCAGCACGCCGGGTCCATGACGTCCTGGTAACGCCCGACGGTGGACTTGGCCACCGCGGGCCAGGCGAAGCGCGTCCGGACCCGGGCCAGCGCCCGGTCCGCCAGCGCCGCGCGCTCGGCGGGGGAGTCGTGCAGCCGCCGCAGCACCGCGGCGAGTTCCTCGTCCTCTCCGGGCGTGACCAGGACGGCGGCATCCCCGGTCACCTCGGGCAGGGCCCCAGTGCGGCTGGCCACCAGCGGGGTGCCCGACGCCATGTGCTCGCAGGCCGGCAGCGAGAACCCTTCGTACAGTGAGGGCACCACGGCGATCTCGGCGCTGGCCAGCAGCGCGGAGAAGGCGTCCTCGTCCAGCCCGTGGGTGAAGGTGATTCGGTCGGTCAGCGACAACTGCGCGGCCAGCCGCTCGGTGGCGGGGGCCGGCTTGCCCACGATGACCAGGTGCACGTCCCTGTCTGTGGCCAGCTTGCCCACCGCGCGCAGCAGCGTGGCCACTCCCTTGATCGCCGAGTCGGCGCTGGCCACCGCGAGGATCCGGCCCGGTACCCGGGCCACCGGGCGCGGCCGGAACACCCGCGTGTCCACCCCGAGCGGGATGATGTGCACCTGGCCGGGCCGGACCCGGAAGTCACGGCAGATGTCGCGCTTGGACGATTCGGACACGGTGATCAGCGATCCGGACCCGGCGACCTGGCGGGCCACCCTGGCCTGCATCCGGACGAACCCGTACCAGCGCCGCCGGGACAGCCGGGTCAGCGGGCCCGCCGCCGCTAGGTCGATGCGCCTGTCCACGCTGATCGGATGGTGAATGCTGGTGACCAGCGGCAGCCCGAGCCGCCGCACGCCGAGCATCCCGTAGCCGAGCCCCTGGTTGTCGTGCACGACGTCGAAGTCCGCGGCGCGCGCGGCTAGCACGCGCAGCGCCCGCACGCTGAAGGTCAGCGGCTCGGGGAAGGCCCCGCCCCACATCATCACGGTCTCCAGCACGTCCGGCCAGCCCCGGTACTCGCGCCAGCCCGGAGTGCGGAACGGGTCACCGTCCCGGTACAGGTCCAGGCTGGGCAGTTCACGCAGCAGCGGGCCGGGGTCCAGCTCCGGATACGGCTGGCCGGAGAAGACCTCCACGTGGTGCCCGAGCGCGTGCAGTTCCCGGCTCAGGTGGCGTACGTAAACGCCCTGGCCGCCGCAGTGTGGCTTGCTGCGGTACGACAGCAGCGCGATCCGTAGCGGGCGGTTCAAGATAACCACGGGGCACCTTACCATCCTGTAGTCCCACCACTACCGGGCGGACCCGCGCGCATCCGGCCGCCAGGCCCGGCGCTCTCGATTTGGGCTGGGGGCCCATGTGCGTTACAACGGTTCCGGCAGGTGCACAGCGGTTGAGCACGACGGAGGGGGTTCCGGGTGGCGCACAGGTTTCCGGCGCTGATCGCGGCGCCGGCCGCAGCGCCCGGGCGGCTCTGGCTGACCGGGGCCCGGCTGTTCGACGGGACCGGGGCGTCCATGCGCGAAAACACGGCGGTCCTGGTGCAGGACGGGATCATCCGCCGCGTGGCGGACGCCCGCGAGCGCTGCCCGGACGGCGCCCAGCCGGTCGACGTCAGCGACCGGGTGCTGATGCCGGGGCTGACCGACGCACATACCCATGCTTCGGGCCACGTGCCCGCCACCGCGAAAGGCGCCGAGGCGCCGCTACCCGATGTCGCGGCCCATTTCCTGCAGGCCGAGCTGCGGGACTACCTTCGCTTCGGGGTCACCACGATCCGGGTCTGCGGCTCCCAGGGCCAGCTGCCGCAGCAGGCCCGGCAGGCCATGCGGTACGGCGCGTTCCGCGGTCCGCGCCTGCTGACCTGCGGGAAGATCATCTCGGCGACGGCGCCGGGCGGACGCTTCTACGGTGACATGTACCGCGAGGCCGACGGTCCCGACGACATCAGGCGGGCCGTCAGGGAGCAGATCAGGTCCGGCGCGGATTTCGTCAAGGTGATGACGACGGGCGCCCGCTCCAACGAGCTCGAGGACCCCGAACCGCTCCAGCTCACCGAGCCGGAGCTGGCCGCGGTCACCGAAGAGGCGCACCGGCTGGGCTACCGGGTCGCCGCGCACGCGGAGGGCCTAGACGGCTGCGAGGCCGCGATCAGGCACGGCGTCGACACCGTCGAGCACGGCATGTACCTGCACCGCCGACCGGACCTGCTCCAGGCCATGGCCGCCTCAGGTCAGGTCCTGGTGCCGACCTTGTCGGGTTACTACTGGATGGCAGGCCTAGGTGAGGCCGTCGACCCGGCGCGGGAGCAGGCCCAGCCGGAGATGCCGCCGGTGCTGTCGGAGCTGGCCCAGCGGAACCTGACCGAAGGTGCCGCCAGCATGCGGGCCGCCCGTCAGGCCGGGGTCAAAATCGCCCTGGGCAGTGACATGAGCCTAGCCACCGGCCTGGAGATCCAGCGGATGGTCCATCACGGGCTGCCCGCGGCCGACGTCCTGGTCGCCGCGACCAGGACCGCCGCGCAGGCGCTGGACCTGGAGGAGCACATCGGCACCGTGGCTGAGGGCAAGCTCGCCGACCTGATCATCGTGGACGGCGACCCGCTGGCCGACCCGGCGCTGTTCGCCGACCCGGCCCGCATCTGGCTGGTCCTGCAGGGCGGCGTCCCAGTAGCCGGCCAGGCCTTGTCGAACCCGCTCCCGGGCCGCCCCCGGACGCCTGACCGCTGACCGCTGCCGCGCGGGGTCAGGCCACGTGGCCGACGCCGATGCCGATCAGGTAGGTGATTCCGGCGGCGGCGGCTCCCAGCAGCAGCTGTCGCAGCGCCCCTCGCCAGAACGGCCGTTCGGTGAGCCGGGACACCATACCCCCGCCCGCGACAGCGGCGACGCCAGCCAGCCCGAGGGCGGCCCACAGCACCCGGAAGCCCAGCAGGTAAGGCAGCAGCGGGATGAGCGCCCCGACGGCGAAGGAAGCCAGCGAGGCGCCCGCCGCGACGTACGGGGAGGGCAGGTCGGCGCTGTCCACCCCGAGTTCTTCCAGCGTGTGCACGGCCAGCGCCTTCTCCGGATGGGCCGAGATCTCGGCGGCGGCCAGCCGTGCGGTGGCCGGGCTGACCCCGCGGGCCCGGAGCATGCCGGCCAGCTCGGCCTGCTCGGCGACGGCGTTGTTCTGCAGCTCGAGCCGTTCCTTGTCGACCTCGGCGTAGATCAGCTCGTTCTGCGAGGAGACCGACACGTACTCCCCGGCGGCCATCGAGCTGGCACCCGCGGCCAGGCCCGCCAGCCCGGTGAGAATGATCGTGTGGGCCGAGCCGCCGCCGCCGCCCACCCCGGCGATCAGCGACACGTTGGTCACCAGGCCGTCCATGGCCCCGAACACGGCCGGGCGCAGCCAGCCGCCGGACACGTCCCGGTGGTGGTGCCCGTGCTCGTGCCCGTGCGCGTCGGCCCTGCTCCGGTTCTCGGTTGCCATCCGGCCTGCCTTCCCCTGGGAGCCGGCGTATGCGTGTGCGGTACGCCGGGCTACGGCGCACCGCACACGCTGCCTCGGGGTTACCCCTTCGCCGCGTTGTACAGGAACAGGTGGCCGATCGCGGTCGGGTACACGCCGGTCACGCCCGACGCCGTTGCCGTCAGGTAATTGTAGAAGTACCCGAAGATGACCGGCGTCTGGGCCAGCAGCAGCGTCTCGATCTGCCCGGCGAGGCTCTTCTGGGTGGACAGGTCGGAGGAGGCGACATACTGCGCGACCAGCTTGTCGTACTGGGAGTTGGCGAAGTGGGCGGCGTTCCACACGCCGTTTCCCTTCGGCGGCGGCGTCTCGAGCGCGGAGGTCAGGAACGCGTTCGGCACGCTCCGGTGACCGTAGTCGACCAGGCTCATGGTGGCGTCCAGCCAGTCCGAGTTCCCGAAGGTGGCCTTGCCGTAATAGGCGCTCGAGCTTTCCACCTTCAGGTTGATCTTCACCCCGATCTGCGCCGCTGACTGCGCCACGATCTGGGCGTAACTGGGGATCTCGAGCAGGTTCTCGGTGACCAGCTGGGTGCTGAACCCGGAGCTGTGCCCGGCTGCGGAGAGCAGCGACTTGGCCTGGCTGATGTTCATCGCGCGCTGCGCGACGCTGATGTCGGCCGAGGGGTAGACCGGCGCGAACGGGCTGTCGTTGCCGACGTCGGCGTAGCCCTTGAACAGCGCCTTGACGATCGCGGCCCGGTCGAGTGTGAGCGCTACCGCCTGCCGGACCCTCGGGTCGTTGAACGGCGCCTGGTCGCAGCGCATCGACAGCTCCCGGTGCGCGCTGGATTTCAGCTTGATGATGTTGTAACTGCCGGTGAGCAGCTCCTGGGCGCCGGATACGGAGAACTGCCCCACCACGTCGATCGTCCCGCCGGTCAGCGCGAGGATCGAGGGGTTCTGCGTGTCGTAGAAGGTGAACACGGTCTGCGACGGCAGCGCCTTGGTGCCCCAGTACGCCTCGTTGCGGGTGAACGTGGCCCCCGCCTTCGGCGTGTACGAGCCGAGTACGAACGGCCCGGTCCCGATGAACGAACTCTGCCACTTGGCCGGGTCGTATCCCTTCGGGATGATGATCACGTTGTAGTTGTCGGACGACACCAGGTACGGGAAGTTCCCGTTCGGGGCCTCCAGGTGGAAGGCGACCGTGTAGTCGTCCACCTTGACCACGCCGGACGGCTTGAGCACGCCAGCGAAGGCAGACTGCGCGTTGGCCCCGGTCACGGTGTGCAGCCCGAAGGTGTAGACCACGTCGTCGGCAGTCAGCGTGCCGCCGCCGTGAAACTTGACCCCCTGGCGGATCTTGAACGTCCAGACGTCGGCGGCGGCGTTCGGCGTCCAGCTGGTCGCCAGCACCGGCTTCAGCATCAGGTTCTGCCCGGACAGGCACAGGTACTCACCCGTCTGCGCGAGCATGTCCAGGCCGCCCTGGTCGGCCACGGTCACCGGGTTGATCGCCCCGGTCGGCGTGATGATGCCGGCCTTGATCACCGCGCCCGGGGCGCCGGTGGCCGTCGAGGACGACGTACCGGACTTCACCGAGCTCGAGGAACCGCTGCTGCAGGCGGCCAGGATGCTGCCCAGCAGCGGCACGGAGATGCCGACCACGGTGCCGCGGCGGATGAAGTCCCGGCGGGAGAGCCGCCCCGCGGCGAACTCGTCGATGATGTGATTCGCGATCTCACCCTGGCCCTGGCGCAAGGACCCGAGCCGGCCGTGATCGATATTCCTGGTCATAGGGACCCTCCCTGAGATGGTGCAGATTCATTTCGCTGGATAATTCGCAACTCGTCCAGCGGGATGTGACAGCGGATCAGGTGCTGCGGCTCGCCTTCGAGCAGCGGTGGTTCGGTGGACTCGCATACGCCGCTGGACAGCTTGCGCGGACAGCGGGTGTGGAACACGCAGCCGCTGGGCGGGTCGGCCGCGGACGGGATCTCGCCCTGCAGCCTGATCCGGTCCGGCCGCTGGCCGTCCAGGGACGGGACAGCGGAGAACAGCGCCTCGGTGTACGGGTGATGCGGCCCGGCGAACACTGTTTCCGCGGGTCCCACTTCCATCACCCGGCCGAGGTACAGCACCACGATGCGGTCGGACAGGTACCTGACCAGGCCCAGATCGTGGGAGATGAACAAGTAGGTGACCTGCTCGGTCTTCTGCAGGTCCGCGAGCAGGTTCAAGATGGCGGCCTGGACCGAGACGTCGAGGGCCGAGGTCGGCTCGTCGCAGACCACCACGTCGGGCCGGGCGCCGAAGGCCCGGGCGATCGCGACGCGCTGCTTGAGGCCGCCGGACAGCTGGCCCGGACGCAAGTCCAGGTGCCGTTCTTCCAGCCGGACCGAGGCGATCAGCTCGGCCAGCCGGTCCCGCAGCGGCTGGCCGGACAGCCCGGCCAGCCGGGTCAGCGGACGGCTGATCAGGCTGCGTACCGTGTGCCGCCGGTTCAGCGCCGAGTCCGGGTTCTGGAACACGATCTGCAGCCTGCGCAGGGTCTCCCGCGGTCGCCGCCGGGCGTCGGGGCGCAGCGGTGTGCCCGCCAGGGTAATGACCGAGCCCGGGTCGGGTCCGGTCAGCCCGAGCAGGACGCGCGCCAGCGTGGTCTTGCCGCTGCCCGACTCGCCGACCAGCCCGAGCGTCTCGCCCCGGCGGACGGCCAGGTCGACGTTCGCCAGCGCGTGAACACCGCCGGCGAAGGTCTTCGACAGCCCCTCCACCACCACCAGCGGCTCGCCGGTGTCATGTCCGGCCAGCGCGGCGTCCGAGGCCGGGGTCGCGCGCGGCAGGTCAGGGGCCTTGTCGGGGAAGAAGCAGCGAGAAATCCGCAGCTCACCTACGTCGAAGAAGGGCGGCTCCGACTCCCGGCAGCGGTCTTGAGCCAGCGCGCACCGCGGCGCGAACACGCATCCGGTCATCGTGTGCCCAGGCGCGGGCAGGAAACCGGGGATGGTGTCCAGCCGGTCGCGGTCCTTGCGCTGCCCGCGCCGCGGGATGCAGCGCAGCAGCCCGACCGTGTACGGATGCCGCGGGTCGTCGAACACCTGCCGGGCCGGCCCCTCTTCGACCAGCTCGCCCGCGTACAGCACGCCCACCCGGTCGCACATCTTGGCGATCACCGCCAGGTTGTGGCTGATGAACAGCACCGAGGTGTCGAACTCCTGGCGCAGCGCCGCGACCAAGTCGAGCACCTCCGCCTCGACGGTGGCGTCGAGCGCGGTGGTCGGCTCGTCCAGGATCAGCAGCGACGGCGAGGAGGCCAGCGCCATCGCGACGACCGCCCGCTGCGCCATCCCGCCGGACAGTTCGTGCGGATAGCGCCGCATGACCCGGTCGGGGTCCGATATCTGGACCTTGCGGAGCATGTCCTGCGCCGAGGCCCTGGCCTGCTCCGGCGAGGCGCCGGCGATCTCGAACACTTCCGCGATCTGGCTGCCCACCCGCAAGGACGGGTTCAGCGCCCGCCCGGGCTCCTGGTAGACCATCGAGACCGTGTTCGCCCGCAGCTCACGCAGCGCCGCCGTGCTCATCGACAGCGGGTCCTGGCCGTTGATGGCGACTGTCCCGCCGCTCACCCGGCCGTTGCGCGGCAGGTACCTGACCAGGGCGAGCGCGACCGTGGACTTCCCGGATCCCGACTCGCCGACCAGCCCGTAGGATTCGCCGCGCTTGATGGAAAAGGACACATCCCGCAGCGCGAGCCGGTCCTGGCCGCGCACCCGGTAGGCCACATCCAGGTGCGAGACCGCCAAGGTAGTATCCGGCTCGCTGGTGGGTTCGCTCATGCGTTGAGCACCTGCTCAATCGAGTCGGTGATCAGGTTGACCGCGGTTACCAGCGAGGCGATGGCGAGCGCCGGGAACAGCGTCTGCCACCAGTAGCCGGCCAGCAGGCCGCTGTAGTTGGCGGCGATGTCCGAGCCCCAGTCCGGGGTGGGCGGCTGCACGCCGAAGCCGAGGAAGGACAGCGTGGCCACGGTGAACACGGCGTAACCCAGCCGCACCGTGAACTCGACCAAGATGGCGGGCATGACGTTGGGCAAGATCTCGCCGAACATGATCCGGACCGGGTTCTCACCCAGCAGCCGGGCCGAGGACATGTAGTCCAGGTTCCGCTCGGCGAGCACCGCGGCCCGGACGGTGCGGGCGATCAGCGGGGTGAAGATGAAGCCAATGACGATGATCAGCGTCACCGTGGACGGTCCGAGGGCGACGATGAACAGGAACGCGATGATCACGGCGGGCAGCGCGAGCACGGCTTCCACCAGCCGCCCGGCGATCAGGTCGACGGCCCCGCCGAGGTAGCCCATGGCCAGGCCGAGAGCGGTGCCCAAGATGGTGCCGAGCACCGTGGCCAGCGGGGTGATGACCAGGATGTCCCGGGCGCCGACGATGACCCTGGACAGCACGTCCCGGCCGAGCGGGTCGGTGCCGAACCAGTGCGATCCGGCCGGGGCGGTGTTGTTGTTGAGCAGCTGCTGCGCGAGCGGGTTGAAGGGCGCGAACGCGTGCCCGAAGAGCGCGCATACCACCCAGAACACCAAGATGGCCGCCCCCACGAGGAACGTCGGCCTGCGTAGCAGCAGGCGCCAGCGGGTCGGTGCCACCCGCATCGTGGGCGCTGCCACCGCGACCGCGCCGACCGGCGTGGGGCCGGCCGATCCGGGCGGGCCGGCTGAGCCGGCGGTGATGTCGGTCATTCGCCGTCCCCGATCCGCAGCCGCGGGTTGAGCGCCGTCAGCAGCAGGTCGGCGGCCAGGGTGGCCAGCACGTAGACCACGCCGATGGTCAGCACCCCGGCCTCGAGCATCGGAAAGTCCTTGTCCTGCGCGGCCTTGAAGATGAGCAGCCCGATGCCCTGGTAGTTGAACAGGTCCTCGACGACCACCAGGCCGCCGATCAGGTACCCGGTCTGGGTGGCGATCACCGTGATGGTGGGCAGGAGCGAATTCCGCAGGATGTGCCTGCGGATTACGGTTCTTCGCGGCAGGCCTTTCAGGACCGCGGTGCGGGCGTAGTCCGAGCTGAGTGCCTCGATGGTCCCCGCCCTGGCCATCCGGGCAATGTAACCGAACAGAACAAAAACGAGCGGTATAGCCGGCAAAATGAGATGCCGAAACTGGCTGAGGTCCCCGGCACCCTGCCCCGCCGACGCGGTCACAGGTAGTACCTTCAGCGTTACGCCGAAGATAACGACCAGTACGATCCCGGACACGAACTCGGGCACGGTCGCCAGCGAAAGCCCGGTCACGGAAATAATCCGGTCCACGGCGCGACCCGCGTAAAGCGCGGCGATCACGCCGCCGATGATGCTGAGCGGTACCACGATCACGAACGCGAGCACCGCCAGCTTGACCGAATTGATCAGCGCGGCCCGGATGAAAGGCTCGACCGCGGTCCGGAAGGCGTAGGAGGTCCCCATGTTTCCGTGCAGCAGCCCGCCGATCCAGCTTAGGTAACGGGTAAGCAGCGGACGGTTAACCCCGAGCTGCGTGTCCAGAGCCTGCACGGAGCCTTTCGCCGCGAACGGCCCGAGGATGGCGCGACCCGGATCACCTGGGAGAATCTGCCCCGCGAAGAATACGATCAGGCTAATAATCCACAGCGTAAGGACCATCAATCCGAGGCGCCTCAGAAGGAACGTCGCCACCGCTGGCCTCCTTGATGCTGGCCGCCTCAGAGATGTTGGGCTGCCTCACGCAGAACGCCCTCGGGCGCCACAGCCTAGCTCAGTTATAGATGGGTGAGCAATTAATGACGATCAGGCTTAATGGAAGTGACCTGACTGTTACGCAAGTCGTCTCGGTCGCCCGGCATGGCGAGCCGGTCGCGCTTACCGCTGAGGCGATAACCGCGATGCGGCAATCGCGCACGGTAGTGGAAGAGGTACTCAACACCAGCGAGCCGGTTTATGGCCTCACCACCGGGGTCGGGGAACGCAAGGCATTCCTGGTCGACCCGGCCCAGCGGCAGCGGTTCAACCACCGCCTGGTGCTGAACCACCGGATCGCCCAGGGCGACGCGGCCCCGCCCGACGTGGTCCGCGGCGCGATGCTCTGCCTGGCGAACAGCTACGCCAAGGGCGTGACCGGCGTCCGCCCCGCGCTGGCTGAGATGATCGTCACCCTGCTGAACGAAGGCTTCACGCCGCTGGTCCGCAGGCTCGGGTCGATTGGCCAGGGCGACCTGGGGCCGATGGCCGACCTGGCGCACGGGCTGATCACCAGGAGCGGTTTCGAGGTGGCCGAGAACGAGGGCCTCGCCTTGGTCAGCAGCAACGCCTTCACCACCGCCTGGGCCGCTCTGGCCATCGCCGACGCGGAAACGCTGATGTCGGCGTTCGACGTCGCGGGCGCCCTGGACCTGGAAGCCTTCGGCGCCAACCTGACCTGCTTGCACCCCGTCATCGAGCAGGTCAGGCCCTTTCCCGGGCTGGCGGCCACGCTGAGCCAGCTGCGGGCCCTGCTGGCCGGCAGTTACCTGTGGCAGCCGGGCGCGGCCAGGTTCCTGCAGGACCCGCTGACCTTTCGCTGCATCCCGCACATCCACGGCGCGGCCCGGGACGCGCTAGCCTACGCGCGGACCATCTTGCAGCTCGAGCTCAACTCCTCCCAGTCCAACCCGGTCGTGGTGGTCGCCGAGCGGCGGATCGTCTCGGTCGGGAACTTTGACATCGGCCCGCTCGCCGCCGCGCTCGACTTCGCCAGGATCGCGCTCGCCCCGGTGGTGACCAGCGCCAACGAGCGGGCGGTGAAGCTCTTGCAGGCTCCTTATTCCGGGCTGCCAGCCGGGCTGGCGGCGATCGCGGGTTCGCCCGACGACGCCCTGTCCGAGCTGGCGGTGGCCGGCCAGGCCATCACCGTGGAGGCCCGCACGCTGGCCCATCCGGTCTCCTACGAGCTAGCCAGCTCGGTCAAGGGCGACGGTATCGAGGACCGGGCCACGATGGCGCCGCTGTCAGCGCGCCGCCTAGCCGACATGATCAGCCTGTGCGCCCGGGTGGCGGCGATCGAGTTCGTCGTGTCCGCCCAGGCCATCGACCTGCGGGCCCGCCCCGGCCTGCCCGGGGCCGCCCTAGGCCCGCTCGGCCCGGCCGAGCTCGGTCTGGGCACCGCCCGCGCCTACCGGATGATCCGCGAGCTCGTCCCGTTCACCCACAGCGACGGCACCTTCCCCGCCGACCTGGAACCCCTGATCGCCCTGGTCACCACCGGCACCCTCAACCCCGTACCCGCCGCCGCCTGATCCGGCCGGATGGGCGGGGTCGCGAACCGGTCGCAGGGCGCGGGATCGGGGTGAGCGGCGGGTGGGGCAAGCTTGACCCTGTGACCGACGCCGAGAGCACGCTGATCACCGGGATTGGTGAACTGGTTACCAACGACGGTGAGCACGGGGGCTTCGCCGCCTTGACGGACGCCGCGCTGGTCGTCTCCGGCGGCCAGGTGGCCTGGACCGGACCGGCGGCGCGGGCGCCGGCCGCCGACGTGGTGCTGGACGTGGCCGGCCGGTCCGTGCTGCCCGGGTTCGTCGACTCGCACGCCCATCTGGTCTTCGCCGGGGAACGCAGCGGTGAGTTCGCCGCCCGGATGGCCGGGCGCCCGTATCACGCGGGCGGCATCCTGGTCACGGTCGAGGCGACCCGCGCGGCCCCCGATGTCGTGCTGCGCGCGAACCTGCGGCGGCTGGCGGCCGAGATGCTGGGCCAGGGCACGACCACGTTCGAGTGCAAGTCCGGGTACGGGCTCACGGTCCCGGACGAAGTGCGGGGACTGGCGCTCGCCGCCGAGATTACCCCGGAGGTCACCTACCTGGGCGCGCACGTGGTACCGCCTGAGTTCGCCGCGGACCCGGCGGGTTACCTGGACCTGGTGCGCGGTCCGATGCTGGCGGCCTGCGCGCCGCACGCCCGGTGGATCGACGTGTTCTGTGAGGACGGAGCGTTCGGTGCGGACGCGGCGGACGCGGTGCTGGCGGCGGGCCGGGCCGCGGGGCTGGCCGCCCGGGTGCACGCGAACCAGCTCGGGCCCGGTCCCGGCGTTCAGGTGGCGGCGCGGGCGGGTGCCGCGTCGGCCGACCACTGCACGTTCCTGACCGACGCTGACGTGGACGCACTGGCCAGCACGCCGGTGGTCGCGACGCTGCTGCCCGGCGCGGAGTTCGGCTGCCGGCAGCCCTTCCCGGACGCACGCCGGCTGCTCGACGCAGGCGTCACGGTCGCCGTGGCCACCGACTGCAACCCGGGTTCCTCGTTTACCTCCAGCATGCCGTTCTGCATCGCGCTCGCGGTCCGGGAGATGCGGATGACCACCGAAGAAGCGGTCTGGGCCGCCACCGCGGGGGGCGCCAGGGCGCTGCGGCGGACCGACATCGGTCATCTCGGCGTGGGGGCCCGGGCCGACCTCATCGTGCTGAACGCGCCCTCGCACGCCTACCTGGCCTACCGCCCCGGCGTGCCGCAGGTCGCCGCCGTCTGGCAGGCGGGCCGCCTGGCCGCGGGCGCTGTCCCCGAGCTGGGTCCCCCCGCTCGCCGGTCCTGACCACGCCGGGCGCTGGCGCCTATCGCCGGGTATTAACGGCGGGTCAGCCCGTTAAACAGAAAATTGTTCGGCTATGACTAGAAGTGTGCGGGTTGTCACAGTACCGTAGTCACGGTCGGCGATAGCTGGATGTCTACAAGACGGGACGGCGATGAAAAAAGCACACAAACGATTGGGTCTAGGCGTCCCCCTAGCCCTGGTAGCGGCGAGTCTGCTCGCTATCGCGACCACCCCCCAGGCGACCGCGGCTTCGGTACCTAACGCCTGCGGATCACAGATCCAGGCCCAGGCCCGCGCGCAGGGTCTCAGCGGCGTCATGCAGGCGATCGGCAAGTGCCCGAACAAGGCCGCCGCGGCGATCCGCGCCAGCGACCCCGCTAACGGCACCCCGCCGCTGCTCTTCCACGGCGGCCCGGTAATGGACACGCCATCGACCGGCCCGGTGGTCGTCACCCCGATCTTCTGGAGCCCGCCGGGTCACGCGATGTCGGCTTACTACAAAATACTCCTCTCGGTCTACCTCGGTGACGTAGCGCTGGCGAGCGGCCAGAACAGCAACGTGTTCTCGGTGGCGAAGGAGTATTACGGGATCAACGGGCAAATCCGCTATCAGATGAGGCTGGGCTTCCCGATTTTGGACAGCCACCCGCTGCCCGCGGACGGCTGCCAGGTGGCCAGCACGGACACCAGCGGGATCTACGCCGACAACTCTGGCTACAACGCCTGCCTCGACGATGCCCAGATCCAGGCGGAAACCGACCGTGTCACCGCGGCCCGCAGCCTGCCCCATAACCTTTCGCACATCTACGTGATCTACCTGCCCAAGCACGTCGAGTCCTGCTTTATCGCCGGTTCGACGACCACCAAGGCTAACGCTTGCACGATCAACTACCAGCCGAGCGCGGCGTACTGCGCTTACCACAGCGACGCTACGAGCAACGCCATCTACGCCAACATGCCCTACCCGATCTACTTGTCGAAGACGGGGTTCAGCTGCGGCACCGATATCAACTTCCCGGGCGTGATCGAGTCGCCGAACGGTAACCCCGACGCCGACACCGAGATCAGCCCGACCAGCCACGAGATCTCGGAGGCGATTACCGACCCGGACACCGTGACCGGCTGGTACGACTCCAGTGGCTTCGAAAATGGCGACGAGTGCGCCTACATCTTCGGCCAGACGCACGGCTCGGCCGGGCACCTCTACAACCAGGACATCAACGGGCTCCACTTCCTCACCCAGGAAGAATTCAGCAACCGCGACTTCGCCCTAACCGGCGGCGGCTGCGTGCAGAGCGCCTCGGCCGAGGCGCCCTAAGCAGCAAACCTGATAGCAGGGACCGTGCTGAGCCCGTGGCGCTGATAGGCACACGACGGGTGCGGTGACAGCTCGGGGCGCGGTTCCGGGAGCAATCCCCGGAGCCGCGCCCTGGCTCTGTCCTACGAGGCCACTAGCCGGCTGATACGCACCCGGCCTCTTATCGCGACGAGGGGCCGGAGTCTACGGCCAGGTAGTGGCGGCGAAAACGGATGAGCGGCGCACCGGAGCCGGCTACGTAGGGCACGCCGGTGACCCGTGCGATAACCAGCAGGTGGTCCCCGGCCGGGATGATCTGCGCGGCGGTGCATTCCAGCGCGGCCAGGGCGCCGTCGACGATCAGCGCGCCGGAGTCCGGCCCGCGCCGGTGCGGCACGTCGTCGAGCATGTGCTGGGCACCGGGCCGCCCGGAAGCCGCGAACCGGCCGGCCAGCATCCTTTGCCCGGCCGAGAGCAGGGTGACGGCGAACCGCGTGACGGGCTCCTCGGCCCGGCCGAACAGCTCGGCCGGATACGACTCGGACAACAGCGAGACCATCACCAGCAGCGCTGGCATGGACACCGGGCAGAACGCGCTGACCGTGGCACCCACGTCGTCCCGCCCGTCAGCGATCGTCACCAGCGTGACCGCGCCCGCCCAGGACGCCCATGCGGCGGCCAGGTCCGCCTCCACCGGACTTGCCCCGGCTGGACCTGGCCCGGCTCCGGCTGTCCTCAGAGGGTTCCCCGCGGCAAGGTCCACGGCTCGTTCGGTCAATGAATGGTCCAGCTGCCCGGGAGCATCAGCGGTCCGTACGGTGACAGGCCGGCCTGGGCGGCCAGCCGCCACGCGGGACCCCATCCTGCGAACATGTCGGCGACACCGAGGCCGAGCGAGGCCGCGGCGGCCGGCCGCGATTCGCTCGACTCCGGCGGCCGGAGCTGGTCCAGCGGGGTGAGCCTGGGGTAGATGCGCAGCGGAGCGTCGGCCGGGAGCCCGGCTCTCCTGCGGGCGATCTTGGCTGCGGCCCGCATCCCGCCGAGCTCGTCGACCAGACCGTTCTGCGCGGCGTCGGCGCCGGTCCAGACCCGGCCGCGGGCGACTTCGTGCACCCGCTCCACCGACATCTGCCGGCCCGAGGCCACCTTCTCGGTGAAGTCCCGGTAGATCGCATCCATCCAGGTGTTGATCCGGCTCCACTCGTCCTCGGTGAACGGGTGGAAGGGGCTCAGCATCGTGGCCCCGGCGCCTACGCTGATCGAATCGGTGGTGACGCCGACGCGGTGCAGCGCGTCCTCGAGCACGGGCTTGCCCATGATCACGCCGATCGAGCCGGTGATCGTACCCGGCTGGGCGACGATGACGTCGGCCGCCGCGGCGATGTAATACCCGCCCGAGGCGGCCACGTCGCTCATCGACACCACCACGGGCTTGCCCGCGGCCCGGAGCCTGACCACTTCGCGCCAGATCGTGTCGGAGGCGGTGGCGGACCCGCCGGGGCTGTTGACCCGGAGCAGCACGGCTCGGACCCGCTCGTCCGACAGCGCCGAACGCAGCGCGGCCGCCACCGTGTCCGAGCCGATCGCGCTGCCGCCTAGCGGGCTCCGGGTGCTGCGTCCGGACTTGATCGGGCCGGAGGCGTAGATGACCGCGACGAAACGCTCCCGTGGCTTCGGCAGCTGGCGGGCCCGCTGGGCCAGCAGGTGACTGCGCTGGTAGCGCGCGACGTACTGCAGGGTCGCGTCCGGGCCGGCTTCCTTGCGGACGTCCGCGTAGACCTCGTCCCGGTAGCCGAGCGCGTCGACCAGGCCTTCGGCTAGCGCGTCGGCGGCCAGGAACGGGCCGCGGTCCAGCAGGGCGCGGGCGTCGGCGGCGCTCTTGCCGCGGCGTTCGGCGATAGCGGCGCTGATCTGCTCGGCGATCGAGGCGGCCAGCCGTTCGGACGCCTCCCGGGCCGGGCCGGTAAAGCCGCTCTCGGTCAGGTTGTCGGCGGCTGACTTGTACTCGTACCGTTTGGCACTCTGAAAGCCGACGCCGATCCTGGCCAGCGCGTCGTGCAGGAACACCTGCTCCACCGTGATGCCGGTGAGCCCGACGGTGCCCGAAGGCTGCAGGTAGATCCGGTCGAACGCGGTCGCCATGTAATAAGGCACGTTGCCGCCGGTGAACTCGCCGAAGGTCTCGGCCCACGCCACCGCGAGCTTGCCCGACTCGCGGAACGCGGCCACCGCCTCGCGTATCTCCTGCATCCGGGCGAGCCCGATCCGGCTACCGCCCACCTTGACCACGAGCGCCCGCACCCGGTCGTCGTGCCGCGCGCGCAGCAGGCCGTCCAGGACGTCGGACAGCCTGATCTTGCGCCGGGACATGATCGCCGACACTGGATCGGTGACGGGCCCTTCGGGCAGCCCGTCGGTCAGATCGAGTTCGAGAATCAGCGGGCCCGTCTGGCGCTGCCGTAGCCTGGAAACCTGTTCGGTGAGTTGCCGGGCGAGATTTGCGTCTGCCATGCCGCCAGCTTACGTGCGAGCCACATGCGGACGATCAGGAGCAAAGGAGTTCACGATCGGCGAGCATCCGGTCACGGTCGTGGTGGACGTGGCCAACGTGATGGGGTCGCGTCCGGACGGCTGGTGGCGGGACCGGGCCGGAGCGGCGATCCGGCTGCACGCGGAGGTGGTCAGTCTCGCGTCGAGCGGCCGGGCGGTACCGCCCGGTGAGACCGATCCGCCGGATTTTGTCATGGTGCTGGAAGGAGCCGCCAACGCCGCCGCGGCCCGGATGTCCCCTGCTGCCGCCACTCCCGGGGAGGTGCGGGTCGTGCAGGCGCGCGGGTCCGGCGATGACGCGATCGTGGCGGTGCTGGGGGATCTGCCCGGCCACCGCGTGGTGGTGACCGCCGACCGCGCGCTGCGCGAGCGATGCGTGGCGGCCGGCGCATCGGTCCTGGGCCCTGGCTGGCTGCTCGGCCTGCTGCGTTCGTGAGCGGTCCGAAAGCGGCGACGTATCGGGCCACCCGGCCCGTTCAACCGGGTGGCCCTACTTCCCCTCGCCCCCGGCGCACTTGGGCGCCGGAACGAAAATCGTAACAGCCGGAAAGCCGCCCTCGCCCAGTTAAGTGGCATAAGTGCGGTTTGGAGAATGCCGTCGACACCGGCTTTACTAGGTGTCCGGACCATCACGCAAACGATGACACGGAAGGTGCCTGTGTTCATCCTGCTGGCTATCGTTATCGTTCTGGTTTTCTGCCTGCTGCTTGTCGCCGATCGTATGGTCAAAGCGTCCAAGCGCGTTCGGCGCCGCCGGGAGGCCAACCGGCGCCTGATGGCCGCCGCGGCCGTGGCGGAGGACAAGAACAGACAGCGAACCGCGGTGGCCGAGTCCAGCAAGGCGCTCACCTCCCTGATCCCGGCCATCCACGAGCACGACATACGCCACGTCGACTAGCCCGCCATCCGCCCCGCCCGGAAGCGGACTGGGGAGCGGGCACAATGGTCCCGTGCGAATTGTCGTACTGGCTGATACTCACGCGCCCCGGCGCTGGCGGGCCTGCCCGGCGCGGGTGGCCGAGCACCTGCGCGGCGCGGACCTTATCCTGCACGCGGGCGATGTCTGTACCGCCTCGGTCCTGACCGAGCTGGCGGACTACGCCCCGGTGGTCGCCGTCCTAGGGAACAACGACGGTCCTGACGTGACCACGTGGGGCGCCCCCGAGACGGTGGAACTGGACCTGGCGGGGCTCAGCGTGGCGATGCTGCACGACAGCGGGGCTGCCACCGGACGGATCGCGCGCATGCGCCGCCGGTTCCCCGGCGCGGCCCTCGTGGTGTTCGGGCATTCGCACATCCCGCTGGACGAGTCCGCTGGTGGCCTGCGGATCTTCAATCCAGGCTCGCCCACCGACCGCAGGCGGCAGCCGCACGGCACCCTCGGCCTGCTGCAGATCGACTCCGGCCACCTGACGCAAGCCAGCATCGTGCCGGTGACCTAGAGTCAACACCTGGCCTATGTGAATCACTATGGTACCATAACGGTATGGCTATGACTCTTCGCTTGCCGCCAGAGATTGAGGACCAGCTTAAGCAGGTAGCTGAGTTCGAGCACCGCAGCGTGCAGCAGACGGTTCTGGTCGCTATCGAGGAGTACCTTTCGATGCGCGAGACGGCCGAAATTCTCGCCGATCCAGCTGCGCTCAGGGGTCTGGCCGAAGCCCGCGAGTCCGAACAGTCTGGCGACGTGAGCTACGGAGCCGAAGCAGCGCGCGCGCTACTCATTGAGCGCAAGCGTTGAACGCTGAGCCCTACGAGCTCGGAATGACCCGGCCGGCCCGGCGGGCGATCTCCGAGCTGCTCCCGGAAGATGTGGCCGCTGCGGCGGTTGAATTCGTTACTGGCCCTCTTCTGGCGGCGCCGTATCGGGTCGGCAAGCCGCTTCGGGCCACACTCACCGGTTTCTATAGCGCGCGCCTCGGCGCCAGGTGGCGAGTAGTTTACCGGATCGATGAACCGAAACGCGTGGTGGTCGTGCAGGATATCCAGCATCGATCCAACGCTTACCGTCGCCGCTAGCAGACAAGACCAAGGGCATGAGCGTGGTGCGCAACCCAGACGCTCGCAGGCTTCGACCGGCGCTCGCGCTTACCAGTGCTCGCGGTGGACGACCTCGTCGAGGGGACGCCGGTCGGGGCGCCGGATCAGGGACAGCGGGCGGTCAGCCGGGTACCCGAGCGACATCAGGTAGACGCAGAACTTGTCATCCGGGAAGCCCAGCAGCGCCCGTGCGAGCTCCTGGTCGCCGACCGCGGAGTGGCAGCTGCCGATACCCAGGCTGGCCGCGGCGAGCATCATGCTCATCGTGGCCTGGCCCAGGTCGTAGTACAGGGTGCCACGCCGCCGCTCCTGATCGGGCGGCGACGCGATCAAGGCGACGGTCGCCGCCGAGCGGGCTACGTGCCCGGCACCCTGCCACGTCGCGGAGAGCTTGACCAGCTGCTCCCGTTCGGTCACCGCGATGAAATCCCACGGCTGCCAGTTTTGCGAGGACGGCGCACGCCGTCCGGCTTCCAGGATCTCGTTGAGGTGATCGAGGGGAATCGGGCGATCATCGAACGACCGCACGTTCCGGCGGGATCGAATCGCTTCCCACGTCTGCATCGGCTGGCCTGCGCCCGTACTGAGGTTTCCTACTCGGTCCACCAGTCTTCGTCGTCTTCCTTGCCGGTGGCCTGCTTGCTGACCTGGGTGGCGGTGGCGCTGCCGTTGGCAGGCCCGGCGGCGGCCGCCGGGCGCTGAGCCTGGGTTGCCGCCGGAGCCACCTGGGTGGCCTGGTGGCCGCCCGCGGGCTGGACCGGCTGCACGGTCGTCGGCGCGACCTGGCCGGAGCTCCCGTTGCGCGGCGCGCTGGCTGGCCCGGGATTGGCTGGCCCGGGATTGGCTGGCCCGGGGCTGGCCGGCCCAGGACCCGGGTCGATGGCCGGCTTGTTCTGCAGGGCCTGCGCCGCCGCGTCCATGCTCGCCATGCCTGCCATCTGGCCGCCGAGCAGCTGGCGTACCTGCGCCAGGTGACTGGCGATGCTGTCCTTCTGCCGGGTCAGCTCGTCGACCTCGCGCTGCGCGGCCGCCCGCCGGCGTTCGGCATCGGCCTTGGTGTCGGCGAGCAGGGCCTCGGCCTGAGCCTTGGCCTGGCTGACGATCTGGTCGGCGTTCTTCTTGGAGTTGCTGACCAGCTGCCTGGCGTGCTGGTCGGCGTCGCGCCGGGTCTGGTCGGCCTGGGCGCTGGCCTTGGCCGCGCGCTGCTCGGCGGTCGATGCCCGCTGCTCGGCCTCGGACACCAGCTTCTGCGTGGCGGACTGGGCCGCGGTGAGCCGTTCGGCTTCCTGGCGCTCGGCCTCTTCCCGCCGGGCCGCGAGCTGGATCTCGAACTCGGCCTCGGCCTGCGCCCGCTGAGCCTCGCTCTCCTCCAGGATCCGCTGGGCCTGGCTGCGCATCTCGTCGGCCTGGCGCTTGGAGGTGGTGAGGATCTCGTCGCGCTCGCGCTTGGCGGTGGCCTTCAGCTGGGCGACTTCGCGCTCGGTGCTGGTGCGCAGCTTGGCGATGTCGCGCTCGGCCGCGGCCCGCTTCTCCGCGACCTCGTGGTCGGCGGTGGCTCGCAGCTTGGCCACGTCGCGCTCGGTGGTCGAGGTCAGTTCGTCGGCCTCGCGCCGGGCGGTGGTCCTGATCGAGTCGGCCTCGCGCTCGGCGGCACCGCGCAGGTCGTCAGTCTCCCGCTTGGCGTTGGCGCGCAGCTCGGACGCTTCGTTCTCGGCCCCGGACCGCAGCTCGGCCGCGTCGACCTTGGCCGCGGCCTTGATCTCGTTGGCCTCGGACCTAGCCGCCTGGACCAGCTCGGTGGCCTGCTCCTCGGCTAGCCTGAGCAGCTGCTCGATGCGCGCACCAAGGCCCGAGTAGGTCGGGCGTTCCTGCTCCTGGATCTGGCGGTGCGCCTCGGACAGCTCGCGCTTCATCGTCTGAGCCTGATCTCGATGCTGGCGCGCATCAGTTTCGATCTGCCTGATGTGCTCATCGACCTGGTGGCGGTCGTAGCCTCGCATCACCGTCGCGAACTCGCGCGGCGGGGCCTCTTCGAAGAAGTTTGTCAGCTGGGCGTCAATGTCCGATTGCATATGGCCTAATCCTGGCTAGACGTGAAGGCGGCGGAATTTTACGGCGGGCGTCAGCCATGCGGGTACGACTATCGCCCGGTGACAGGCAGACTACATCTCCCTTGAGCCCGGTGGCGGGCCCTTCGGAGTTCTCAATCTTATGCCTCCCGGCATATCCCTCTAACCCCCGGTATGGGGGATCGCACTCAGGTCGCGAACTGGACAAGTTCGGTCAGAACGCCACCGAGATCGGCCGGGTGCAGGAAGGCGATGGAGGCGCCCATGGAGCCGTGCCGCGGCTGCTTGTCGATCAGCCGGACGCCGGTCCCGCCGATCGCGGCCAGTGCCTCGCTGACGTCGGCGACCCCGTAACCGATGTGGTGAATTCCCTCGCCTCGGCGGGCCAGAAACTTACCCACCGGCGTGTCCGGCCCGAGCGGCTCCAGCAGCTGGACGTACCCCGCGCCCGCCGTGCTCGCGCCGAGCGCGGCTGCCCCCGCACCGACCCGCAGCATGGCCTCGCGGACACCCTGCGCCTGGTTGGATTCCACCGTGACCAGCTCCAGGCCGAACGTCGCCCGGTACACCTCGATGGTGTGGTGCAAGTCACGACAGGCGATACCCACGTGATCGATGCGGGTCAGCAGCGGTAGCAAGATATTTCCTTCCGGGCCTGAGTAGGTATCGTGATGGATATGAGCGAACCACGTCAGCCGGTCATCGTCGGGGGTGCGCGGACTCCGGTCGGGCGCCTGCTCGGGTCCCTCGCCAGCAAGTCTGCCAGCGACCTGGGCGGCGTCGCCATCGCCGGGGCACTGGCGAACGCGGGCGTCCGCCCCGATCAGGTCGAGTACGTGATCATGGGGCAGGTCTTGCAGGCGGGGGCGGGCCAGATCCCGGCCCGGCAGGCGGCGGTCGCGGCCGGAATACCGATGTCGGTCCCGGCCCTGACCGTCAACAAGGTCTGCCTGTCCGGCCTGGACGCCATCGCGCTCGCCGCGCAGCTCATCAGGCTCGGCGAGCACGACGTCATCGTGGCGGGCGGGATGGAGTCCATGACCCGCGCGCCGCACCTGCTGCCGGGCTCCCGGGCCGGCTACAAGTACGGCTCCTTCGAGGCCACCGACTCGATGGCGCTCGACGCGCTGACCGACGCGTTCGACCACCTGTCGATGGGCCAGTCCACCGAGAACAGCGGGCGCAAGCTTGGCATCACGCGAGCCGAGCAGGACGAGTTCGCGGCTTCGAGCCATCAGCGGGCGGCCGCGGCCGCCAAGAACGGGTTGTTCGCCGCCGAGATCGTCGGCGTCACCATCGCGCAGCGGGGCGGTGACGAGCTAGCCGTGACGCAGGACGAAGGCATCCGCCCGGGCACCACCGCGGAGTCGCTGGCCAAGCTGCGGCCCGCGTTCGGCCAGGACGGCACGATCACCGCGGGGTCCGCGTCGCAGATTTCCGACGGCGCCGCCGCCGTCGTGGTGATGTCGGCCGAGGCGGCCGCCCGGGCCGGCCTGCCAGTGCAGGCCGAGATCGGCACCCACGGCAACGTCGCGGGCCCGGACAACTCGCTGCACTCTCAGCCGTCCCACGCGATCAAGCAGGCCCTGGCCAAGGCCGGGAAGTCCGTGTCCGACCTGGACCTGATCGAGATCAACGAGGCGTTCGCGGTGGTGGCGATCCAGTCCATGCGCGACCTGGAGGTCAGCCCGGACATCGTGAACGTCAACGGCGGCGCGATCGCGCTCGGCCACCCCGTCGGGGCTTCCGGGGCCCGGATCGCGCTGCACCTGTGTCACGAACTCGCCCGGCGCGGCGGGGGCCTCGGTGCGGCCGGTCTGTGCGGCGGCGGCGGCCAGGGCGAGGCGCTGCTGATGCGGGTGCACGGCTGACCGCGCCGGTGACTGGTACCGATCGGGGCGCCTCCGACGGCGCGGCTGAGCTTGACCGGGCCCGGGCCGGGGACACGCGTGCCCTGGCCCGGCTGATTTCCCTGGTCGAAGACGAGTCACCCCGGGTCCGTTCGGTCATCAAAGGGCTGTTGCCGAGTACCGGCGGGGCCAGGATCATCGGGCTGACGGGCTCACCCGGGGTGGGCAAGTCCACCGTTACCGGCGCGCTGGTGGGCGCGATCCGGGCCGCGGGGGGCCGGGTCGCGGTGCTCGCGGTCGACCCCAGTTCGCCGTTTACCGGCGGGGCGCTGCTCGGCGACCGGGTGCGGATGCAGGAGCACGCCACTGACGATCAGGTGTTCATCAGGTCGATGGCCAGCCGCGGCCATCTCGGCGGCCTGGCGGCGTCGACGCCGCAGGCCATCCGGGTGCTCGACGCGGCCGGCTTCGAGCTGATCATCATCGAGACGGTCGGCGTGGGCCAGGCCGAGGTGGCGATCGCCTCGCTCGCGGATTCGGTGGTGGTGCTGCTCGCCCCGGGCATGGGCGACGCGATCCAGGCGGCGAAGGCCGGCATTCTCGAGGTCGCCGACCTGTTCGTGGTGAACAAGGCCGACAAGCCGGACGCCCAGCACGTGGTGCGAGACCTGCGCAACATGATCGCGCTCGCGGACCACCAGCCGGGTGACTGGAAGCCGCCGATCATCACCACCGTGGCGGTGCGGGGCGAGGGCATCGACGAGGTCATGAGCCGCCTGGACGAGCACTGGTCCTGGCTCAACTCCACCGGGGAGCTCGGCCAGCGACGGCAGGCCCGGGCCCGCGAGGAGATCACCGCGCTGGCGTTCACCGCCCTGCGCGGCCGGATGGCGACGGGCCGCGTGGACATGCTGGCGAGCCAGGTCGCGGCCGGCACGCTTGATCCCTTCCAGGCCGCCGACGAGCTGCTGGGCCAGCCTTCGGACTGACGTTCACGCAGGCGGGCGCACGCCATACGGTTGTACCCGTGAGTAAGCCGCTGGAGTTGCCGTTTGATCCGATCGACCGGGCGGCGCAGATCTGGGCCGGCCGCTTCGGCCCGTCACCGTCGATGGCCGCGGTCACCTCGATCATGCGCGCCCAGCAGATCCTGCTCGGCGAGCTCGACGCGCTGCTGCGGCCTTACCAGCTGACGTTCGCGCGCTACGAGGCGCTGGTGCTGCTCACGTTCAGCCGCCGGGGCGCGCTGCCGTTGCGGGTGATCGGCGAGCGGCTGATGGTGCACCCCACCAGCGTCACCAACACCATCGACCGCCTGGAGCGGCAGCAGATGGTGATCCGCAGGCCGAACCCGGCCGACGGCCGCGGCCGCCTCGCCGAGATCACCGAGGCCGGCCGCGCGGTAGTCGCGCGGGCGACCAGCGACCTGATGGCCGCGGAGTTCGGGCTCGGCGGCTTCGCCGAAGGCCAGCTGAAAGAGATCTTCGACCTGTTCCGCGAATTGCGGCTCGGAGCAGGCGACTTCATCCCCGGCCCCCCCGGCCCCCCCGGCATCCCTGAGGCGCCCGGCATCCCTGAGGCGCCCGGGAACCCGGCCTTGATCTAGCTGACCTAGCAGTCCGGACCCCAGGGAGCCCTGCTCTCCCGGAGGCCCGGACTCCTAGGAGCCACTGAGGTGAGATGGCTGCCAGCTATGGCCGCCGTCGTAGGTGAACCACACCGTGCCCGCCGCCGGGTTGGCGGGCAGCGCGATGCCCTGGGAATCGGTGGTCATGCCCACATAGCCGAACCCGGCGGCCGGCGCCGCCGCGCTCAGGCTCGCCGTCTGCCAGGCGGTATCGCCCGCCGGCAGCACGTCGATGCCCTGATCGGTAGCGAGCACCACGGTCGCCGACGGGCTGGCCGCCACCGAGAAGGCGATTCCGGCCCGCGGCGCGGTGGCCATCATCAGCCAGCTGCTCCCGCCGTTCGGTGAGGAGAAGATCTCCTTCTTCTGCGTGGCCGAGCCCACCGAATCCCCCGAACTCCCCGACGCGCAGGCCAGGATCAGTTCCCTGGCGTTCACCGCGGCCAGCAGCGCGCCCGAGGGCTGGCCGTCCATCTGGGCCGGCCCGACCGGGCAGTCCGGGGCAATCGTATTCATCAGCGTCCACGGCCCGCTGCCGTCGACCGGCCCGGCGTAGAGCCCGCCGCCCGGCGCGAGCACGAAGCCGCGGCTGCCGGTGAGCACCAGGGAAGCGGCCTCGTGCGCGCCGCCGTTGGTCAGCCCCGAGGTCGAGGCGCCGACCGGCGTCCAGTCGCTGCTCGAGGCAGGCGAGGAGTACAAGGTGAAACTGGTGCAGTCGCCGAACGAGGTGCCCTCTCCCGAGCAGGACGCGAACAGCGCGAACGCCCGGTTTCCCACCGTCTCCAGGTCGGTCACCCGCAGGCCGCCGGTGCTGACCTGCGCCCAGCTTTGGCCGCCGTTAGCGGTGGAGAAAAGCTCGGGCCCGAACGCCCATCCGTCCTCGGTGTTGAGGAACCGGATCTTGCTCACTCCGGAGGCCCCGTCCGGGCCGTCGGCGAGCGGCGCGGGGACCCCGCTCCAGGTTTTCCCGGCATTGTCGGTGCGTGCCACTGACATGCAGAACGCGGTCGCGCAGTCCCCCGGGAGGCCGGCCAGTCCCATCGCCCAGCCGGTGCCGGCCCCCACGAAGGTCACCGAGGTGGGCCGAAAGTTAGGCGGCACCGGCGCTATGACCGCCGACGGCGACGGTTCCGCGGACGCGGAGGAGGAGGCAGATGCGGTCCGGCCGCCCCCGGCCGGGGTGGCGGACGCGGGATGCCCGGCCTCGACCCCCGCGGTGCTGGACGGACTCAGCACGGGCAGGTTGACCACTCGCGGCACGGTCACCGCCGCGGCCACGATCACCGCGGCCGTGCTGGCGGTAATGGCCAGCCGCCGGTACTTGCGCCGCTTGGCGCGGCGCTTGATCAGGTCGAAGGTGCCCGGCGGCGGCGGGAGCGGATCGATCCGCTCGCTCAGCCAGGAGTCGACGTCGTCGCGGCGGTCAGCCATCTCGTTCCGCCAGCGCCGTCTTCAGCTTCGCGCGTGCCGCGAACAGGTCCGCCTTGATGGTGCCCTCCGGTCGGTGCAGCAGCGTCGCGACCTCCCGGATCCCGAATCCGCCGTAGTAGTG
The DNA here is from genome assembly GCA_030853115.1 of Actinomycetota bacterium. Taxonomy (GTDB): domain Bacteria; phylum Actinomycetota; class Actinomycetes; order Streptosporangiales; family Streptosporangiaceae; genus Palsa-504. Next base: position 26,803 of record JALYVS010000001.1, read on the forward strand.
CAGCAGGAACGGGTCGCGCAGCCGCGGCGGCAGCGAGGCAATGAGGTTACGCACGTCCACGTCTTCCACCGGGTAGGCCACCGGGTCCATGGCCGCGCCCGCGGTGACGCTGCGGATGGCCCGGCGCTCCCGTTCGGTCTTGCGCCAGTGGTCACGGATCAAGTTGGTGGCGATCATATAAAGATAACTTTGCGGGCTCTCGACCTTGGTCCACCGGGCCAGCAGCCGCACGAACGCCTCGGACGCGATCTCGTGCGCCGTGTCCTCGTCGTCGACCAGCCGCCTGACCCAGCCGGCGAGCTTGGGGTACACCCCTTTGAACAGCTCTTCGGCCGCGTTAGCGTCGTCCCGTTGACCCCCACTAACCTCAGCAGCGGTGCCCAACGGATCTCCCTCGGCGATGTTCCCGGCAGGCGACGGGAACGGCGTGGCTTCCCGCCCCCCGCGTCGGCCGCCCGGCATGAAGACGATGTCGGGGCCGGTCGGGGCGTTATCGAGAACACCCATGTGATACGGCAACATCTACCACATTTCTCAGATGGCGACCGGAATCGCCGGGTCCCGCTGGTTCCTGACGTCTGGCCCGGGCGCGCCCCCGCGGCGTCCGGGCCACCACTGCGCGCAAGGGTCGTTGTCCCGCCTTGCGCTCTTAAGAGACGATGCAACCACCGCATCGGTTGCACAGAAAATTCTTTTTTTTCCGAACGGCTCCTCCTACTTGCCTCCAGACAGCGCCAGAGTTCCCCAGCCAGCCCGCGAGAGCTAGACTGGCGAGATAGTAGGACGTCCTACTATCTGGTGAGAGCTACATCCATCCGGAGGCAGGATCATGGACTCTCAGGCCAACGCCCCCGCGCCGAACGCCCCCGCCCAAGACGCCCCCGCGCAAGCAGGCCCGGTGGAAGCAGGCAGAGCGCGCTGGCAGCGCCAGTACGACCAGGCCGCCAAGCGCGACGCCGACTTCACCACCTTGTCCGGCCTCGAGGTCGACCCGGTGTACGGCCCGCCGCCCGGCGCGGTCGTGCCGGGGATGGAGCAGATCGGCTGGCCGGGAGAGTTCCCCTTCACCCGCGGCATCCACCCCACCGGCTACCGCGGCAAGCCGTGGACGATCCGTCAGTTCTCCGGCTTCGGCAGCGCCCGCCAGACCAACGAGCGGTACAAGATGCTGCTGGGGGCAGGCGGCGCGGGGCTGTCGGTGGCCTTCGACATGCCGACGCTGATGGGCCGCGACTCCGATGACGCTCGCTCGCTGGGGGAGGTGGGTCATTGCGGCGTAGCGATCGACTCGGCCGCCGACATGGAGGTGCTGTTCGAGGGGATCTCGCTGGCCGACACCACCACCTCGATGACGATCAGCGGCCCGGCCGTGCCGCTGTTCTGCATGTACCTGGTCGCGGCCGAACGCCAAGGCGCTGACCTGTCCAAGCTTGACGGCACCTTGCAGACCGACATCTTCAAGGAGTACATCGCGCAGAAGGAGTGGCTGTTTACCCCGCGCCCGCACCTGCGGCTGATCGGCGACCTGATGCAGTACTGCGGCGAGAACATCCCCAGGTACAAGCCGCTGTCGGTGTCCGGGTACCACATCAGGGAGGCGGGCTCGACGGCTGCGCAGGAGCTGGCGTTCACGCTCGCCGACGGGTTCGGCTACGTCGAGCTCGGCCTGTCCCGCGGCCTGGACGTGGACGAGTTCGCGCCCGGCCTGTCGTTCTTCTTCGACGCGCACGTCGACTTCTTCGAGGAGATCGCGAAGTTCCGGGCCGCCCGGCGGATCTGGGCCAGGTGGCTCCGCGACGTCTACGGCGCGAAGACCCCGCGGGCCCAGTGGCTCCGCTTCCACACCCAGACCGCGGGCGTCTCGCTGACCGCGCCGCAGCCGGACAACAACATCGTCCGGACCGCGATCGAAGCCCTGGCGGCGGTCCTGGGCGGCACCAACTCGCTGCACACCAACGCCCTCGACGAGGTGCTCGCGCTGCCGGGCGAGGCCGCCGCTGAGACCGCGCTGCGCACTCAGCAGGTGATCATGGAGGAATCCGGAGTGCTGAACGTGGCCGACCCGCTCGGCGGGTCGTGGTACGTGGAAGCGCTGACCGACCGCCTGGAAGCCGAGGCGGAGGCCATCTTCGCCCGGATCCGCGAGATGAGTTCGGATGACTCGATGACCGACGGGATCCTGCAGGGCATCGAGAACGGCTGGTTCATCGGCGAGATCGCCGAAGCCTCGTTCGTTTACCAGCAGCAGCTGGAAAAAGGCGAGAAGAAGGTCGTGGGCGTGAACTGCCACACCAGCACGGTCGCCGAACCCCTGGAGATCCTCCGGATCAGCCCCGAAGTCGAACGCGACCAGGTCCGCGTCCTCGCCGCCCGCCGCGCCGAGCGCGACCAGTCCGCCGTCGACGCGACCCTGGCCGCCCTGGTTGCCGCGTCGCGCACCGACGAGAACATGGTCCCGCTCATGCTGGCCGCCGCCCGCGCCGAGGCCACCCTCGGCGAAATCTGCGACGCCCTCCGCGCCGAGTGGGGCGCCTACACCGAACCCGCCGGCTTCTAACCCGCCCTCAGCGCCTCACTTGTTCCACCGCCCATCCGCACCTCATTCGCTCATGTGCGCGGTGGGAATGAGATTTACCGTGGTGGATTCGAGTTAGACGAAGACTTTTACCCCCTAAAAAGGGGTAAAAGTCTTCGCGGAAACCCGATCCTTGACTGCCGACGCGCAGGAAAGCCGCCTGGGGTCGCCGGACCGTGGGTCCGGTGATTCGCCTTCATTGAGCCGAGCCGGGCGCGGCCACCGGCAGCCCGGCGTCCTTGGCCGCGGCGAGCAGGCGCTCGTCGTAGGCCACGAACGCGGTCAGGTCTCGTTTCACCGCCAGCGCAGAGGCCAGGTGGATGGCCTGCGCCGCAGACAGCCCTTGCGGCGGCAGGGTAGCCGAGTTGTCGAGCACGTCCGCGGTCAGCGCCACCTTCGCAATCCGCTTGAGCAGGCGGTAGCTACGCGGCAGTGCGCCGGGCTCGGCGCACCAGACCGCCCGCGGCAGCTCCGCCCGGTACAGCGCGCTCGATACCAACGGCTGGTCCGCGCGCTCGGCGAGCCACCGCACCAGGCCAGCCGATTCCGGTTCGGTCAGGGCCAGCTTTACCAGCGCGGAGGTATCCAGGTAGATCACCGGCGTTCCCCCGCCCCAGCGTCCCCCGGACCAGCGTCCCCCTGGCCAGCGTCCCCCTGGCGGGCGTCCCTCTGGCCGGCGTCCCCGAGACGGGCCGTGGCCGGGTATGGCTCGATATCCCGGACGCCACCCGGCTCCTCGGCGGCCTCGATGATCCCGGACGCGATCAGGCGTTCCAGCGGGCTGCCCGGCTCGAAGACCGGGACCAGCTGAGCGACCAGCCGCCCGCGGTTGGTGATGTCCACCGTGTAGCCCTTCTCGGCCAGGTCGACGTAGACGCTCGCGTGCTGGCGCAGTTCCCTGATCCCGATCCGCCGCCGGGCCGGGGTTCGTCCGGCGGCCTCGGCGCGGGGGGCGGGCCGTCCAGGATTCCGGGTCCGGGCGGCCTGGCCCTCGCCGGGGGTCCCCGCACTTACTGGCCGAGGGTCCCGCTCGTCCTCCGGCGTGTCACTCATCGCGCCACGGTAGCACAACAGATGCTACCGTGGTGGATGGTGTTCCGGCCTAAGCCGCTGGCCTAGCCCGGGCGCCGATCTGGCGTTCCGCCTCTGCCAGGACACGGACCACGTCGCGCCCGAACCGAACGTCGCACGGGTGAGCCGTCAGTCCCGACCGAGCCCGGCCGGTGAGCTCGGCCAGGGCGGTCCGCAGCGGAACCAGCGGGTCGCTCGTCCCCGCGGGCGCGACCGACCGGCCGGCTTCGCCCCACGCGTAAGCCTCGAATCCCGTGGCGCCTTCGGCCGCGCTCTGACTGACCGTCACGGTGCTGGTCGGGCCGCCCTGGTGGTGCAGGATCAGGTGGCTGGTATCCGCCAGGCCCGCGTCGGCGGTCACCGAGGTCACCGGCCCGAGAAGTTCCCACAGTACCGAGACCAGGTGGGGGCCCAGGTCCCACAGGGCGCCTTTCTCCCGGCGCCACGCGGTGTTGAACGGACTGGACTCCAGCAGGGACGAACCGAACCAGGCTGCGCTGGCTCCGGCCCATCGCGGTTCCGATGTCATGTCCGTCCCGTCCCGTCCCAGCCGTTCGCCTACCAGCCGGACCGTATCCCGCTCATACCTCGGCGTGCATTACGACTACCTCGGCGTGCATCACGACATGCCACGGGCGGACGGTGACGGCCAGCAACCCGGCCGAGACGCTGCTGTCCTGCTCGGTGGCCAGCCTCGTCGCGGTATCCAGCTGCCCGGGCCCGGGCAGTCGCAAGATGGTCATGCCCTCACCCTCCGCATCAGGCAGCGGGCCCGCGGCGACCAGGTACCCGGCCTCGCGCATCCGGTTGAGGAACGCGAATGTGCTCACCGAACCGCGGATCCTCGAAAATGGTCCCGCTCGTGGGCGCGGCGGGCCCGGCCCGGTGCAGCAGCGCCACCCACGTGTCGCCGCCCCTAGCCGCGTAGTCACGGTAGCGATCTAGGACCATCGGCCAGCCGTGATCGTATTCGGCGCGGGCCGCGGCGGGATCAGCGAATGCCTCCCAGCCGGAATGTTCCAGTGTCACCCGCGTCTGGCTCGCCGCGGCCGCGAAGGTGACCTCGACCTGGCTGGCGCTTTCGGTCGCCTGGCCGGGATGCCAGCTGAAGGCCACCGCGTCCGGCGGCTCCCACCGGGTGACAGTTCCCCACACGGCCATCTGCCCGTCGGCGGACCGCTCGATGATCTGCCCGCCGGCGAACGCCACCGTGGCGCCGTCGCCGTCGCCGTAGACGCTCAGCTCGGCGAGCGGCCACCAGCGCCCCACATGCTCGGTGAACACCTCGAACGCGGTTGCCGGGTCCGCGTCGACCAGTATTTCCCTGCGGATCGGCGGGACCATGCTCATCGGTCGCTCCTTGGCTCGCGTACGGATTCCTGCTGCTGGCGGTGGCGGCTGACCTCGGCGGCGTAGGCGGCCAGGGCGGCGTCCCAGGTCCGCACCAGCCACTGCTGCGCGGAAGCCATCCCGTCGGGCGCCAGCAGGTACAGATTGCGGGTGCCGACGCTACGGTGTTCGATCAGTCCGGCGTCGCTTAGCACCCGCAGGTGCTTGCTCACCGCCGGGCGCCCTACCGGCAGCCGCTCGGCGAGGCGCCCGACCGGCGTCGGCCCATCGCGCAGCAGTTCCAGGATGCGGCGGCGGACCGGCTCGCCCAGCGCGTCGAAGAGGGCATCCGCTGATTGGTTACTCATAGGCAACGGTCACTCTAGAGCAACCAAAGACCCGGATGCAAGACACACTCGTTCACCCGCTCAGCGCGGCGTGCACCAGCCCGAGCAGTTCCTCATCGGGAACCTCCGCCGCGTCTTGCGGCCGCAGCCGGATCGTTCCCTTACCTGTCTTGAGCGCGGGATGACGGGCGATGAAATCGGCCTCGCTGCCCTGGGGCCAGCCGTAAATCGAGACCCCGTGCTTCCATGTGCCGACGTACAGTCGCCGTCGGCCGACCCGGTAGGTGGGGATCTGATAGGAGATGCCCACGGTCGCGTCGGGGTATGCGCTCAGGATCAACCCGTGCACCCGGTCGAACAGCGGACGGTTAGCCCCGTCGATCCCGTCAATGTAGGTCCGTACCGCGTCATCCATCTGCTCATTGTGGCCGTTCGCCTACGTCGCCACCTATGACCGCGCCGCACCAAGCCGGACCGCGCCGAGTTGAGCCGTGCTCGCTACCGCGGCGGCCGTCACGTCCGCCGATGCGACAATGGTCCCCATGACGGCTGAGCCCAGGGCTGAACACGCCAAGCCCGTCGTCCGTCCCTATCGCGAACAAGATCTTGCCGCGGTCTACGACATCTGCGTTCGCACCGCGGACGCCGGCCATGACGCCCGGGGTAAGTACCGCACCGATGACCTGATGCCCGACCTGTTCGCCGGCCCCTACGTGTTCTTGGAACCCGGCCTCGCCTTTGTGCTCGACGACGGGCAGCGGCCGGCCGGCTACGTGCTCGGGACGGCCGACACGGCCGCCTTTGCCGGCGCTTACCGCGAGAGGTGGATTCCCCGGCTAGCCGGCCGCTATCCGGTGCCGCCTGAGCCTGCGGTTAGTGCTGACGATCAGCTGCTCGCCCTGCACTACCGGCCGGAACGGCTGCTGTGGCCTGGACTGACCGACTATCCGGCCCACCTGCACATCGACCTGCTGCCCGGTAGCCAGCGGGGCGGATACGGCCGCAAGCTCATGGAGACCTTCTATGTGGCCGCCGCCCAGGCCGGCGCCGGGGGCGTGCACGTCTGCGTGCTGATACAAAACGTGCAGGCCATCGGCTTTTACCGGCATCTTGGCTTTGGGCTGGCCGAGGTCCATGAACCAGGCGGCGTCGTCTACCTTGGCCGCAAGCTCTGACGACGCCCCGCAGCCACGCCCGATCGCGGCCGGCAGGCGGCATAAGAACCGCCGGATCTGAGTTAACACACCGGGTCAACGGGGAATTCTGGATCAGCAAGTGGCGCGAGTACGGCAGGATGGAACTATGCAGCCGCGAGATTTTTCGCTTTATGGTGCCGTCGATCTGGGCGCTCGGCAGACGGCCGCGCAGCGCAGGCAGCAAACGGTTCAGTCGGACGACTCCGCCGCCACTGGCGGTGGGGCCGTCATCGAGGTCACCGAGGAGACCTTCAACACCGAGGTGGTGGAGCGTTCCCGGACCACGCCCGTCATCATGGATTTGTGGGCGGAATGGTGCGGGCCGTGCAAGCAGCTCTCGCCGGTGCTGGAGAAGCTTGCCGTCGAAGCGGCCGGCCAATGGATTCTCGCCAAGGTCGACGTCGACGCTAACCCCCAGCTCAGTGCGGCTCTGCAGGTGCAGAGCATCCCGATGGTGGTGGCGGTCGTGGGCGGCCAGCTGGTGGACGGCTTCCTCGGCGCGATGCCGGAGGCTCAGGTCCGCCAGTGGATCAGCCAGGTCCTGGTGGCGTCGGAGAAGATGGGTATCGAGCTGGCCGGCGGGGCGCCCGCCGAGGTTGAGGACGAGGCCGACGAGGACGCGGCCGGTACCCAGCCGGGTTCCCAGCGGCCGGGCCCGCCGGATGACCGGCCAGGCCCCTCCGGCAGCGGGACGGGCGGTCCGCAAGTACCCCCGGCTTACGCCGAGGCGCGCGCGGCCATGGAGCGCGGTGATCTGGACGCGGCCGAGCAGGCCTTCGAGCAGGAGCTGGCGAAATCGCCAGGCGATCCGATCGCCAAGACCGGGCTGGCCCAGGTGAACTTGATCAAGCGGGTCAGTTCCTTCGATCAGGCCCAGGCCCGCAAGGACGCGGCCGCGCACCCCGAAGACGTCCAGGCCCAGACCCGGGTCGCCGACGTCGAGCTGGCCACCGGCAAGATCGAAGAGGCATACGACCGGCTGCTCGGTGTCGTGCGGCGCACGTCGGGCCCGGACCGGGAGCAGGCGCGCAAGCATCTGGTCGCCTTGTTCGAGATCCTCCCGTCGCGCGACCCGCGGGTGGTCAAGGCCCGTTCCGCCCTGTCCGCGCTGCTCTTCTGACACGCTGTTCTTCTGAAGCGCTGCGCAGCACAGCGCAAACCTTCTCCCGCGAACGGGCCCGCCTCGCTGAGCTCAGGTAACAGCCCTTTTTCCCGAACGGCCGATCCTGGTGCCTCGGCAAGCTGCTCGAGCACCGGCAGGGCGGCCGCTAGCGCCGCCCGCTGCGCGGACGTGAGCAGCGCCATGCTAGCGGCCAGCACCAGGGTGCTCTCGGTGCGGATGCGCATCAGCGCTTCCTGGCCGTGCGGCGTGATGGCCACGGTGCTCGCCCGCGCGTCGCTCGGGTCGGCGTGCCTGCGCACGTAGCCGCTGTCCTCGAGCGCAGTCACCAGGCGCGTCAGCGTGGACGGTGCGATCCCCTCAACGGCGGCCAGGTCTCCCAGCCGGATGGGCCCGGAATGACCCACGGTGGCCAGCGCCGCCAGCTGGGTCGGCGTCAGCCCGGCCAGTTCGTGCCGGCGCAGCCGGCGCGCCAGCCGGGCCAGCGCGACCCGCAGCCTGGTCACGTCGATCGCCGGGCCGCCGAAGTCCGCCGTGTCGACGGCCAGGGCCACGGGCCGGGCGTCCGCTATTTCCGCCGCCGCGCTGACCGCCGATTCCGCGCTCACCTTGCCAGCGTAGCGGGTGCGCGCCGTACGCTGGAGTCCAGCGGAAAGGCGGGAACCGACGTGGCAATGGCGCCAAGTGTCTCCTATTCCATCACCGTGCGGCTCGAGGTGGCCTCCCGCGGCCGAGCGGTCAGCGAGATCACCCGGGCCGTGGAGCAGGCGGGCGGCGTGGTCACCGCGCTCGACGTGACCGCGGGCCGGAACGACCGGCTTCGGGTCGACGTCACCTGCGCCGCCCGGGACACCGCACACGCCGAGGCGATCGTGTCCGCGCTGGCCGGGATCCAGGACGTCAGCGTGCATCAGGTCAGCGACCGGACGTTCCTGCTGCACCTCGGCGGGAAGATCGAGATGCGCTCCAAGGTCCCGCTGCGTAACCGGGACGACCTGTCGATGGCGTACACCCCCGGCGTGGGCCGCGTCGCGCTGGCCATTGCGGCCAACCCGGACGACGCCCGGCGGCTCACCATCAAGCGGAACTCGGTCGCGGTGGTGACCGACGGCTCCGCCGTGCTCGGCCTGGGCAACCTCGGGCCCTACGCCGCGCTGCCGGTGATGGAGGGCAAGGCTGCCCTGTTCAAGCGGTTCGCCGGCATCGACGCCTGGCCGATCTGCCTGGACAGCCAGGACACCGACGAGATCGTGCGCACGGTGCAGCTGATCGCACCCGGGTTCGGCGGCATCAACCTGGAGGACATCAGCGCGCCGCGGTGCTTCGAGGTGGAACGCAGGCTCCGCGGCCTGCTCGACATCCCGGTGTTCCACGACGACCAGCACGGCACGGCCATCGTGGTGACGGCCGCGCTGACCAACGCGCTGCGGGTGGTGGGCAAGAAGCTCGCCGAGGTGCGCATCGCCATGGCCGGGGCCGGCGCCGCGGGCACCGCGGTGCTCAAGCTGCTGCTCCGCGCCGGGGCCGGCCACGTCGTGGTCTGCGACGACAAAGGCGCGATCCACCGCGGCCGGGCGGGCCTAGATGAGAGCCTGCGCTGGATCGCGGAAAACACTAATTCCGGCGGGTACGCGGGCGACCTGGCCGGCGCGGTACGGGACGCCGACGTGTTCATCGGGCTGTCGGCGCCAGGGATCTTGTCCGGCGGCGACATCGCGGGCATGGCGGAGGGCGCCATCGTGTTCGCGCTCGCCAATCCCGACCCCGAAGTGGACCCGGACGTGGCCATGGAGCACGCGGCCGTGGTGGCCACCGGACGCAGCGACTACCCCAACCAGATCAATAACGTGCTGGCCTTCCCCGGGGTGTTCCGCGGGCTGCTCGACGCGCAGAGCCGGCTGATCACCGACGACATGCTGGCCGCCGCCGCGCAGGCGCTCGCGGATGTGGTGTCACCGGACGAGATCGGGCCGCACTACATCATTCCCTCGGTGTTCCATCCTGACGTGGCTACTTCCGTCGCCGTCGCGGTCGCGGATGCCGCGACCCGGAATTCTGACCGATGATGGAGATATGGACGAAATGCCGTCGGAAGCTCAGGCAGGCCGCCTGCTCGTCGCTACCCCGGTGCTCGGGGATCCCAACTTCCGCCGGACGGTTGTCCTCATCGTGGAGCACGAGTCCGGCCAGGGCACCCTCGGCGTAGTGCTGAACCGGCCGACCAAGGTCCCGGTCGGCCAGGTGCTCGAACCGTGGACGGAGCTGGCGACCGACCCGTCGGTGGTGTTCAACGGCGGCCCGGTCGCACCCACCAGCGCGCTCGCGCTCGCTCACGTGCCGGGAACCGGCGAGCCCATCGGCTGGCATCCGCTGGACGGCGCGGCCACCGTGGCCCGGCTGGGCCTGGTCGACCTGGACGCGCCGCCGGGACTGCTCGCCGCCGCGATCGGCTCACTGCGGGTGTACGCGGGCTACGCCGGCTGGAGCGCCGGCCAGCTGCAGGCGGAAATCGACCAGGGCGCCTGGTACGTGGTGCCCGCCGAGCCGGCCGACGCGTTCAGCGCCGAGCCGGAGCAGCTGTGGCCCGCGGTGCTGCGCCGCCAAGGCGGCGAACTGGCCTACATGGCCACCTATCCCGACGACCCGGGCCTGAATTAACCTGGCCGGGATGAGGCCGGCCTGAATTGATGAGCCGGGACCCTTCGGGCCCGGCCACGACCACGTAGACTGGCCACCGTGAGCGGTACTGAGGTTCTCCCAGAGCAGGACACGCGCGTCCACGAGGACGTCCGGCCCGACACGTCGCACGGCGACGGCGATCACGAGCGCTTCGCGCACTACGTGCAGAAGAACAAGATCGTCGACAGCTCGGTGCTGGGCACGCCGTTGACCGCGCTCTGCGGCAAGGTGTGGGTCCCGAGTCGCGATCCCAAGCGCTATCCGGTCTGCCCCACCTGCAAGGAGATCTACCAGCATCTCCCCTCCGGCGAGGGCAACGGCTGACGCGGCGTGCCACCCGGCGTGTTCGGCGGGCTCCCGGCCGCCCGCCCCGGTAACATTTCGGCCTCGTGAGCACCTCCTGCCCCGAAAACACCGCAGATATCGGCGAGTTCCACCACGAGCCCGTTCGGGATGATCTTCTTGTCGGTCTTCGCGGCTGGCAGAAGGACGCTTACTACGAGTACTTCAAGCGGCCGCGGCGCGACTTTCTCCTGGTCGCCACGCCCGGGGCGGGCAAGACCGCGTACGCGCTGACGATCGCGGCCGAACTCCTGGCGCGGCGCGAGGTGGCCACCCTCACGATCGTCACGCCGACCGAGCACCTCAAGCACCAGTGGGCGCAGGCGGCGGGCCGGTTCGGGATCGCGATCGACTCCGCCTACCGGAACGCTCAGGGCCGGACCGGCGCCGATTTCCACGGTGTCGCGGTCACCTACGCGCAGGTCGCCGCGCACCCCGTGCTGCACAGGCAGCGCACCGAGAACCGCCGCACGCTGGTGATCTTCGATGAGATCCACCATGCGGGCGACGCGCTGTCCTGGGGCGACGCGGTCAAGGACGCGTTCGACCCGGCCCGGCGCCGGATCGGGCTGACCGGCACGCCGTTTCGCAGCGACGCCAACCCGATCCCGTTCGTGACCTACGTCGAGGAGCCGGGCGGTGGCAAGCGCAGCTCCTCGGATTACGTCTACGGCTACGGCCCCGCGCTGGAGGACGGCGTGGTGCGGCCGGTGATCTTCCTGGCTTACTCGGGCGAGATGCACTGGCGCACCCGAGCCGGGGACGAGATCACCGCCACCTTGGGCACCCCGATGACCAAGGACCAGATCGCGTACGCGTGGCGGACGGCGCTGGACCCGGCGGGGGAGTGGGTCAGCCGGGTCCTCGAGGCCGCCGACAAACGGCTGACCGAGGTCCGCCGGGGGATGCCGGACGCGGCCGGCCTGGTCATCGCGGGCGACCACGAAGACGCGCGGGCCTACGCCGCGCTGCTCCGCGCCAAGACGGGCAAGCGGCCCGTCGTGGTGCTATCCGACGACCCGGCCGCGAGCAAGAAGATCTCCGCGTTCGCCGACTCCGACGACCGCTGGATGGTCGCGGTGCGGATGGTGTCGGAGGGCGTGGACATTCCCCGGCTGGCCGTCGGCGTCTACGCGACCAGCGTGTCCACCGCGCTGTTCTTCGCCCAGGCGGTCGGCCGGTTCGTCCGGGTCCGGCAGCGCGGGGAGACCGCGTCGGTGTTTGTCCCTTCGGTCCCCGTGCTGCTGTCCTACGCCGCCGAGCTTGAGGCCGAACGAGACCACATCCTGCGCCACCATGGCGACGGCGCCCCCGAGGAGGAGGAGTTCGAGCAGGCCCAGCGCCAGCGCGATACCCCTGACACGTTCGACGAGCCGGCCTTCCAGGCCCTCCATGCGTCCGCGCACTTCGACCGCGTACTGTACGACGGCGGCGAGTTCGGCACCGCCACCGCGGCCGGCTCCCCGGAGGAAGACGACTTTCTCGGCCTGCCCGGCCTGCTCGACCCCGACCAGGTCCGCGCCCTGCTCCGCCAGCGCCAGACCACCCAGCTCACCGCCCGCTCCCAGCCCGCCCGCTCCCAGCCCGCCCGCGCCCAGGCCGCCCCCTTCCAAGCCGCGAGCGCCCAGGCCGCCCCCTCCCAGCCCGCCGCGCCGCCGGTGAGCCGCCAGGCCCTCGCGGCGCTGCGGAAGGAACTCAACGGCCTGGTCGGCGCCTGGAGCCACCGCACCGGCCAGCCGCACGGCGTCATTCACGCCGAACTACGCCGGACCTGCGGTGGTCCCCAGCTGCCGCAGGCCACCGCCGACCAGATCCAGGCCCGCATCGACATGATCCGCCGCTGGGCCGTCTCCAGCCGCTAACCCGGCCAGCGGCCGCCGGACGTCCTAGCTCAGAACCGATGGCCGAGCAGATCGACGTCACCCGCCGGCCAGGCCCGGCTGCCGATGGCCTTCACCATCATGACGCCCGGGTCTTCCTGCGAGGCCAGCCCGAGGGTGACGTGATTATCGATCTTCACCCAGGTGCAGCGGTTCGAAACATGCACCCAGCCGTTCCGGGTGTAAAGCCGGCCGTCGTCGGCGAACAAGATGACGAAGTCCATCTCGCACGCCTGCGCGAACTCGGTCACCTCCGCGAGCAGCATGCTGGCCAGGCCGCGCGACCGATCGCTCGCTTTTACGCACACGTCGACGAGCCCGAAGGCCCGCACGACGGCGTTGCCCACCCGGATGACCCGGAGTTCCACTCCTATCTGACCCGCGGCCCTTGCGTCGCCCGCCATCGCGACGTAACGGAAATGGGGAGGCAGCTTGAAGTAGCTGCGGTTTGGATAACCGGGAAAGCACTCCTGCAAGAGCGACTGCAGACCCGTAGCGAGGTTCTCGCCGATCTGCGCCTCCGCGACCCGCAGGACGGTCATGCCCTCGCGGTCGCGCCGTTCTTCGCCCACGCGATAACCCCTCATCCGGTGCGACAGGCCGGCCCGCCCCCGGCTGGCGCCTCAGCCGCCACGGACAGTGCCGGTGAGTTCGACGTGGGCGGCGCGCAGATCCTCGATGGCCCGCGCGGTGGAGTCCGGCGCGACACCCGCGGTGAGGTCGAGCAGGACCCGGGTGGTGAAGCCAGCCCGGGCCGCGTCCGCGGCGGTCGCGTGCACGCAGTAGTCGGTGGCGATGCCGACTACGTCGACCTCGTCCACGTTGCGGACCCGCAGCCAGTCGGTCAGCGGCGTGCCGGCCTCGTCGATGCCCTCGAACCCGCTGTAGGCCGCCGCGTGCGCCCCCTTGAGGAAGACGGCCTGCACCGGACCGGTATCCAGGTCCGGGTGGAAGTCCGACCCCGGCGTCCCGGCGACGCAATGCGGCGGCCAGGTCGCCGCGTAGTCGGGATGGTCGGAGAAATGCGCACCCGGGTCGACATGGAAGTCCTTGGTCGCCACGACGTGCCCGTAGTGACCGCCGGCCACGTGCTCGCTGATCGCGCGGGCCACCGCGGCGCCCCCGGTCACGGCGAGCGACCCGCCTTCGCAGAAGTCATTTTGCACATCGACGATGATCAGTGCGCGCATGCGCCCAACGGTATCGCCCGGGCCCGGGTGTTCTTAAATCCGGGCCAGGGCCTCACGCAGCGGGTCCAGTCCCATGCTGCCCAGGGCGAGCGCCCGGGAATGGAAATCCTTGAGGCTGAAGGCGCCGCCAGCCCGCTCCTCGGCTTCATCCCTGGCCTGGAGCCAGATCCGCTAAGCCTCGTCCCCGTTGGGCTCGAACACGGTCGGTATCGCGGGGTAGCCCCGCGACAGCTGCAGCGCGTACGGCGGCAGCTCGGCCAGCACCGCCCGGTGCCTGGCCCGGGCCGCCGATATGTCCTCGCGCCCGACGATCTCACCCGCCACCACCAGCGGCCCGAGCAGCTCCCGGTCCCACGGCCCGGGCTCCGGCGGGCTGAGGCTGATCCGCTCGCTCAGCGCGACGCCGCGCTCGTCGCGGTGCCGCACCGCCCACTTGCGGCCGCCCCGGCCCGGTTTGCCCACCGACCGCTTAGCCACCGGCTGCAGCTCACCCGGGTCACCGGAGGAACGGGCCACCACCTTGTACACCAGCGCCGCCGTCGGCGCGCCGGACCCGGTGACCAGCGAGGTGCCGACGCCGTACCCGTTCACCGGGATCGCCCCGAGCGCCGCGATGGAGTACTCGTCTAGGTCCCCGGTCAGCACGATCCGGGTGTTGACCGCGCCGAGCTCGTCGAGCAGCGTCCGCACCTGCCGGGCCAGCACCGGCAGGTCGCCGCTGTCGATCCGCACCGCGCCCAGGCCGGGGCCGGCCACCTCGACCGCCGTCCGCACCGCCCGGGGCACGTCGTAGGTGTCGACCAGCAGCGTGGTGTCCGGGCCGAGCGCCTCGAGCTGGGCGGCGAACGCATGCCGCTCGCTGTCGTGGATCAGCGTGAACGCGTGCGCGCTGGTCCCGGCGCTCGGCACGCCGTAGTCATACCTGGCCCGCAGGTTCGAGGTGGACGCGAAGCCGGCGATGTAGGCGGCCCGCGCGCTGGCCACCGCGGCCCGCTCGTGGGTCCGCCGCGAGCCCATCTCGATCAGCGGCCGGTCGCCGGCCGCAGTCACCATCCGGGAGGCGGCGGACGCGACCGCGCAGTCGTGGTTGAGGATGGACAAGGTGACGGTTTCCAGCAGCACTGCCTCGGCGAACGTGCCCTCCACGACGAGGATCGGCGAGCCGGGAAAGTAACAATCACCCTCGGAGTAACCCCAGATGTTCCCGCTGAAACGGTACGATTCGAGGAAAGCCAGCGTCGGATCATCCGCAATGCCCGCGCCGCCGAGGAACTCCAGCTCGGCCGGGCTGAAACGGAACCGCTCGAGCGCATCGAGTAGTCGTCCGGTGCCTGCGACGACGCCGTACCTGCGGCCGTGCGGCAGGTGCCTGGCGAACACCTCGAAGATGGCTCTGCGGTGGGCCGTGCCGCTGTGCAGCGATGCCTGCAGCATGGTCAGCTCGTACTGGTCGGTCAGCAGCGCTGTCCCGGCCGAGTCGCTGGCCGCAAGCAGGTGGTCAGGGTAGTCCGGGTGGTTCACGGGATTGGTCACAGGTGGAAGACTACGGAGTGGGAGGTGGGTTGTGACGAGCGCGGCGCCCGCTGAGGTGGATCTTCCACGATCCGCAGAAAAGCCAGCATCGGACAAACCCTGGGTCACCATCGTCTGGAACGACCCCGTCAACCTGATGTCGTACGTGACGTACGTGTTCCAGCACGTCTTCGGTTACCCGAAGAAGAAGGCGACCAAGCTGATGCTCGACGTGCACCACAAGGGCAAGGCGGTCGTCGCGGCCGGCGCCAGGGAAGCGATGGAGCACAACGTCGAGGTCCTGCACGGTTACGGTCTGTGGGCCACCGTGCGTCACGACACCTAGCACGACATCTAGCACGAGACCTGGCCCGCACCGCCCTGGTCCGCATCGCCCCCGGGATGAGGTTGACTCGAGGTTCATGGAACCCTTCCGGTCGGTCCGCGGCGGCGGCGCCCGCGCTTGGCTCGCCGCGGCCGAAGCGTCGCTGCTGCGCAACCTGGTCGGCCAGATCATGACGCTGGTCGAACCCGAAGCACGTGCCTCTCAAGACCCCCGAGACCCCCGGGACCCCGCCCCCCCGGATGACCTGGCCGAGCTCGAAGCGATGCTGCACCCGCCGGGTGCCGCCCAGGCCCCCGATGACCCGGTGCTGGCCCGGCTGCTGCCCGACGCGTACTCCGATGACCCGGAGGCGGCCGGGGAGTTCCGCAAGTACACCGAGCCGGGGCTGCGCAGCGCCAAGTACGAGGTCGGCCAGCAGGTGCTGGACACGCTGCCCGAGGCCGGGGGCCGCATCCAGCTCACCAAGGATCAGGCCCTGGCCTGGCTGAAGGCGCTGAACGACGTCCGGCTCGCCCTCGGGGTGCGGCTGGGCGTCACCGAGGAGTTCGAGGATCACTGGGCCAGGCTGAAGCCCGATGATCCGCAGTGGGCCGCGTACGAGGTGTACGCGTGGCTCGGCGCGGTCCAGGAATCGCTGGTGCAAGCCCTGACCTGAGACCGTACTCTCGGTGATCATGCTGACCATCCCGCGCGAGCTGCACGAGGCGATCGTGGCCCACGCCCGCCAAGACCACCCGGACGAGGCCTGCGGCGTGCTGGCCGGCCCGGCCGGAAGCGACCGTCCGGTCCGGTTCATCGCGATGACCAACGCCGAACGTTCCCCCACCTTCTACCGCTTCGACTCCGCCGAGCAGTTCCAGGTGTGGCAAGAAATGGACGACCAGGACGAGGAACCCGTCGTTATCTACCATTCGCACACCGCCACCGAGGCGTATCCGTCTCGCACCGACATCTCCTACGCCAGCGAGCCGCAGGCGCACTACGTGCTGGTCTCGACCAGGGACGATCAGCAGGCCGAGTTCCGCTCGTACCGGATCATCGACGGCGTGGTCACCGAGGAGCCGGTCACCGTGGCGGAATGATTCGGCCTGCGGGCCGGTTGGACGGCAAGGACTCACTAGATACCAGTGGAGCGTTGTTCATGGCTATCGAGGTTCGCATTCCGACGATCCTGCGTACGTACACCGACGGGGCCAAGCAAGTCGAGGGAACCGGATCCACGCTCGGCGAGCTGTTCACCGACCTGGAACAGCGGCACGGCGGCCTGCAAGACCGGCTGGTCGACGACGGCAGCCTGCGGCGCTTCGTCAACGTGTACCTGAACGACGAGGATGTCCGTTTCCTGGCCGGCCTGCAGACGCCGGTCAAGGACGGCGACAAGGTCACGGTCCTGCCCGCGGTGGCCGGCGGCGGCCGCTAGTCCGCCTGACTGGCTGGACCTTCTTTTTATCCGAACGGACCAGGGTTTATGCGCTACGACAGCCTGCTCGACTCTCTCGGCCACACTCCGATGGTGGGATTGCCCAGGCTGTCCCCGTCGGTGCCGGCTGGATCGCCCGAGGTCCGGCTGTGGGCCAAGCTGGAGGACAGGAACCCGACGGGTTCGGTCAAGGACCGCGCGGCGTTCTTCATGATCGCCCAGGCGGAAAAGGACGGGCTGCTGCAGCCGGGATCGGTGATCCTGGAACCCACTTCGGGCAACACCGGCATATCGCTGGCCATGGTGGCCAGGCTGCGCGGGTACCGGCTGATCGTGGTCATGCCGGAGAACACCAGCGAGGAGCGCCGCCTGCTGCTGCGGATGTACGGCGCGCAGATCATCGGCTCGCCGGCCGCCGGCGGATCCAACGAGGCGGTCCGGGTGGCCAAGCAGCTCGCCGCCGAGCACCCCGACTGGGTGATGCTCTACCAGTACGGCAACGAGGCCAACGCCCGCGCGCACTACGAGACGACCGGCCCGGAGCTGCTGGCCGACCTGCCCGAGATGACGCACTTCGTGGCGGGCCTGGGCACCACCGGCACGCTGATGGGCGTGGGCCGCTACCTGCGCGAGCACAAGCCGGACGTCAAGATCGTCGCCGCCGAGCCGCGTTACGGTGAGCTGGTGTACGGCCTGCGTAACGTGGACGAGGGTTTCGTCCCCGAGCTGTACGACAAGTCGGTGCTGACCACCAGGTTCTCGGTGGGGGCGGTGGATGCTCTGCGCCGGACCCGGGAGCTGATCGACTCCGAGGGCATCTTCGCCGGCATCTCGGCCGGCGCGGCCCTGCACGCGGGCCTCGGCCTGGCGGCCAAGGCGGTCGCCGTGGGCGAACGCGCCGACATCGCGGTCCTAGTCGCCGACGGCGGCTGGAAGTACCTGTCCACCGGCGCCTACTCCGGCACCCTGGAAGAAGCCGAAGCCCGCCTGGAAGGCCAGCTCTGGGCTTAATCCCCCCACTCGCCTCCGGGGGCGCTTTTAGGCGCCGCCTTCCTTCGTCGCTCGTTCCTCGCTCCTTAGTCCAGGCGGCGCCGCGCCCCCTCCCGGCTCGCGGGGCCCCCGGGGCCGGCATAATGGCAGCCATGCAAGTGACCGTGATCGGGTGTGCCGGGAGTTTTCCCGGGCCGGACAGTCCGGCGTCGTGTTACCTGCTCGAGGCCGAGGGGTTTCGCCTGGTCATCGACATGGGCAACGGCTCGCTCGGGGTGCTGCAGCGGTATGCGGAGCTGTTCGGCATCGACGCGATCTGCCTGAGTCACCTGCACGCCGATCACTGCATCGACCTGGCCGCCTACTGGGTGGCGCGACAGTTCGCCCCGGACGGGGCCCAGCCGCCCATCCCGGTGTACGGACCGCCCGGCACGGCCACCCGGGTGACGCCCCATCTCGGCCCCAGCGACGACCCGGCCAGCGACGACCCGGCCAGCGACGACTCCGCCAGCGACGACTCCGCCAGCGGTCACCCCGCCAGCGACGACTCCGCCGGTGATCACCCCGCCGCGGGGCCCGAGCGGCCGAGGTTTGACTTTCACGACCTCGCCGTCGGGACAGCCGAGGTCGGCCCGTTCCGGATCACCGCCGATCGGATGAACCATCCGGTGGAGACTTTCGGGTTCCGGGTGGAGCACGAGGACTGGCGGCTGGCCTACTCGGCCGACACCGGCGAGTCCGACGCGCTGGTGCGGCTGGCCGAGGGCGCGGACCTGCTGCTGTGCGAGGCGTCGTTTCTCGACGGTCAGGACACCCGGCCAAATCTGCACCTGACCGCGCGGCAGGCGGCCGAGCACGCGGACCGGGCCGGCGTCGGCCAGCTCGTGCTCACCCACCTGGTGCCGTGGAACGACCGGGGCCGGTCGCTGACCGAGGCGTCCGCCGCCTACCACGGACCGCTGTCGCTGGCCTCTTCCGGCCTGGTGCTCGGGCCGGCTCACCCGGGGTCCGGCTCCCCGCCGCCGGCCGGCCGATAGGCTGTCCGTCATGTCACGACCCGACGGACGATCCGTCACCGACCTGCGCCCGGTGAAGCTGACCCGCGGCTGGCTTGACCACGCCGAGGGGTCGGTGCTGGTGGAATTTGGCCGGACCCGGGTGCTGTGCGCCGCGAGCGTCACCGAGGACGTGCCGCGCTGGCGGCGCGGCAGCGGCCTGGGCTGGGTGACCGCGGAGTACGCGATGCTGCCCCGGGCGACGAACTCCCGTAACGACCGCGAGTCGGTCAAGGGCCGCCTCGGCGGCCGGACCCAGGAGATCTCCCGGCTGGTCGGCCGCTCGTTGCGGGCCTGCGTGGACTACAAGGCGCTGGGCGAGAACACCATCGTCATCGACTGTGACGTGCTGCAGGCCGACGGGGGCACCCGCACCGCGGCGGTGACCGGCGGGTACGTCGCGCTGGCCGAGGCGGTGGCCTGGCTCAAGGGCCGCAAGCGGACCAAAGGCGACCCGCTGCTCACCTCGGTGTCCGCGGTGAGCGTCGGCATCGTGGACGGCGAGCCCCGGCTCGACCTGTGTTACGAGGAGGACGTGGCCGCGCAGACGGACATGAACGTGGTCTGCACCGCCAGCGGCGACTTCGTCGAGATCCAGGGCACCGCCGAGCAGGAGCCGTTCAGCCGCGAGCTGCTCAACCAGCTGCTCGATCTCGCCGTCACCGGCTGCGGCGAGCTGACCAGGATGCAGCGTGAAGCACTGTCCGCCTAGCCCGGTGCCCCCTGGGATCCGCCGTGGCTGATGACGCCGTGGTGCTGGCCTCGAAGAACGAGGGCAAGCTCCGCGAACTGGCCCGCATCCTGGCTCAGGCCAGTCCGCAGGTCCGCCTGGTCGGCCTGGACGTGTTCCCCGGCGCGCCCGACGTGCCCGAGACCGGGGCCACGTTCGAGGAGAACGCGCTGCTGAAGGCGCACGCGATGGCGCGGTTTACCGGGTTGCCTGCGGTCGCCGACGATTCCGGGCTGTGCGTGGACGCGCTCAACGGCATGCCCGGCGTGCTGTCCGCTCGCTGGGCGGGCAGGCACGGCGATGACCAGGCCAACCTGGACCTGGTCCTGGCTCAGGTGGCCGACGTACCGCAGGCTCGCCTCGGTGCCCGGTTCGTCTGCGCCGCCGCCCTGGTCGTCCCGGGGGCGGGCCCGGACGACGGGCCGCGGGAGTGGGTGGTGACCGGGCAGGTCGAGGGCCGGCTGACCAGGGTGCCGCGCGGGACCGGAGGATTCGGCTACGACCCCATCTTCGTGCCGGACGGATTCGATCTGACCACCGCGGAGATGACGGCGGACGCCAAGGATGCGATCAGCCACCGCGGCCGCGCTTTCCGCGCGCTGACCCCGTTCGTCGCCGCCCGACAAAACGGGGCTTGACCGTTCGGGCTCCCTGCCGCAGGCTCTCCTTGGGACCGGTACCGATCGCCGGGAGGTTTGGCAGTGTTCAGCTACGACGAACGGCGCTTTCGCCCCGAGGGCGAGAACGGGCCCGTGGTCACCTACCGGCAGGACGGGGATCTGTTCTGGGCCGAGATCCCGGCTGGCGGCAGCGTCCGGCGCGGCGCGCTGACTGGCCGCTGCGCTTCGGATGGGACCCTCGATTTTGCCTACAGCATGGTGCTCGAGGACGGCGAGGTGGTCTGCGGACGGTGTCACAGCACCCCCATGCGGCGTCGCGGTGGCGGCGGCATCCGGATCCGCGAGGAGTGGGAGCGCTACGGCCAGAACGCCGCCACCGGGGTCTCCTACCTCGAAGAGGTCGGCTCCACGTCCGCGACCTGACCCGCTTGCCTCCGGCTATGCTGACTCCCGGACTCCAGGGAGGCATTCATGACCGATAAGCGGCTGGCACCCGGCGACCCGGCACCGGACTTCACCTTGGCGGATGCGGAGGGGAACCAGGTTCCGCTGTCGTCGTTCCGCGGCCAGCGGGTGATCGTCTATTTCTACCCGGCCGCGATGACCCCCGGCTGCACCAAGCAGGCCTGCGACTTCCGTGACAGCCTCGCCGACCTGAACGGCGCGGGTATCACCGTGCTCGGCATCTCCCCGGACCAGCCCGCCAAGCTGGCGAAGTTCCGGGATGCCGAGGGGCTGACCTTCCCGCTGCTTTCCGACCCCGATCACGCCGTGCTGCAGGCCTACGGCGCCTACGGCGAGAAGAAGCTCTACGGCAAGAGCACCGTCGGGGTGATCAGGTCCACGTTCGTGATCGACGCCGACGGCAAGATCGAGAAGGCGCAGTACGGGGTCAAGGCGACCGGCCACGTCGCCCGGCTGCGGACCGAGATCGGGGCTTAGCCGTTCCAGCGGTCCGATCCTCAGCGGTACCGTTGCAACAGCCGGGCATCACCGGCCCAGCGGGCGTGGCGAAATGGCAGACGCGGCAGGTTTAGGTCCTGTTGGTGGAAACACTGTGGGGGTTCGAATCCCCCCGCCCGCACCCTGTGATGTCCGCGCCGTCGGTGCGAACCAGGTCCCCGGGTGCTGGCCGTCCTGGCCTATCTCAACAGCACCGGGTAACGGCATTTCCCGGCCGCCGGACCCGCCGTCATCGACCTGTCAGCCTGTGCATCGTGTTCGCCGGCGGGTGCGGCTCAGCTGGCCGGCCGCGGCCGAACCGCTCGAGGGTCAGCGCGAGCGCGGTGCCCGCCAGCACGGCCAGGGCGCACAGGACGTAGAGGTCACCGGTCACGAGCCGCTCCGTACTGGGCGGATGACCGGGCCACAGCATCGGGATATGCCCGCAGAACACCACGGTGACCGCCACCGCGACCAGACCGAGGCCGAACGACCGACGCTGCCACGCCGCCACGGTCAGTGTCACCAGGAGCGGCACGGCCCAGACCCAATGATGGGTCCAGGAGATCGGCGAGATCAGCAGGCCGGTGAGGGCGCAGCAGGCGACTCCGGCCAGCCGGTGACCGCGGCGGTGGGCCCACGCGGCGATGGTGATGCCGGTCACGCTGGTGATCAGGACCGCGACGACCCACCACGGCCGGGAGGCGGCCGTGGCCGCGGCGGTGCTCCCGGCGAGCCGGGCCACCGCTCCGGCCAGCGACTGATCAGACGGGTTGGCCGTGTTGCCCACCCGGGTCTGGTCAAAGAACACCCCGTCCAGCCAGAACGTCGTGGACTGCGACGGCAGCACGGCGAAGCCCGCGGCCACGGTGGCGGCGAAGGTCGCGATCGCCGTGACCGCGGCCCGGTACCGGCGGGTGAGCACCAGGTAGGCCACGAAGATCAGCGGGGTGAGCTTGATTCCGGCGGCCAGCCCGACGCCGATGCCCTGCGACCAGCCGCCGTCCCGGCGCCGCAGCAGGTCGGCCCCGATCAGCGCGGCCAGGATCAGGTTGATCTCACCCAGATAGAGCGTGTAGGCAACCGGCCAGGTCAGCATGGCCAGCCCGGTCAGCGCGAACACCGTCTCCGGCCGCCGCCGCAGCCCGGCCGCGCCGAGCGACTGCCCGCACAGCACGGCCAGCGCGACGACGCTCGCGGCGGTGATGGCGAGCTTGAGAAAGCCGATCGACGCGCCCGCGGTCGTCGCGAACACCAGGGCGGCGAACGGCGGATAGGTGAAGAGGAAGGGCGAGTCGTGAGCGTAAAGCGTCCCGCCCCGGGCGGCCTGCTGGCCGCCCCACCAGTACACCTGGACGTCCCACATCGGCCAGTGCGCCGCCGAAACCAGCAGCCCGGGTACCACGTAGGCCGTCAGCGCCGCCAGGCCGACCGCCACCGCGGCGATCCGGAGCCAGCGTCCGTCCCGCGCCAGCGCGAGGTACCGGAGCCGGGCCGCCAGGCTACCGGTTTCTGCCACCCTGCCTAGGATGCCTTACCGGTCCAGCTGCATCGAGCCGCAGGCCATATCCGCGGAATTTCCGCCCGCATGGCTATAACTCTGCGATGGAAAGTATTTTGCCGGTAGCCTGGAGCGGGCCACGGCTCCGGGCCGTCGGCCGCCCCCTTCAGGAGATGCTCATGCACATCGATGACAAGGACCTGGCCACTGCCCTCTCGCAGCAAGCTGACGGTCCGCCCCTAAGCGCTGCGGTCTACGCGCGGGTACATACCGCAGCCAGCTTCACCCACTGGCTCGGCCCGCTCGGCAACTACCTCGTCGCCCGTCCCGCGGCGCGCGCCGCCGCGCACCGCGACAGCGAGCGGACCGACATGCCGCTCGATGCCGCCGTCGTGCTCGGCCTCGCCCCGGACATGCTGCACGTCTGGGCCGCAGACCCGATGCTCAGCCAGGTCCACGATCACCTCGGCGGTGTGGAACTCTCCCGCATCACCGGGATACGCGCGGAGACCGGCAAGTCCTGGTGGCAACTGACCATCGACTTCGGCGGCGAATCGCTCGATCTGGAGGCTCGCGGCGACGTCTCGGGCTTCGTGGCCGCCTTCGAGCACCACCAGGACCTCAGCGCGACCTAGCAGAAATAGCGCCTGCCCCGCTACGCCGCTGTTCGGCCCGGGTGAGCAAGTACGCTGCGGCGGACGCCATCAGGCAGGCGATGGCCACGATGACGAAACGGTAGTCCACGACCGCGACCAGGCCGGCGCCAACCGCGATCGCGACCGTCTGCGGCAAGGCGTACATGACGCCGAACGCCGCATTGGTCCTCCCCATGAGCTCGGCTGGAGTCCGGCGCTGGAACAAGGTCAGGACGCCGGCGATAATCCACGGCAGGCTCGCGCCGAGCAGCACGCACCCGGCCAGAACCGCCCATAGCGGGGATGCGATAAGCAAGAGGTAGCCGAAGGTAGCGCTGGTCATGCCCAGGCCGGCCACGATGCCTTCGCTGAGCCTGCGCATGAGCGGTGCCGCGGCCAGGCCGGCCGCGATCGCGCCGACGCCCTGGGCCGAGATGAGGACGCCTAGGAAGGTAGCGGGCCGGTGCAGGCCGTGGCTCACCACGGCGAACGGGACCGTTTCGGAAAGGCCGTAGGCGGTCGTGACCACGGCCGAAGTGATCGCGAGCTGACGCAGGACGGCTGTGTGCGCGATGTGCCGGGCACCGGCGGTCATCTCGGTAAGCCAGCGCCCCGCGGAGCGGACCGGGATGGTTTCGACGGTCCGCACGGCGAGCAGGGTGGCAACGGCGATCAGGAAGGTGGCGGCATCGCCGATGATCACGGGCGTGGCGCCGAACACCGCGAACAGCCCAGCTCCGGCCAGCGGGGTGATAAGCCGGAAGCCCTGCTGAGCTGTCTGCAGGACACCGTTCGCGTCGCCGATCAGCTCGGCAGGAACGACAGCCTGCAGCAGTGCTGACTGGGCCGGGCCCAGGATGCTGCCGACGGCGCCATAGCAAAGCAGGACTACATAGATCAGCCACACCTGGTTGCGGTCCCGGACCAGCAGGAGAAGCAGCACCAGCCCCGCGGCGGCGAGATTGGTGACGATCAGCAGCCGGCGGCGGCGGACGCGGTCGGCCAGCATGCCGCCTAGCGGGCCGCACAGGCTGCCGAGGGCCAGGACGAAGAATGACAGGCCAGCTTCCGAGGAACTGCCGGTCATGATCTTGATCCAGATGGCCAGCGCGAGCCATAGCGCATTGTCGCCGAACGTGGACATGATCTGCCCGGTGAGGTAGAGCCGGGAGTCCCGGTGCCTGATCAGCCGCCGCACTCGGTCACCTGCCTGGCGGTGCCGCGTCAAGCGGATAAGTGAACAGGAGGATCTCCAGGGGCAAGCTATCTGCCGGCCGGCGACCCGGATCCGCGAAACGGTCCTGGTAGCGCCCGACCACGGCATCCAGCTCAGCGATGAGCTGACGGGCTTCTTCCTGCGTGACGTAGGCCACGCTTTCCGTGGCGCTGCTGATCGCTTGCCATTCAGCCGGGAAACTCGGGCGGCGGGCCAGCACCGTCCTGGTCCGCTCGAGCAGCCTGCTCCACACCAGGTCCGACAGGGTCGCCGCTGCGAGCGAGGTCTGCGGATCGTCATCAGTGACCGGGAAGATGAAGCCGGCCGCGCCCGTCCGCCGCCAGGGCCGCCGCCTGCCGGGCGCGCCACCCGCTTCCTCGACCATGCCGTACTTGGCCAGCATCCGCAGGTGAAACGAGCACGTCGTAGGGGACTCGCCGATGACCTCGGCCGCCTCAGTCGCAGTCAGCGGCTCGTGCCGGGCGAGCGCCTCAAGCAATGCCAGCCGCACCGGGTGGGCCAGCGCCCGCATGGTGGTCGGGTCCTTGATTCGGCGGAGCCCCGGCGCGGGGGCGGGGTCACCGGCACCTGGAAGAGCTTTATTAAGAGACATAGCTCGAGATATTACTCTCGAGAGATAACTCTTAACAATAGAACTTCCGCCTGACCCCCTGCGTGCTCGCACTTCTGATTGGGGTCAGCGCAGTTCTGGTAGCAGGTTTTCCAGGACGAATGCGCCCGCTCGCTCGTCGTGCGCCGGTTCCCCGCGGCGGTTCACGCCGTCGATGGTGGCGGCCCCCCGGGCCAGGGGGCGCTGAGTCCGGGTCCGGGCCGGTGCGGATAGGTTCGGTCACCATGAAGGCGATGAGCGTCATCCCAGGCCGGGCCGGCTCGGAGCTGATGGCCGATCTGCCTGATCCGCCGCCCGCCGAAGGCTCTGTCCTGGTCCGCGGCCTGCTGGTGGGCATCTGCGCCAACGACATCGAGGTGCTGAACGGCCACGGGCGGCCCCCGGCCGGCCGGCATCGCCTGGTCATCGGGCACGAATCCCTGGGCCGGGTGCTGCAGGCCCCGCCGGACGCGCCGGTCCGGCCCGGCGACCTGGTGGTCGGGGTGGTCCGCCGGCCAGACCCGTTGCCGTGTCCGGCCTGCGCGGCCGGCCAGTGGGATTTCTGCGGGAACGGCCAGTACGGAGAGCGGGGCATCACCGGCTTGGACGGCTACGGAGCCACCCGCTGGCGGGTCGGCCCGGACTTCGCCATCAAGGTGCCCGACCAGCTCGGCGACCTCGGCGTGCTGACCGAGCCCGGCAGCATCGTGGCCAAGGCGTGGGAGCAGGTCGAGGCGATCTCGGCTCGCGGCCCCCGGCCGGGTCAGGTCGCGCTAGTGACCGGGGCGGGGCCGATCGGCATGCTGGCGGCGCTGCTCGGCGTTCAGCGGGGTTACCAGGTGCACGTCTTCGACCGGGTCACGGACGGACCGAAGCCGGGCCTGGTGGCGGCGCTCGGCGCCACCTACCATCACGGCCCGCTGGCCGGTCTTGAGCTACGGCCCGATGTCGTGCTCGAATGCACCGGGGCCGGCGACCTCGTCGTCGGGCTGGCTGGCCGGATGGCCCAGGCCGGCGTGATCTGCCTGGTCGGCATTTCCTCGGACCGGCGCCGCCTGCCGGTGAGCGTGGACCTGATCGGCGCGTCGATGGTGCTGCGCAACTCGGTGATCTTCGGCACGGTAAGCGCGGCGCGCCGCCACTACGAGCAGGCCGTCGGGGCGCTGGCCGCGGCCGACCCGGCCTGGCTGGGCGCGCTGATCAGCCGCCGGGTCCCGCTGTCATCATGGCAACACGGGTTTACTCCAGGGCCAGGTGATGTAAAGGTCACCGTGGACCTGACAAAATAAACCTCTCTATCCCGAACGGGCCTTGGGTAACACCGCTAGGCCAGGTTCTGGCCCGGCCAGGAAACGGAGCACCTCATGGCGGACGCGGAGATTGAACCGAAGCCCGTTGACCAGGACGCGCTGGTCGCGGACATCGCCCGCACCCGCACGGACCTGGCGCGCACAGTTGACGCCATCGCCGACCGGGTGAGCCCGAAGAAGAACGTCAACCGGGTGATGGACCAAGTGCGCCAGCGGGTCAGCCAGATCGACCCGCTGATGGCAGGCGCCGCCGCGGCCGTGGTCGTCGGCATGGTGGGCTTCATCTTGCTGCGCCGCCGCCAGCATTGAGCGGCTAGGCGCCTGGCGTCACCCGGCGCTTTTGGTCAGCTCTTCGTACTCGGCCGCGGACAGCAGGTCGGCCGGTAGCGCCGCGTCGCCGTTGCCGTCCTGGGCTACCCGCACCCGGAACATCCAGCCCGCCGTGTAGGGCTCGGCGTTGACCAGCGAGGGGTCACCTTCCAGCTCGCTGTTGACCTCGGTGACCTCGCCGTCCACCGGGGAGTACAGGTCGCTGACGGACTTGACCGATTCGACTTCACCGCACGGCTCGCCCGCGGTGACGGTCGCACCCGGGGTGGGCAGCGAGAGGTAGACCACGTCGCCGAGTTGCTGGGCCGCGTATTCGGTGATGCCAACCGACACCGAGGTGCCCTCCACTGACACCCACTCGTGCTCGGGGGTGTAATGCAGCCCGGCTGGAACGCTCATCGTTATCGTCTCCTGGAGTAAAACGGCAGGTCCGTCAGGTGCGCGGGGACAGCTTCACCCCTGATGCCGACAGTGATGACAGCGTTCGCCAGGCTGTCAGCGGGGCTATCGAGGTAAGCCATGGCGATGGGAACGCCGAGGGTGGGGGACGGGGCACCACTGGTGACGGTGCCGATGGGCTGGCCGTCGGCGAGCACGGGGTAGCCGTGCCGGGCGATCCGGCGGGAATCGATCATCAGCCCGGCCAGGTGCTGGCGGGGTCCGGAAGAAGCGCGGGCGGACAGGGCCTCGCGGCCGACGAACTCGCCCGGCTTGCCGAACTTCACCACCCGCCCTAGGCCCGCTTCAAACGGTGTCATATCCGGGCCGAGCTCGTTGCCGTACAACGGCATGCCGGCCTCAAGGCGGAGCGTATCGCGGGCCGCCAGCCCGGCCGGAACCAGGCCGGCCCCCGTCCCGCCGGATGCGGTGCCACCCGATGCCAGCGTGGTCCAGACGTGCTCGGCATCGGCCGGGGGGCAGTAAATCTCGAACCCGTCCTCGCCGGTGTAGCCGGTCCGCGCCACCCAGGCCCTGACCCCCGCCACCTCGCCGAACGCTCCGGAGTAATACTTCATGTCGGCCAGCTCAGCCCCGGCCAGGGTGGTCAGCGGGGCCAGGATCCCGGCCGCCGCGGGGCCCTGCACGGCGATCAGGGCGTAGTCACCGGTGAGGTCGGCGACCTCCGCGTCGTAGCCCGCCGCCCGGCCGGTCAGCGCGCCGGTCACCGCGGCGGTATTGGAGGCGTTGGCAATGACCAGGAACTCCTGTTCACCCTGCCGGTAGACGACGAGGTCGTCGAGCACGCCGCCGTCCGGCGCGCAGATCATCGTGTACCGGGCGCGTCCCAGCGGGATGCCGGACAGTTGCCCGGTCAGCGCGTAGTCCAGCGCCGCTCCGGCACCCGGCCCGGTCACCGCGATCTCGCCCATGTGCGACAGGTCGAAGAGGCCGCCCGCCCGCCGCACCGCGTTGTGCTCGGCCGTCTCGCTGCCGTAGCGCACCGGCATCTGCCAGCCGGCGAAGGAAGTCATCGTGGCCCCGAGCCGCTCATGCACCACATGCAGCGGGGTCTGCCTCGGCCGTTCCCCTGATGATGTCACCTGCGAATGGTATGCCGGAACCATGGACCTTCTCACCGAGCCCCAGATCGCCGCCGAACTCAGCACCGTCCCCGCCTGGAGCCGCCACGACGACTCGATTACCGCGGTTACCGAGCGCGCCGATTTCCGCGATTCCCTGCTCTACGTCGGGGCCGTGGCCTATCTGGCCGAGGCGGCCGGCCACCATCCCGACGTCGCCATCGCGTGGAGCAAGGTCACGCTCACGCTCAGCACCCACTCGTCGGGCGGCCTGACCGCGGCTGACTTCGCCCTGGCCCGCCAGATCTCGGCGCTCAGCTCCTGACCGCGGTCTGCGGTGCCTAGACGTGCGGTGCCTAGACGTGCGGCACCTTGGCGTGCGGCACCTTGGCGTGCGGTGCCTAGGCGTGCGGCACCTTGGCGTGCGGCACCTTGGCGTGCGGTGCGTTGGCGTGCGGTGCGTTGGCGTGCTGGGCCCTGACGTGCGGGGCCGCGACGTGCTGGGCCTTCTCGTAGAGGGCCTTGGCCGTGGCGCCCAGGTTGGCTGAGAACAGCGTGAGGCTGTTGCCTTTATACCTGAACGCGGTCACCCCGGTGATGGTGCCGCGGCCGGTGCGCGAGTCGAAGCCGGAGAACCAGGGGCCGCCGCTGCTCCCTTCAGTCATCGTGCACTCCAGGCCCGCGTCGGCGGCGCCATAGGGATCAGGGAGCAGCAGCCCGCCGCAGTAGTCGAGCTGCCGGCCGTTATACGGCGGATCGGACGGATACCCGAATACCGTCTGGAGTGTGTCCCTTCGGCCGAACGCGATCTGCTGTCCGCCCACGGCATCGGTCAGAGCCCGGACGGTGCCGTGCACCCGGGCCGGTGAGACCACGACGAAGGCGATGTCGTCGTCTTCGTCGGCGCCGTGCTGCCAGCCCGCCGCCGCGAAGTACTTGCGGGCCGGGAAACTGCCGTAGGGCCGATGGCCGTCGTGATAGCCGGGAACGAAGATCCAGTGGGTCGCCCACCGGCCGGCGCCGTCCGAGACGCAGTGCGCCGCGGTGGCGACCACGCTCGCGTTGGCGCTAACCACCGCCGAGCCCGAGCACGAGTAGTCGGTGCCGTTCAAGGTGAGGAACACCCGGCCCGTGCTCCGCGCCACCGCGCCGTCCCAGCCCCACCGCGCCCCCAAGCCGCTGGCCGTCCCGGCCCCGATAGACACCCCGGCCGCGCTGGCCCCGGTAGCCGTGCTGATCCCGCCGGCCGCACTGGCCCCCGCGGCTCCGGAGGTCATGTCCCTGGCGTTCTCCATCCGGGCCCGGGTCCAGTAAGGCGCGGGCGCAGCCGGGGTCCGTTCGGTCCGCACGACCGCGGGATGCGGTTGCGGTGCCGCGAGCGGAGCGGCCCGGGTCGCGCCCGGGGTGACGGGAGCGGAGCCGGCTGCCATCCAGGGGAGCCCGGCCAGGACGATCGCACCCGACACCAGCGCGATCCGGCGGCTAGAGAAGGTCACATCGCGTGAGTCTTCCCCTACGTGATGTAGTTGAACCTCACCGATGCGGCCCTCGCGGCCTGGCCTGCGGTTCCAGGGGTTAGCTCCGCCCATGCGCCGTTTGTTCAGGAAAACTTGCGCCAAAAGCTACCTCTGCACCTCTTCTGGGTTGGCTCAAGGCATGGCATCGTGGCGGGCGCGGGCCCCGGCTTGGCGGGACGCGCACCACGCGTGAGAGGACAAACTCATGAGGACACGACGGGACGCGCGCCGACGCCGTCCTAGGGTGACCGGTCTGCCCCCGGAATCCGGCCGCCCCACGACCTGGGTCCGCGTCATTGCGGCCGCCAGCTCGGCGGCCCTGCTCGGTACGCTGGGCCTGGCCGGGACCTCCATGGCCGCCACCGGCGACGCCGCGAACGCCACGACGCACGCGGCCAAGGCCGGGCTGACCGCCAGCACGTCGTCCTGTCACCTCGGTCACGGGGTCAAGCACGTGGTGGAACTCACCTTCGACAACGTCCACTACTTCCGTGACAACCCGAACGTCCCGTCCGACCTGCAGATGATGCCGAGCCTGCTGAACTTTTTCGAGCGCAACGGGACGTTCCTGGCCAACAACCACACCCCGTTGATCGCGCACACCGCCGATGACCTGCTGACCACGTTCACCGGCCTGTACGGGGACCGGCAGGGGATGCCGATATCCAACGGCTTCCAGGCCTACAACACCAACGGCACGAACGGTACCTTCGGCACCACCGACCCGGCCGGCTCGTTCGCGTACTGGACCGACCCGGTCAACGACACCGCCAGCAAGCCGAGCCCCGGCCACGACACCAACCCGAACCTGGTCTACGCGCCGGTGCCGCCGGCCACCGCGGCGCACCCGGTGGCGCCCAGCACCGACACGCCCGCGCCGTGGGTGCCATTCACCCGGGCCGGCTGTGACGTGGGTGACGTGGCCACAGTGAACCAGGAGCTGGAGAACACCACCCCGGATATCGCCGACGCGTTCGGCGTCAGCTCGCCCGAGGCCCAGCAACTGGCCGCCGACACTGATTCGTTCAAGGACGCGGAGACCGCCGACTACGTCGGCCTGGCTGTGCATTGCGCCCGGGGCAACACGTTCTGCTCCACCGCCAAGGCGGTCAAGTACGGCCAGAGCGCCCCGTCGCCGACCGCGGTGGCCGACTCGCTGCCGACCGAACCGGGCGGCTACACCGGGTTCCAGGCCCTGTTCGGGCACAAGTACGTCGCGCCGCAGCTCGGTGCGGGCACGGCCAGCCTGACCCGGCACGGGGTTCAGGTCACCAACGCGGCCGGGAACCTGGTCGACGAGAACGGGAACCAGATCAACGGCGCGTTCCTGACCAACCGCCCCGGCTTCCCCGGCTTCGGCCCCATCAACGCCTCGCAGACGCTGGCCTACCTGAGCGACCTGCTGGAGTCCAACGTTCCGGTCGTGAACGGCTACATCGCCGATATCCACGGAAATGAGCACATCCCAGGCCTGGCCGCGTGCCAGGGCGCACCGTCGGCGCTGGGCAGCGGGACCGCCTGCTACGTCGCGCAGGCCCGGTACTACAACGCCGCGTTCGGCGTCTTTTTCAAGCGGCTCGCCGCCGACGGCATCACCACCGCGAACACGCTGTTCGTGCTGTCTTCCGACGAGGGCGACCACCAGGCCGCCGCCAATGTCGGCCGGGCGATCCAGCCGACCCCGGCCAACTGCAACGGCGTAACCGTGGCCTGCACCTACCCGGCCGGGAGCTTCGGTGAGCTGGCCGGCAACATCACCGGCCTGCTTGCTACCCAGAAGCACGACACCACGCCGTTCACCCTGGAGAACGACAGCGCACCGGAGTTCTACGTGACCGGCGACCCGTCGCCCGTCGCCGCGCCGGTGCGCACGCTGGAACGCGACGTGTCCCAGCTGACCGCCACTAACCCGTACGCGGGCGGCACTCAGAAGATCGCTAACTACCTCGCCGACCCGGCCGAGGAGGCGATCCTGCACATGGTCAACGCCGACCCGGCCAGGACGCCGACGTTCGCCCTGTTCGCCAAGCCGGACTACTACCTGACCGCCGGCTCGGCCACCTGCAGCGGGTCGTGCGTCACGGTCAACAGCGGGTTCGGCTGGAATCACGGCGATTACGCCGCGGAGATCAACACCAACTACGCCGCCTTCGCCGGCCCGGGGGTGCGGCCCCGCGGCCTAGACGGCCTGCCCGCGGCCGATGGTCCCAGCTCGGCCGGCCCGGACAGCGGCCAGGTCGTGGTGGTCCAAAGTGGCACCACCGGGACCTGGACCGACGAGACCGACATCCGCCCGACGCTGATGTACCTGACCGGGCTGAAGGACGATTACGAGCACGACGGCCGGGTCATCACCCAGATTCTCGCCGCTCCGGATCACGCGCTGCGTGGTCGGGGTGTGGCCACCCTGGGGGCCTGTTACAAACAGCTCAACTCCAGCGTTGGCCAGTTCGGTAACGACACGCTCCAGGCCTCGACGGCCGCTGTGGAGTCGAGCACCGCCGGAGACCGCGAGTTCACCACCGTGAACGCCGCGCTCACCGGCCTGGACCGGGTACGTGACGCGCTGGCCCTGCGCATCAAGGGCGAGCTCGAGGCGGCCGCGTTCGCTGACCGGCCGGTCTTCGATGCCTACGGCCAGACCGTCGCCTGCCGGGCGGTGATCGCCGCCGCCGGGGTCCTGGCCCACCACCTCTGATCGCCGCCGGTGAGCCCTGCCTGTCGATCGCGGGCCGTCACCCACGCGGGTGGCGGCCCGCGATCATGCCCCGGCCCCGACGCGGTCGTCAGGGCCGCGGTGCGGCCACGGCGCCAGTAGCGGACAATGGACTGGTGGAATCCCAGCTGACCGCAGGACCGCGCGAGGTCGTCATCCTCGGCTCGACCGGATCGATCGGAACTCAGGCGCTCGACATCGTCCGGCGTAACCCGGGCCGCTTCCGTGTGGTGGCGCTGGCCGCGGGCGGCGCGAACCCCGGTCTGCTGGCCCGGCAGGCCGCTGAGTTCGGGGTAGCGGCCGTCGCCGTCGCCGACCCGTCGACCCGGCCCGCCGTGCAGGCCGCCCTTCGCGACCATGCTGGCGCGGGCGCCGTGCCGGAGGTCCTCGCGGGACCCAACGCGGTCAGTGAGCTCGCCCGCTGGCCGTGCGACGTCGTGCTCAACGCAGTGACCGGGGCGGCCGGGCTGCAGGCGACGCTGGCCGCGCTGGACGCCGGGCACATGCTGGCCCTGGCCAACAAGGAATCGCTGATCATCGGCGGCCAGCTGGTGACTAGCCGGGCCAAGCCCGGGCAGATCGTGCCGGTGGACTCCGAGCACTCCACGATCGCGCAGTGCCTGCGGGCCGGGCGGGACTCCGAGGTACGCAGGCTGGTGCTGACCGCCAGCGGCGGCCCGTTCCGCGGCTGGCACCGCGACCGGCTGGAGCACGTCACGCCGGAGCAGGCCCTCGCGCATCCCACCTGGAACATGGGCCCGCTGATCACCATCAACTCCGCGACCCTGGTGAACAAGGGCCTGGAGGTGATCGAGGCGCACCTGCTGTTCGGCTTTTCGCTGGACCGGATCGACGTGGTGGTGCACCCGCAGTCGATCGTGCATTCCATGGTGGAATTCGCCGACGGCGCGACGATTATCCAGGCGTCGCCGCCGGACATGCGGCTGCCGATCGCCCTGGGCCTGGCGTGGCCCGACCGGGTGGCCGACGCCGCCCCCGGGCTTGACTGGTCCACGGCGACCTCGTGGACGTTCGAGCCGCTGGATGACGGGGCCTTTCCCGCGGTCGCGCTGGCCCGCGAGGCGGCCACCGCGGGGGGCACCATGCCGGCCGTCTATAACGCCGCGAACGAGACCTGCGTGGCTGACTTCCTGGCCGGCCGGATCAGCTTCCCCCGCATTGTTGACACCGTGGCCCGGATAGTCTCTGAACATGACGTCGCGCGAGCGACAGTGACGACCGTGGCCGACGTGCTGGCCACCGACGCCTGGGCCAGGCGCCGGGCCCGGGAGCTGAACTCCCGGTAAGGGCGCCGGGTAAGGGCAACAGAAAGGGACGGCTGGATGGACCTGATCGGCTGGGTCATCTTCATCGTCGCCCTGCTGTTTTCCGTGATGCTGCACGAGTCCGGGCACTTCGTGATGGCGAAGAGGTTCGGCATGAAGTGCACACGTTATTTTGTCGGCTTCGGGCCGACGCTCTGGTCGACCTGGCGGGGTGAGACCGAGTACGGGATCAAGGCTCTGCCTTTCGGCGGTTTCGTCAAGATCGTCGGGATGACCTCGCTCGACGAGGTGGATCCGGAGGACGAGCCGAGGTCGTTCCGCAGGCAGCCGGCCTGGCAGCGGATCGTCGTGCTGTGCGCTGGCTCGTTCATGCACTTCGTGCTGGCCTTCTTGCTGATCTTCGGCCTGGCCCTCGGCATCGGCATCGGTAATGACAACACCACCCAGCTAGGCACGGTCAGCTCCTGCGTGGCCTCGAGCACCTCCCAGCTGAACAACGGCAAATGCACCGCGGCGGACAAGGAGTCCCCGGCCAGGCTGGCCGGGCTGCGGGTCGGCGACCAGGTGACCGCCTTCGACGGCACGGCGGTGAGCAACTGGACCCAGCTCGGTAACCTGATTCGCAGCAAGCCCGCCGGATCGACGTCGGCCATCACCGTGCGGCGCGACGGCAAGACGCTGACGCTGCACGCCACCCTGGCCACCGTCAGCGGCCGCAACGGCGCCTACCTGGGCGTCGCGCCCGCCGTCGTCTTCCAGACGGAGAACCCGGTCCGGGGCGTCCAGTACGCGGGCTCGGCGTTCGGGCAGGTTATCACCGGGTCGGCTAAGGCGGTGGCGGCGCTGCCGGCCGCGCTGCCCAAGCTGTTCAGCAAGGACCGGGCGAGTACGGCCGCCGGGCAGGTCAGCAGCGTGGTCGGCGCGGCGGAGGCGACTGGCCAGGAGGTGGCCTCCAACGCGGGCTGGCAGTACAAGGTCAGCTTCGTGCTGCTGCTGATCGCGTCGCTGAACATCTTCGTGGGCGTGTTTAACATGTTGCCGTTGCTGCCGCTGGACGGCGGTCACGTGGCGGTGGTCATCTGGGAGCGGATCCGGGCCGCCTTCGCGCGACTGCGTCGGCGGCCCGAGCCCGGCATGGTGGACATGGCCAAGCTGCTCCCGGTCAGCTTCGGCATCTTCATGGTGCTGATGTTCTTCGGCGTAGTGCTGATCCTGGCCGACATCGTGAACCCGGTGAGTATCGCCGGAGGATAGGTCCCGCCGGTGTTAGCCGACGCGCCCGTCAGCGTCGGTCCGCGTCCGGTCCGCCGATGGTGGACACTGGCAGGGGCACCGGAATCCGGGAGTGCCAGCCGGGCTTTAATGAGTGCCAACGGAACGGATGGGTTATGAGCATTGACCTGGGGATGCCGCAAGCACCTCCGGCACCGCTAGCCGAGCGCCGGCTGTCCCGCCAGATCATGGTGGGCTCGGTGCCGGTGGGCGGGGGCGCGCCGGTGTCGGTCCAGTCGATGACCACGACGCTGACCGCCGACGTGAACGCCACGCTGCAGCAGATCGCCGAGCTCACCGCCTCCGGCTGCCAGATCGTCCGGGTCGCGGTCCCGTCTCAGGACGACGCCGACGCGCTGCCCGCCATCGCGAGGAAGTCGCAGATCCCGGTCATCGCCGACATCCACTTCCAGCCTAAGTACGTGTTCGCGGCGATCGACGCCGGCTGCGCGGCGGTCCGGGTCAACCCGGGCAACATCAAGCAGTTCGACGACAAGATCGCCGAGATCGCCCACGCGGCCTCTGACGCCGGGATCCCGATCAGGATCGGCGTCAACGCGGGCTCGCTGGACAAGCGACTGCTGGCCAAGTACGGCAAGGCCACCCCGGAGGCGCTGGTCGAGTCGGCGCTGTGGGAATGTTCCCTGTTCGAAGAGCACGGGTTCCGCGACATCAAAATCTCGGTGAAGCACCACGACCCGGTGGTCATGATCAACGCTTACCGGCAGCTGGCCCGCCAGTGCGACTACCCGCTGCACCTCGGCGTGACCGAGGCCGGGCCGACCTTCCAGGGCACGGTCAAGTCCGCGGTCGCGTTCGGTGCCCTGCTAGCCGAGGGCATCGGGGACACCATCCGGGTCTCCCTGTCCGCGCCGCCAGTGGAAGAAGTCAAGGTCGGCATCGCGATCCTGGAATCGCTCGGCATGCGGCAGCGGCGCCTGGAGATCGTGTCCTGCCCGTCCTGCGGCCGGGCCCAGGTGGACGTGTACAAGCTCGCCGAAGAGGTGACCGCGGGCCTTGAGGGTATGGAAGTCCCGCTGCGGGTCGCGGTCATGGGCTGCGTGGTTAACGGCCCGGGCGAGGCCCGCGAGGCCGACCTCGGGGTTGCCTCAGGCAACGGCAAGGGCCAGATCTTCGTCCGCGGCAAGGTGGTCGCCACCGTGCCGGAGTCCGCGATCGTCGAGACGCTGATCGCAGAGGCCATGCGCCTCGCCGAGGCCGGTGCCGTCGCCGACGGCGACGAGGGTAAGCCGGTCGTCACGACCTACTAAGGCTGGCCGCCATACTTTCGGCGAAGATCACCTGGCCGGCCTGGTCCACCGCCTGGGCCCGGGCGTCGGGCGCCATCATGTCGTCGGTGATCAGCACGTCCACCTCGTTCAGCCGGGCGAATGAGCTCAGGCTGACCAGGCCCCACTTGGTGTGGTCGGCCAGCACGACGACGCGTCGCGCGACCCGGATCAGGGCCCGGTTGGTCTCGGCCTCGGCCAAATTGGGCGTGGTCAGCCCGGCCTCGGCGTCGACGCCGTAGCAGCCGAGGAAGAGCAGGTCGAAGTGCAGCGACCGGATGGTCATGTCGGCGACCGGGCCGACCAGTGCGTCCGAGGGGGTGCGGACGCCGCCGGTCAGCACCACCGGGTCGGCGGTGCCGTCCAGGCCCCGGGTGCCGTTGAACACGCTGGTCACTCGCAGCGAGTTCGTGACGATGGTCAGTCCAGGCACATCGAGCAGACACTGGGCCAGTGCGAACGTGGTCGTTCCCGCGGCCAGCGCGATCGCGGTGCCCGGCCGGACCAGGTCCGCCGCGGCCCGGGCGATCGCTGTCTTCTCCGGCCGCTCGAGCACCAGCTTGGCTTCGAAGGCCGGTTCATGGCTGGCCTGGGTCCTCGGCAGGACCGCACCGCCGTGCACCTTCTCCACCAGGCCCTCGTGGGCCAGCACCTCCAGGTCCCTGCGGATAGTCATATCCGAAACACCAAGCCGCTGAGTAAGATCGCTGACCCGGGCGCTGCCGTCGCTCCTGACGGTCTGCAGGATGAGCGACTGACGGTGTCTAGCTAGCATCCGTGCTTCCCCTCGTTGTCGCGGCTACGCCAGGGCCGGGCTGGGAGCCCCGGTTGCGCAGCCCGTCGAAGGTGAGACGCTCACCCCGCGTATTCGGTTCCCGCCCCGCCGCCGTCCCCGTCCCGCCCGCCGTTCCCGTCCCGCCCGCCGTTCCCGCCCCGCCGGCCG